>JAEUPW010000156.1 GCA_016790045.1 Candidatus Competibacteraceae bacterium
CGTAGGCCTTGAACTCGCCCCCGAACTTCGTCGCCATCACCCGCGTGATCGCCGCCGTCAGCGTCGTCTTCCCGTGGTCCACGTGGCCGATCGTCCCCACGTTTACGTGCGGCTTGCTCCGCTCAAACTTTTCTTTGGACACCGTACTCACTCCAACCGAAACAAATCATCAGCCCGATGGTTCAGGATGCTTTCTTGACGACCGCCTCCGCGATCGCGGCGGGGGCCTCGTTATACTTGGCGAATTCCATGGAATAGGTGGCGCGCCCCTGGGTGGCCGAGCGCAAGTCGGTGGCGTAACCGAACATCTCGGCCAGCGGCACCTCGGCGCGGACCACTTTGCCCGAGGGCGAGTCGTCCATGCCCTGGAGGATGCCGCGGCGGCGGTTGAGATCGCCCATCACGTCGCCCATGTAATCCTCGGGGGTGACCACTTCGACTTTCATGATCGGTTCCAGCAAGATCGCGCCCGCTTTGTGCGCGCCTTCCTTGAAGCCCATCGAACCGGCGACTTTGAACGCCATTTCGCTGGAGTCGACTTCGTGGTAGGAACCGTCGAAAATCGTGACCTTGACATCGACCACCGGATAGCCGGCCAGGACGCCTTTTTCCATTTGCTCCTGCACGCCCTTGTCGACGGCCGGAATGTATTCTTTGGGCACCACGCCGCCGACGATAGCGTTGACGAACTCGTAGCCCGCGCCCGGCTCGCGCGGCTCCAGCTTCAGCCAGACGTGGCCGTATTGGCCGCGCCCGCCGGACTGGCGCACGAACTTGCCTTCCTGCTCCACCGCCTTGCGGATGGTTTCGCGGTAGGCGACGCGCGGCTTGCCGACGTTGGCGTCGACTTTGAATTCGCGCTTGAGCCGGTCGACGATGATTTCCAGATGCAGCTCGCCCATGCCGGAAATGATGGTCTGGCCCGATTCCTGGTCGGTGTGGACCCGGAACGAGGGGTCTTCCTGCGCCAGCTTGCTCAGCGCCACGCCCATCTTTTCCTGATCGGCCTTGGTCTTGGGCTCGACCGCCACCGAGATCACCGGCTCGGGGAATTCCATCCGCTCCAAGGTGATGATCTTGTCGGGATCGGACAGCGTGTCGCCGGTGGTGACGTCCTTCAGGCCGACGCAGGCGGCGATGTCGCCGGCCCGGATTTCCTTGATCTCTTCGCGGCTGTTGGCGTGCATCTGCACCAGGCGGCCGATGCGCTCGCGCCGGCTTTTGACCGGGTTGTAGACCGAGTCGCCCGAATTGACCACGCCGGAGTAGCAGCGGATAAACGTCAGCGTGCCGACGAAGGGATCGGTGGCGATCTTGAAGGCCAGCGCGGCGAACGGCGCATCGTCGAGCGCTGGCCGCTCGCCTTCGCTCTCGGCGGCGTCGTCCAGCACGCCCTTGACCGGGGGCTTGTCGGCGGGCGAGGGCAGAAAGCGGATCACCGCGTCCAGCATCGCCTGCACGCCCTTGTTTTTGAAAGCCGAACCGCACAGGGCGGGGACGATTTCGCCTTTGAGGGTGCGCGCCCGCAGCCCGCCGTAAATCTCGTCTTCGCTGAGGGCGTGCCCTTCCAGGTACTTTTCCATCAGTTCGTCGGAGGCTTCGGCGGCCGCTTCGATCATCTTCTCGCGCCACGCTTCGCAAGCGGCTTGCAAGTTGGCGGGAATGGGGCCGTATTCGAATTTCATGCCGAGGCTGTCCTCGTCCCAGTTGACGGCCTGCATCTTGACCAGATCGACCACGCCCTTGAATTGGTCTTCCGCGCCGATGGGCAGTTGCACCGGCACCGGCTTGGCGCCCAGCCGGCTTTGGATCTGGCCCACCACGCGCAGGAAATCCGCGCCGGCCCGGTCCATTTTGTTGACGAACGCCAACCGGGGCACGCCGTACTTGTTCGCTTGCCGCCACACCGTTTCGGATTGCGGCTCCACGCCGCCGACCGCGCAAAAGACCGCGCACGCGCCGTCCAGCACCCGCAGCGAGCGCTCGACTTCGATGGTGAAATCGACGTGGCCGGGGGTGTCGATGATGTTGACCCGGTGCTCGTCGAACTGGCCGGCCATGCCATCCCAAAAACAGGTGGTCGCGGCGGAGGTGATGGTGATGCCCCGCTCTTGCTCCTGCACCATCCAGTCCATGGTGGCCGCGCCATCGTGCACCTCGCCCAGCTTGTGGGAGACGCCGGTATAAAACAGGATGCGCTCGGTCACCGTGGTCTTGCCGGCATCGATGTGGGCCATGATGCCGAGG
>JAEUPW010000035.1 GCA_016790045.1 Candidatus Competibacteraceae bacterium
AACCAGCTTCTACGGGCCGGTGCGCAACCCCTGGGATTTGGACGCGGTGCCGGGTGGTTCGTCGGGCGGTTCGGCCGCCGCCGTGGCCGCGCGCCTCGCCCCCGCCGCCACCGGCACCGACACCGGCGGCTCGATCCGCCAACCCGCCGCGCTGTGCGGCATCACCGGCATCAAACCGACCTACGGCCGGGTATCGCGCTGGGGCATGATCGCTTACGCCTCCAGCCTCGATCAGGGCGGGCCGATGGCGCGCACCGCCGAGGACTGCGCGCTGCTGCTGGGCGCGATGGCCGGCTTCGATCCGCGCGACTCCACCAGCGCGGACCGCCCCGTGCCCGACTATATCGCCGCGCTCGACCGGCCGCTGGACGGGTTGAAAATCGGCCTGCCCAAAGAGTATTTCGGCGAGGGTTTGGACGGCTCAGTCGCCCGCGCGGTCGAGGCCGCCATCGCCGAATACCGGAACCTGGGCGCGAGCGTGAGCGAGGTCAGCCTGCCCAACAGCCGCCTGGCGGTGCCGGCCTATTACGTGATCGCGCCGGCGGAATGCTCCTCCAATCTGGCGCGCTTCGACGGCGTGCGCTACGGCCACCGCTGCGACCAGCCCAAGGACTTGCTGGACCTGTACACCCGCTCGCGCGCCGAAGGCTTCGGGGCGGAAGTCACCCGCCGGATTCTGGTCGGCACCTTCGCGCTCTCCGCCGGCTATTACGACGCCTATTATCTGAAGGCCCAACAGATCCGGCGGCTGATCAGCGACGATTTCCAGCGGGCCTTCGAGCGAGTGGATGTCATCGCCGGCCCGACCTCGCCGACCGTCGCTTTCAACCTGGGCGAGAAGCTGGACGACCCGATCACCATGTACCTGTCGGACATCTACACCATCGCGGTCAATCTGGCCGGGCTGCCGGGGCTGTCGCTGCCGGTCGGCTTCGTCGGCCAGCGCCCGGTCGGCTTGCAACTGATCGGCAATTACTTCGCCGAGGATCGCCTGCTGAATGCCGCTCACCGCTACCAGCAAGCCACCGACTGGCACGCCCGCGCGCCGGTCGCGTTCGCCTGAGCCTCACTCACTCGTTGCCAGGGTTTTGACGGATGGAATGGGAAACGGTCATCGGGCTGGAAATCCACGCCCAACTCGCCACTGACAGCAAAATTTTCTCCGGCGCGTCCACCGCCTACGGCGCGGAGCCCAACACGCAAGCCTGCGCCATCGACCTCGGCCTGCCGGGCGTGCTGCCGGTGCTGAACCGCGAGGCGGCGCGGATGGCGGTCGCGCTGGGGCTGGCCATCGGTGCCGAAATCGCCCGGCGCTCGGTGTTCGCCCGCAAGAATTATTTTTATCCCGATCTGCCCAAGGGTTACCAGATCAGCCAGTACGAGCTGCCGATCGTGCAAAAGGGCCAGTTGACCATCGATCTGGACGAGGGCGCGAGCAAGACGATCGGCATCACCCGCGCCCATCTGGAGGAAGACGCCGGCAAGTCGCTGCACGAGGATTTTCAAGGCTTGTCGGGCATCGACCTCAACCGGGCCGGTACGCCGCTGCTGGAGATCGTCTCCGAGCCGGATTTGCGCTCGGCCAAGGAGGCGGTGGCGTACATGAAAAAGCTGCATCAGCTAGTGGTTTATCTCGGCATCTGCGACGGCAACATGCAGGAAGGCTCGTTCCGCTGCGACGCCAACGTCTCGGTCCGGCGCAAGGGCGATCCCAAGCTCGGCACCCGCGCCGAAATCAAGAACCTCAATTCCTTCCGCTTCGTCGAGCGGGCCATCGAGTTCGAGATCGAGCGGCAGATCGACGTGATCGAAGCCGGCGGCGAAGTGGTGCAGGAAACCCGGCTGTACGACCCGGACAAAGGCGAAACCCGCTCGATGCGCGGCAAGGAGGAAGCCAACGATTACCGCTACTTTCCCGATCCGGATTTGTTGCCCTTACTGATCGACGAGGACTTCATCGCCACCGTCCGCGCCGGCTTGCCGGAGTTGCCCGACGCCAAAAAGCGGCGCTTCATGACGCAATACGGCTTGTCGGGCTACGACGCCGGGGTGCTGACCACCAGCCGCGCGCTGGGCGACTATTACGAGGCGACCGTCGCGGCCCTGGGCGGCGAAGCGAAATTGTGCGCCAACTGGGTGATGGGCGATTTCTCGGCTTTTCTGAACAGGGACAATCGGCAGATCGCCGAAAGCCCGGTCAGCCCGGCGCAATTGGCCGGCTTGCTGCGGCGGATTCAGGATCGAACCATTTCCGGCAAAATCGCCAAGGACGTGTTCGAGGCGCTGTGGGCCGGCGAGGGCGAAACCGACGCCATTATCGAAAAGCGCGGCCTGCGCCAGATTACCGACACCTCCGCCATCGAGAAAGTGATCGACGAGGCGATCGCCGCCAACCCCGAACAACTGGCGCAGTACCGCGCCGGCAAGGACAAACTGTTCGCCTTCTTCGTGGGTCAAGTGATGAAAGCGTCCAAGGGCAAAGCCAACCCGCAGCAAGTCAACGAGCTGCTGGCCGAAAAGCTGAAAGGCTGAACGGCCAGCGCGTCACCCGAACTTCGGCTATCCGCATCGAGCGCCCCTTTTCCCTCATGCCCGACCGCGACTCCCTGCGCCGCTTCCTGTTCGAGCGCCTGTCCGCGCGCGGCGAGCTGGTGCATCTGGACGCCGTCTGGCGGACGGTGCTGGAGCGCCGGGCCTATCCGCCGGCGGTGAGCCAGGTGCTGGGCGAGGCCACCGCCGCCGCCGCGCTGCTCTCGGCCGCGATCAAGCTCGACGGCTTGATGACCTTGCAAATCCAGGCGCGCGGGCCGCTGCGGCTGGTCGTGGTGCAAGTCACCTCCGGACGGACGCTGCGCGCGCTGGCGCGCTGGGATGGCGACCCGGAGCCGAAGCCGTTGCGGGAACTGTGCGGCGACGGCACTTTGATTTTGACCCTGGACCCCGGTCAGGGTCGAGAGCCGTATCAGGGCATGGTGAGCTTGCGCGGCGATCATTTGGCGGAAGCGCTGGAAGCGTATTTCGAGCGATCCGAGCAACTGCCGACCCGCATTCGGTTGACCGCCGACGCGCGGGCCGCCGCCGGCTTGCTGTTGCAGCGGCTGCCCGACGCCGGCCCCGCCGATCGGGACGACTGGAACCGGCTGAGCCTGTTGGCCGCCACCCTGCAACCCCGGGAATTGCTGGAATTGGACGCCGCCGCGCTGTTGCGCCGGCTGTTTCACGAGGACGACGTGCGCCTGTTCAAACCGGCGGCGTTCGGCTATCGCTGCGCCTGCTCGCGGGAGCGCACCGCCGCCATGCTGTGCGCGCTGGGCGAGCCCGAATTGCGGCAAACCGTCCACGAGCAGGGCACGCTGCAGATCGATTGCGAATTTTGCGGCCAGCGCTACGCGTTCGACGCCGTCGATCTGACCGGCCTGCTGGCCGGGGCCGCGCCGGACGCCTCCATCACCCGTCACTGACCGCCATGCGCGCTCTGCTCGATCTGTTTCTCGATATTTGCCTGTTTCGCAAAGCGCCGCAGGATGTGCCTTCTTCGCGGGCGCTGTTGAAGCTGTGCCTGCTGGCCTACGCCGGCTCCGGTCTGCTGGTGCTGCTGATCGGCGCGCCGGCGCAAGTCGCCCTGCTGCAAATGCTGCTGGATCTGGCGCTGTTGAGCGGGCTGCTGTATCTGGGTTTGAGCGCGCGCCGGCACGCCAACCGCTTCGAGCAGACCCTCGGCGCCTTGACCGGCTCCGGCAGCCTGCTGGGCCTGCTGGCGTTGCCGCTGCTGTTTTGGTTGTCCGGCCAACCGCGAGGGGACGCCGCCGCGCTGCCGTCGATGCTGCTGTTGCTGCTGATGGTCTGGAGCATCGCGGTTATGGCGCATATCCTGCGCCACGCCTTTGAAATTCCGATCTGGCTGGGCGCGGCGCTGGCGCTGGCGTACACCTATTTGTCGTGGACCTTGACCGGCTGGATCGACCCGCGCCCTCCCCTGAACTGAATCGGCCGGCTTCCATCGGCGAAGCGGCCCGAGAGAGCTTTGACATGCACATTCACATCCTCGGCATCTGCGGCACCTTCATGGCCGGCGTCGCCCTGCTGGCCCGCGCCGCCGGCCACGCGGTTTCCGGCTGCGACGCCGGCGTCTATCCGCCGATGAGCACCCAGTTGGCCGAGGCCGGCATCGCGCTTCGAGAAGGCTACGACCCCGAGCAACTGGCCGAATTCAAGCCCGACATGATCGTGGTCGGCAACGTGATGAGCCGGGGCCGGCCCTTGATCGAGGCGATGCTCGACCGCGATTTGCCCTACACCTCCGGCCCGGCGTGGCTGGCCGAACACGTGCTGCGCGACCGCCATGTGCTGGCGGTCGCCGGCACCCACGGCAAAACCTCCACCAGCAGCCTGTTGGCCTGGATTCTGGAAGCCGCCGGCCGGGAGCCCGGCTTTCTGATCGGCGGCATCCCGGCCAACTTCGGGCAATCGGCTCGCCTGGGCCGCGCGCCGCTGTTTGTGGTCGAAGCCGACGAGTACGACACCGCGTTTTTCGACAAGCGCTCCAAGTTCGTCCACTACCGCCCGCGCACGTTGATCCTGAACAATCTGGAATTCGATCATGCCGACATCTTTCCCGATCTGGCCGCGATCCAGCGCCAGTTCCACCATTTGCTGAGAACCGTGCCGGGCGCCGGCTTGATCGTCGCCAACGGCCAGGACCGGCATCTGGCCGCCGTGTTGGAGATGGGCTGTTGGACGCCGGTGGAGCGCTTTGGCATCGGCGATTGGGAGGCGCGCGACAGCGCTGCCGACGGCGGCTCGTTCGAGGTGGTCTACCGGGGCGCGGCGCAAGGCCGGGTGGAATGGGGCCAACTGGGACCGCACAACGTCTGCAACGCGCTGGCCGCGCTGGCCGCCGCCCACCACGCGGGAGTCCCCGTCGCCGAGGCGATCGCCGCGCTGGCCCGGTTCGAGGGCGTAAAACGGCGGCTGGAGGCGCGCGGCACGGTCAACGGGGTGACGGTGTACGACGACTTTGCCCACCATCCCACCGCCATCGCCACCACGCTGGCCGGCCTGCGCGCCCGCGTCGGCGACCGGCCGATCATCGCCGTGCTGGAGCCGCGCTCCAACACCATGAAACTGGGCGTGTTCAAGGACACCCTGGCCCCGGCGCTGGCGGCGGCCGATGCCGTGGTGCTGTATCGGGCGCCGGATTTGGGCTGGGATTTGAGCGCGGTGGCGGCGGCGCTCGGTTCGCGCGGGCAGGTCTGCGGCACGCTGGATGAGACCCTGGCCGCCATCCGGCGCCGCGCCGCGCCCGGCTCGCAGGTGTTGATCATGAGCAACGGCGGTTTCGGCGGCATTCACGAGCGCCTGTTGCAAGCCCTGGGCAAAGCCGCCACCGGCTAAACCGCGGGGCCGCCCGACGCGTCACGGCATTATCGCCGGGCATCCGGGCGCGGCGAACCGAGCTCGACGCAAATCCGGCCGGCGACGCTCAAACTTTCCGAACGCCGTTCGACTCCAGCGCGGCGCGCACGGTCAGCAGCGCTTTATCGAAATCGAAACGGTCGATCTCGCCGCGCAAGCGCGCCGCCGCCGGCCCCAGCGCCGCTTCGAGCAGCGGCCCCGCTTCAAACCAAATTTCGTTGGCCCGCGTATCGTCCTCGGCCAAAAAATGCTCCAAGCGGAGCAGCGTCTCGCGCGCTCGCGCGCGTTCCTCGGCCGATAAGGGGCCCGCTTCCGCCGCGCCGCGCCGCGCCGGTCCCATCGCCGCCGTTTCGGCCGCTTCCGGGCCTCGCGCGGCCGGGTCGTCCCCGACCGCCACCGGCAACCAAACGGACAGCGTACGATAAAGGTTTTCCGGCGCGACCGGCTTGCCGATGTAATCGTTCATGCCCGCAGCCAGGCAGCAGCGCCGGTCTTCGTCGAAAGCGCTGGCGGTCATGGCCACGATGGGCAACGCGGATTTCCCCGGCAAGCGCCGGATGGCTTCCGTCGCCTCCACTCCGCCCATGACCGGCATTTGCATATCCATCAACACCAGGGCGTAATCGCTCGCCTGAACTTTCGCCACCGCCTCTTGGCCGTCGCCGGCCACATCGACCGCCAATCCGGCATTTTCCAGCAGCGCGCGGGCCACTTCCTGGTTGACCGGATTGTCCTCCACCAGCAAGACCCGCGTTCCCCTGTAGCGCTGCGCCAGCGTCTGCTCCACCGAAATGGCGGGCTCGGAGGCGAAGTTGGGCTCCGTCTGCTCCGACGCGACCTTGCCCAAGCGGGCCGTCACCCAGAACGTGCTGCCGGAACCGTAGGTGCTGGCCACGCCCACATCGCCCCCCATCAGCCGCGCCAAACGCCGGCTGATGGCCAGTCCGAGGCCGGTGCCGCCGTACTGGCGCGTGGTGGCGCCATCGGCCTGGACAAAAGCTTCGAACAGCCGCGCCTGTTGCGCGGGCGTCAAGCCGATGCCCTGATCTTCCACTTCGATCCGCAACAGCACGCTGTCGCTGTCTTGCTCGTCGAGGCGGGCGCGCACCGCGATCTGGCCGCTTTCGGAAAATTTGATGGCGTTGGCGGCGAAGTTCAGCAGGATTTGCCGCAGCCGCAGCACATCGCCGTGCAGCCGCGCCGGCACCTCGGGCGCGATGGCCCGCGTCAGCCGCAACCCCTTGGCGGCCGCCCGCTCGCCGAGCAGGCTGAACGTGTGATCGATGACTTGAACGAGCCGGAAATCGGTCTCCTCCAAAATCAGCCGCCCGGCCTCGATTTTCGACAGGTCCAGGATATCGTTGAGAATGCCCAGCAAATGCTGGGCCGCGTCGTTGATTTTGAGCAGCGATTCCCGTTGCTTGGGCGTTTCGATTTCCTGGCCGAGCAAATAGGTCAAGCCGATGATCGCATTCATCGGCGTGCGAATTTCGTGGCTCATGTTCGCCAGAAACGTGCTTTTGGCCCGGTTGGCCGCTTCGGCCGCGTCCTTGGCTTCCAGCAAGGCCGCCTGTTGGCGCTCGCTGTCCAGACAAAGCCGCAAGCTGCGCGCGAATTTGGCCAAAATGGGCGGAAAGAGCTTTTTCGCCTGCCGGGCCGCCCCCTCCAGCGGCTGTGCGGCGAACAGCAGAATGTGCCCGCAATCCGGCAAAATCAGATTCAGGGCGTGCGGATAGCGCGCGCCGCCGGGGAACCAGCCCGGCGAGGCGCTGGCGTGATCGCTTTGCAGCAAATCCGCGGGCCAGCGGGCGCGCTGGCCTTCCAAGGCGGATAGCGCGGGATTGCCGATCGCGGCGTAAATGCGCGCTTCCGCCCCGGTCGCGTCATCGATTTGACGGGCATCGAGCAGCAACGCGCCGCAGGCGCAGCCGGTGTGCGCCAGAAACTGTTGCAGCATCACCGTCGCCAGCGGGCGCGGCCGGGTTTCCCCGGCCATGGTCATGGCCAGGTTGTAGAGGATGCTGATCGACTGCGCTTGGTGCGACTCCATGCCAGGGCCACCTCGATTGCACTGCGAAAACTCCGGCATCGCCGCCGGCGAGCCCGGCGGGGGAATCACGGCTCGACGGCCGGCACTCCGAGAAGCGCGGCCATTTTGGCGAGGCTATCCGCTTCGCTGTCGGCATGGCGGGCAGCGATGGATTCAAATTCGTCCAACCGGGCCAGAAAAGCGTCGACGATGTCGGGATCGAAGTGCGAGCCGCGCCCTTCGCGAATGATCGCGACCGCCCGCTCGAACGGCAGCGGCGGTTTGTAAGCGCGCCGGGCGATCAGCGCGTCGAACACGTCGGCCAAGGCCATCAGCCGGGCCGGAATCGGGATGGCCTCGCCGGCCAATCCTTCCGGATAGCCGGAACCGTCCCATTTTTCGTGGTGGTACCGGGCGATATCCTTGGCCATGCGCAGAAATTCCACCGGCTTTTCGGCGTCGCGCTCGGCCTGCTCGATGGCTTCGTACCCCAGTTGGCAGTGGGTTTTCATGATGTCCCACTCTTGCGGCGTCAGCTTGCCGGGCTTGAGCAGGATGTGATCGGGGATGCCCACTTTGCCGATGTCGTGCAGGGGCGCCGACTTGATGAGGCTTTGGAGATTCTGCTCGGTCAGGAACCCGGAAAACCGGGGATGATCCAGCAGATAGTCCGCGAGCAACCGGATGTAGCCTTGGGTGCGGCGCAGGTGGTTGCCGGTCTCCGGATCGCGAATTTCCGCCAGATGGGCCAACGCCCGGATGCTGATATCCTGGATCAGCAGGTTTTCTTCCATCCGCCGGGCGATTTCGGCTTCGAGCACAGTGTTGCGGTCTTGCAGCCAGTCGCGGGCGAGCTTCAGCTCCAAATGGGTCTTGACCCGCGCCAGCACCACCGCCGGCTTGATCGGCTTGCTGATGTAGTCCACCGCCCCCAGCGCCAGCCCGCGCTCCTCGTCGCTGCCGCGATCCAGCGCGGTGACGAAAACCACCGGGATGTCGGCGGTGCCGGGCTCCGACTTCAAGCGCTCCAACACCGTATACCCGTCCATTTCCGGCATCATGACATCGAGCAGGATCAGGTCGGGGCGGGGGGGGCTGGCGACCACCTGCAAGGCGCGGGCGCCCGAGGTCGCCGCGCGCACCCGATAGTGCGGCTGGAGCAACGCGCTCAGCAACAGGATATTTTCGGGCGTGTCATCGACGATAAGGACGGTTTGCATGTCGCCTTCTTCAAACAGCGATGGGGAATTGCCGCGCGATCACTTTTTCCATTATGCGCACATTGATTCAATTTCTGCGCCAAATCGGGCAGGTCAAAAGCCTACACTTTTTACATTCAATTTATAGAATCAAAAAATAGAGTACACAAGATGATACATAAAGTCGAAAATGGCTCCAAAACTTGAACGCGATGGCGGCATTGAGCCTGACTTGTTGGCCAAAACCGGGTATTTTCGGCCAAAACGGCGGCCGGCAATCGCGTTGCCGCCTTATTCGGATCCATTGGAAAAAACCTTATGACGCAACCGTTGGCGCGATCTCCAGACGCTCCGGCCATCGCCCGACCGGCCGAGGACTGGCCGGAGCGCCCCCCGGTCGTGCTCGCCATGACCGGCGCTTCCGGGGCCGACTACGGCTTGCGGCTGCTGCAATGCCTGCTCGAATCGGGCTTTGGCGTGCACCTGCTGATTTCCAAGGCGGCTCAGATCGTCATCCACATGGAAACCCCGTTGCGCTTGCCCGGACGCCCGCGCGCCATCCAACGCTATCTGATCGAGCATTACGCTTGCCATCCGTGGCAGTTGCGGGTGTTCGGGCAAGACGAATGGACCGCGCCGCCCGCCAGCGGCTCCGCCCTGACTCGGGGCATGGTGGTCTGTCCTTGCACCACCGGGACGCTGGCGGCCATCGCCAACGGCAACAGCGACAACTTGCTGGAGCGCGCCGCCGATGTCACCCTGAAAGAAGGCCGCAAGCTGATTCTGGCGGTGCGGGAAACGCCGTTTTCCGCGATCCATCTGGAAAACATGCTGCGGCTGGCGCGGGCCGGCGCGGTGATCCTGCCCACCAACCCCGGTTTCTACTACCGACCGGCCACCGTCGCGGAACTGGTGGACTTTATTGTGGCCAGAATTCTCGACCAACTGGCCATCGCGCACGCGCTGCTGCCGCGCTGGGGCCAGGATCAGCCGGAACTGACGTGACGACCCGCCGATGACCGCGACCGCCAGCCAGGAATTGCCCCTGTTTCCGCTCAAGACCCCGCTGTTTCCCGGCGGGGTGTTGCCGTTGCGGATTTTCGAGCCCCGCTATCTGGATATGGTCAGCGCGTGCCTGCGCACCGATGGCGGCTTCGGCGTGGTGGCGATCCACGAAGGCCGCGAAGCGGGCGGCCAGCCGACCAGCATCCATCCGGTCGGCACGCTGGCGCGCATCGTCGATTTCGATTCGCTGGACGATGGCATGCTCGGGATCACCTGCCTGGGCGTGCAACGCCTGCGGGTGATCGGCCATCGGATTCGGCCGGATCAACTGTTGCTGGGTCAAGTCATGTGGCAGCCGGACGATCCGGTCGTTCCGCTCCTGCCCGGCCACGAGCCGCTCGCCCGCATCCTGCGCGACTTGCTGAAAAATGAAGAGCTCGCCCCTTACACCCGTTTTCTGACGCCCGCCTGGGATAGCGCCGCCTGGGTCGGCAACCGGCTGGCGGAAGTGTTGCCGCTGCCGCTGCACGCCCGGCAAGCCTTGCTGGAGCTCAACGATCCCCAGCAGCGACTCGATATCCTGCTGGCCATCTTTCAAGAGCATCGCGCTCCCTGAATCCGCCCATGAGCCAAAACGTCCGACGACACTCTTTTGAGATCCGCGCCGCCGGCCGCCGGCTGCGCGCCGAACGCCTGTCTCCGGCCGGGGCGCTTTCCGGACCGACCCTGGTGTTCCTGCACGAGGGCCTGGGCAGCATCGGTCAATGGCGGCGCTTTCCGGCCGAGTTGTGCGCGCTGACCGGCTTGCCGGGACTGCTGTACGAGCGCTGGGGCTTCGGCCATTCCGAAGGTCTGGACCGGCCGCGCCCCGACGATTACCTGGAACGGGAAGCGCGCGAGAGCCTGCCGCAAGTGCTGGCGGCTTGCGCCATCGCCGATCCGCCCATTTTGTTCGGCCACAGCGACGGCGCATCCATCGCTTTGCTGTTCGCCGCCGCCTACCCCCAGGGCGCGCGCGCGGTGATCAGCGAGTCGGCGCACGTTTTCATCGAGGAGGTGTGCCTGAGCGGGATCGGCGTCGCCCGCGACGCTTACGAACAGGGCGAGTTGCGCAAGGGCCTCGAGCGCTATCACGGGGCCAACACCGAGACGCTGTTTCGCGGCTGGTGCGACACCTGGCTGCGGCCCTCGCGCCGCCACTGGAACGTGGAAGCCGAATTGCCCCGCATCGTCTGCCCGACCCTCATCGTTCAGGGCGAGGACGACGAATACGCGACCCGCGCTCAAGTCGACGCCATCGCCGCCGGCGTGTCCGGGCCGACCCGGATCCTGTGGCTGCCCGACTGCGCCCATGTGCCCCACCATCAAGCGCGAGAAAAAATGCTGGACAGCAGCGCGCAGTTTATCGAGCAGCTATCTTTTTAGAGAAGGCGAACGACCATGCAAGAACAGCGCGACCAAGAATTCCCGTCATCCCCCCAGGAACCCGCCATGTCCGAACTCGAACTGGTTCAAAATCCCCCGCCGACCGAGCGCCGGCCGAGCTTGTTCAGAAGACTGTTCCGCCCTTACGACATCGGTTTCTACTTGATGGTGATCATGGCCTGGATCGCCAGCGTCTACACCAGCTACGATCTGAACAACAGCCAACAGCTCTGGCGCTGGTTGATCCCGGCGTTTGGCGCGATTTGCATCTATACCCAATGGAATTCCGTCGAACCGACGCTCAAGGATCGCTTGCGGCTGGTCCTGCACCAGACCCTGCACTGGGGCGTGATGACGGCCTTGGCGTTCCTGCTGATCATGTCCTCGACCGGCCAATACGGTTTCATCAACATCTTCGATTCCCGGCAAGTCGGCTTCATGATCAGCCTGATGCTGGCGTTTAGCACCTACCTCGCCGGCCTCTATCACGACTGGCGGCTGTGCGTGGTGGCCGCCTTTATTCTGGCCGGCGCGATCATCAATATCGCCTTTTCCAATCTGGCCCCCCTGCTGCTGTGGATCGGTCTCGGCATCCTGCTGCTGTATCTCCTCGGCGCGTGGTTGTTCAGCTCCTGGCAAGAGCGGGAACCGCCCGCCGCCTGATGCCGGGCCGCCGCTAGCGGCCCTGTCGTTGACGATCTCTCGTAAAGGAGGATTTATGTCGAGAACACGCTCTTTCGAGGTTACTCTGCTCGCGCTGGGCCTGACGGTCAGCCTGGCGGGAACCGCCGTGGCCCAAACCGCCGATCCCGCGACAGCGGCCGCTCCAGCCGCTTCCAGACCGGCGGCGGCCATCGCGGCGGCCAAGGCCGAACTCCCCTACCCCGACGGCGAAAAATGGGCTGCCGCCACCGAGCGCGAAAAGCTGGCTTATTTGCTCGGGATCATGAACATGGCGATGGCGGAGTATCAGTTGACCGGCGTCAAGCCGAAATACCGCACTCTGGTGCCCAGGATGGTTCAGTCGCTGGACGGCAAGACCCTGCGCGAAATCATGAAAGCGGTGGACGGCTATTATCAGGCGAACCCAAACCGGGGGAAACGGTCGATATTCGAAGTGATCTGGACCGAAGTGGTGGCGTCGAAACCGGCCCCATCTCAGCCCGCCAATCCGCCCGCGACCCGGCAATGAAAAGGTAAAAGCTTATGAACAAACTCGGCTATTTGATCGCGATTCCCGCTTTCGTGCTGAGCGCGGGCTGCGCCAACATGACGCCGACCGAGCAAGGCACGCTGAGCGGCGCGGCCATCGGGGCGGCGGGCGGCGCGGCCGTCGGCGGCCTGACCGGCGGCGACGCCGGGGTCGGCGCGCTCATCGGCGGCGCGGCGGGCGCGGTGGTGGGCAATATCTACGGCCAGAATCAGGAATACCGGCGACCGCCGCCGCGTCGCCGCTACCGGCGCTGATCAGGCCGCGCTCGCGCCGGCAACTCCCGCCAAATCCCGGCGCAGTTCGGCGGCCGCATCCCGCAAGCCGCCGAACACGCGCTTGATCCCGGCGCAACCGTAATCCCGGCGCGGCCATTTGAAGTAACCGCCGCAATTTCCCAGAAACTCGCAGTTCCGGCATTCCTGATCGCTCGCCAGGACCCGTTCGATCCAAACGTCCAACCCCGCATCGGGCGCGGCCACCGCTTTATCGAGGCCGAGGCCCGCGAGCCGACCGTAACGCGACTCCGCGCCATCGTCGGCGATATAGCGCAGCGCCTGCGGCTCTTCTTCCAGCACCACCCACAGCGGCAGCGGCTCCCGGCGATAAAAACCGAGCAGCGCGCCGTGAAAAAACTCGACCGGCTGCGCGACCGTGGTCCGGTGGAGATAAAAGTCCAAAATCTCCAGCAATTCATCGACTTCGGCGGGTTCGGGCTGCCCGATTTCCAGGCGCACCGCGAAATCCAGGGATAGCGCCACCTTCACCGCCTTGCCAAAACCGGGCCGCACCGGCACGAGCGCCCGCACCGGGTGGTTGTCGAGCAGGTTGGTATGCCGATACAAAAGCGGGTACTCGCTGGCGGGGTCGCGCATCACCAATTCGACCGGCAAGCCCGGCGCGCAAGCGTCCAACGGTTCGGAATCGGCGTCCAGCGGCAACTGGATGGCGACGATGCGCTCGGGCTGGGTTTCCTCGGCCAGCGCCGCGACCAGCGCGGCGGGATCGCGGGCGCGGACGATCAGCCGACCCGGCCCCGCCGTCGGCCAGCGCTGCTGCGGAATGTGATAAAGCGGCTCGTCCATCGCGCCCGATCAGCGATTGTACCAGCCGCGGTTGTTGTACCAGCCCGGCCGGTTGTACCAGCCCGGCCGGTTGTACCAGCCCGGACCGTTGTGCCAGCGCCGGCGGCGGTTGTACCAGCCGGGGCCATAACCCCAGCCCCAGCCCCAACCGGGCCCGCCGCCACCCCAGCCGGGCCCGCCGCCGCCGAGATTGACCCAGTTGCCGTGGTTGCTCCAGCCCACCGCCTCCGCCTCCCGGCCCGGCAGCAACGCCCCACCCAACACCACGCCGCCGATGACGGCTTTCGACCATTTGCCCAAACCGATTAAAAAATCGCGCCGTTCTTGCAGCGCCGGATCTTCGACCGCGGGGTCTTCCGGCGAAACCTCGTGTTCTCGATCAGTCATGACTACCTCCGACTCAGCAACCTTCTGGATGGCGTTCCGGTGAGCTCGACGGCCCGCTGGCTGGAAACGCGACGCCAGGCGAACCGGCCCCGCCATTCTCGCGCGGAACCCGTTCGCCCGAGCCGAAACGGCAGCCCTTGGCGTAAACCTGGCATCCCGCTCGCTTCCGTCCGGGCTCGACCTCGCTTGCATCGAGGCTCGCATCGCGTCGAAAATTTGGCATACATTCTCTGAAATTTCGCTGAATGCTCCCTTTGCCACCGATTAGTTTAGAACCCATGTCCAGCCCTCGGCTATTCTCGCGTTCCATCACGGCTTTCGCGCTCGTTTTTTCGATGGCGTTTCCGGTGCTCTGGCCCTTCCCGCAGCCCTCGGCGCACGCGGCCGAACGGTCCCGGCCGCGCATCGGCCTGGCGCTCGGCGGCGGCGGCGCGCGGGGCATCGCCCATATCGGCGTGCTCAAGCTGCTGGAGGAGATGCGGGTTCCCATCGACTGCATCGCCGGCACCAGCATGGGCTCGATCATCGGCGGGCTGTACGCCTCCGGCATGTCGGTCGAACAAATGAGCGCCACCTTGCAGGAGATCGACTGGCCGCAGGTGTTCTCCGACGGGCCGCCGCGCGCCGACCTGCCGTTTCGCATCAAGGAGGAACAGCGGGTTTTGCTAAACGCCAGAGTGGGCCTCGATCGAGGTCAGGTGCGCCTGCCGATGGGCTTGCTGGAAGGCCAAAACCTGTTGCTGTTGCTGGAGGAGCTATCGTTGCCCGCCGCCAGCGTCCATGATTTCGACGAGTTGAGAATCCCCTATCGCGCGGTCGCGACCGATCTCGCCACCGGCTCGCCGGTGGTGCTGGGCTCCGGCGAACTGGCCAAGGCGATGCGGGCCAGCATGTCGATCCCCAGCGCGCTGGTGCCGGTCAAGATCGATGGCCGGCTGCTGGCCGATGGCGGCGTCGCCAACAACGTGCCGGTCGATGTGGTCCGGCAACTTTGCCGCCCGGACGCCATCGTCGCCGTGAACGTGGGCGCGCCGCTGATCGCCACCGAACAGCTCAACTCGGTTCTGGCCATCACCGAGCAGCTCACCAATATTCTGACCGTGCGCAACACCGCCCAACAACTGAGCGCTCTGGGGCGCTCGGACGTGCTGATCGTGCCGGAACTCAAAGGCTTGACCAGCATCGATTTCAATCGCGCCGCAGACGCCATCGCCATCGGTTACGCCGCCGCGCAAGCCAAACGGCGGGAGCTGAGCCGGCTGGCGACATCGACGGAAACCTATCGAGCCTATCTGGCCGCCTTGCCGCCCATCCCGCAAGCCGAGCGGCCGGTCATCGATTTCATCCGGATCAAGCACGACACCCGCCTGTCCGATCGGGTGATCGCCTCGCAACTGCGGATCAAGCCCGGCGACCGGCTCGACCCCAAGAAACTCAACCGCGATCTCAACGCGATTTACGGCATGAGCGAGTTCCAGCGGGTCAACTACACGCTGGTGCGGGA
Source organism: Candidatus Competibacteraceae bacterium (assembly GCA_016790045.1). Lineage (GTDB taxonomy): Bacteria > Pseudomonadota > Gammaproteobacteria > Competibacterales > Competibacteraceae > Competibacter_A. The sequence goes on from JAEUPW010000035.1 coordinate 15,260, forward strand.
AAACGGCAAAACCGGCTTGGTGGTCGAGGCCCGACAACAGGACATCGGGCCCGATACGCTGAGATTCGGCATGTTCCTCGGCGCCAATCTCAAAGGCGACTCGGAATTCAGCGTCGGCGGCGCTTACACCATGAGCGCGCTCAACCCGCTGGGCGCGCAGTGGCGCAACTTTCTCCAGCTCGGCGGCAATATCGCGCTGACCAGCGATTTTTACCAGCCGCTCAGCGAAGAGCAAAACTATTATGTGAACCCCTATTTCAAGTACGAACAGTACAACCTCGACCTCAGCAACGAGACGTTTGCGATCAGCACCGGCTTTCGGGTTTACCGCTCGGAAATCGGCCTGGAGGTCGGGCGAAATCTGGACCATTGGGGGCGCCTGGCTTTCGGCTTGTATCGCGGGGCCGGGCGCAACGATTTTCGCCTGGGCCAACCCTCCGCCTACGAAGGCGCTTTCAATACCGGCGGCTATTCGCTCCGCTGGACCGTGGACACGCTCGACAATCTGAGCTTCCCGACCTCGGGCGACGCCATCAATCTGATTTTTCGCGATTCCCTGACCGCGCTGGGGGCGGACCGGGAGATCCGAACTCTCGATCTGCAATGGATCCACGCTTCCACCTGGGGCCAATACTCGATCATTCCGCGCGTGCGACTGGCCGGCAAACTGTCCGGCGAAGCGGGCATTCAGGATTTGTTCCTGCAAGGCGGTTTTCTGAATCTGTCCGGCTACCAGACCGGGGAACTTTCGGGGCAATACGCCGCCCTGGCCGAACTGATCGCCATGTACCGGCTGAACGACGCTTCGGCGGCGTTCGCCATACCGGTATTCGCCGGCGGCTCGCTGGAACTGGGCGGGGCCTGGAACGACTATCGCGACGTTACCCCGAATTCGCTGATCCCGGCCGGGAGCCTTTTCCTGGGCGTCGATACCTTTCTGGGACCGTTTTATCTCGGGGCCGGCTACGCCGAGGGCGGCAACGCTTCGCTGTACATGCGGCTGGGCAAGCTGTTCTAGTGTCGCGCCTGATTTTGTTCAACAAACCTTATGGGGTATTGAGCCAGTTCACCGACGCCGCCGGCCGGCCGACCCTGGCGGCTTATCTCGATCTTCCCGGATTTCGCGTCGCCGGGCGGTTGGACCGGGACAGCGAAGGCTTGCTGGCGCTGACCGACGATGGCATCTTGCAAGCGAAGATCAGCGAACCGCGCCACAAGCTGCCGAAAATCTACTGGGCGCAGGTCGAAGGCGCGCCCGATGAAGCCGCGCTGGAGCGGTTGCGCCGAGGGGTCGAACTCGACGACGGCCCGACCCGACCCGCCAAGGCGCGGCGGATTGCGGAGCCGGCCGGTTTGTGGCCGCGCGATCCGCCGATCCGCCATCGGGCCGCGATCCCGACCGCCTGGCTGGAAATCACCTTGCGCGAGGGCCGCAATCGCCAGGTTCGCCGCATGACCGCTGCGGTCGGCTACCCTACCCTGCGACTGGTGCGCTGGCGGATCGGCGCATGGTCTCTGGGCGGGCTGTTGCCGGGACAATGGCGGGAATCGCGGGTTGCGGCCCGGCCCGATCGCGCCCGTTAAATCCGTCACCGACTCAACTTTCGATCCCGGAACGCGCTGGCATGATCTTGCAAGACGGCAATCTGTTCGCGGGCATTCCCTCCGCGCTCGCGGCGGAACAGTTCGATGAGCTGCTGCGCACGACCGCCTGCCGCTTGGAACGGATTGTTTCCATCGGCCACGCGACGCCGGCGGGCGAGTGGTACGACCAAGCGTGGGACGAGTGGGTGGTGTTATTGCAGGGGCGGGCCACGTTGATTTTTGCCGGAGAGGAAACCGTGCGGCGCTTGCAGCCCGGCGATTACCTCCGCATTCCGGCCCATTGCCGGCATCGCGTGGAGCAAACCAGCGAAACCCCGCCGGCGGTTTGGCTGGCGCTGCATTTCGAAGGCGGCGGCGATCGAGCATCCGGCTCGGCTTGAGCCCCACCTTGTAAAAGTATGGGTTTATGCCATGATTGTTGGCGGTAAATCTAATTGAGTCCGGTTTTGGAGCAACCCATGAGAAAACAATTTGCGATGGTTTTAGCGGGCGGAATACTGGGTGCGGGCATTCTGGCGACAGGGTATGCCGCCGAAGGAAAACCCGAAGATACCGTCAAGTACCGCCAGTCGCTTTACAACATTATCGGTTGGAATTTCAAGCCCATGGGCGCGATGGCGAAAGGCGAAATCCCGTTCGACGCCACCGCCGTGGCCCGGCACGCCCAATACGTCGAGATGATGAGCAAAGCGCTTCCGGAAAGTTTCGCCCAAGGCACCGGGCCGGACGCGGTGAAGAATACCGAAGCCAAACCGGAAATCTGGACCAAGACCGCCGAATTTGACACCAAAATGAAGGATTTTCAGCGGGAAGCCGCCGCGCTGAACGAAGTCGCCAAAAGCGGCGACGAAAAAGCCATCAAGGCGCAATTCGGCAAGACCGCCGAAACCTGCAAAGCCTGCCACAAGGCATTCCGCAAGGATTGAGGTTTAGCGCCCGCCAAACCAAACCGAGAAGGCCATGCTCAAGCATGGCCTTTTTTGTGGCCTGCGGGCGTTTAGCCCACCAGCAACCAGACCGCGACCGCCGCGACCGCCAGCGCCGCCAAACCCAGCCACGCGCTGGCAATCCGAGGCGGTGCTCCGAACGAACCGGCCGGCAGATGCTTGAGTCCGTTCAGCATCGGATGGATCAAGTTTTCCCGTTTGACGAACAGATAAAATAGCGCCGCCGCGATGTGGACGGAAATCACGATCAACAGCAGATTGAAATTAAATTTGTGGATCGAAGTCAGCCAATCGCTGGTGCTTTTCGACACCCAGCCATAAAGCGGCCCTTCGACCAGTATGTCATCGTTGGCGAACAAACCGGTTACCGCTTGAACCGACAATAAAGCCAGCATCGCCAGGATCGACCAAGCGCCCGCCGGATTGTGGCCGAGATAAAGCGGCGTTTCGCCCCGCAGCAGGGCCTTCACGTAATCGATGACGGCGGCCGGCCCGCGCACGAACTGGCTGAACCGGACGGTGTCGCTGCCCGCGAAACCCCAGATCAGCCGGAACAGAATCAAGGTCAAAATCGTATAGCCGCCCCAGACATGATAAGTCATCGTGTCGCTGTTCTCGGCGGTCAGCCATTGCGCGACCATCAGCGCCGCCAGCGTCCAGTGAAACAGCCGGGTGGGCAAGTCCCAGACCCTGACGGGTTGCAGGTTCGACGCGGGTAGATTTTGCGATGTATCAGCCATAAACACTCCTCGCTAGCGTGAACTGTAAGCGGCCAAACCAACGGTCGGCCAGACGGAAAATGATAACGATTCACATCTGGCTTGACCTGGCGCGGCGGCTTGAGTTACCTTGAATCTACCATGAATGCGCGACTCCCCGAACGGTTTGAACTGCGACTGAGTTGCCCGGCCTCCTGATTGGAGCGCCGGGGCTTGCTGTCGCCGTCCATCTTTCGAACCGTTTTCCAGGGTTGTCCCGATGTCCGATCCCGATCGATCCCGCCGTTTTTCTCCCGCCACCGGCAAATTTTATCGTTCCGCTTTCGCGCCCCTCCTCTCGCTCGCCCCGCCGCGACTGCGTAGCGGTCGTCGGACCTAGCGGCGGTCCGGCGGCCGTATCCGCGCCGCGCCCGTATCCGCAGCCATCGTGGCTTATCGCTTTCGAACCGAGAGGAACAGATTCCATGAACGCCCCTATCAGCCGCAAATACCGCCCGTTCCCGCCGGTCCAGTTGCCGGACCGGCAGTGGCCGTCGCGCACCCTCACGCGAGCGCCGCGCTGGTGCAGCGTGGACTTGCGCGACGGCAATCAAGCCTTGATCGAACCGATGGGCACCGAGCGCAAGCGCCGCATGTTCGAGCTGCTGGTGCAACTCGGTTTCAAGGAAATCGAAGTCGGCTTTCCCGCCGCCTCGCAGACCGATTTCGATTTCGTGCGCTATCTGGTCGATCATCGGCTGATTCCCGACGAGGTCCGCATCCAGGTGCTGACCCAGTCGCGCGAGCACTTGATCCGCCGCAGTTTCGAGGCGCTGCAAGGCGTCAAAAACGCCATCGTCCATCTCTACAATTCTACCTCCCCGCTGCAGCGGCAGGTGGTCTTCGGCTTGGACAAGGCCGGCATCGCGGACATCGCCGTGACCGGAGCGCGCTTGATGCGGGATATCGTCCGCGATTACCCCGACACGGAATGGACTTTCGAGTATTCGCCGGAAAGCTTCAGCGCCACCGAACTGGATTTCGCGCTGGAGGTGTGCGAGGCGGTGGCCGAGGTATGGCAACCCACACCGGAGCGCAAGATCATTTTCAATCTGCCAGCCACCGTGGAAATGGCGACCCCCAACGTCCACGCCGATCAGATCGAATGGTTTTGCCGGCATCTTCGCTGCCGGGATTCGGCGTGGATCAGCGTGCATCCCCACAACGATCGCGGCACCGCCGTGGCCGCCGCCGAACTGGCCTTGCTGGCCGGCGCGGACCGGGTCGAGGGCACCTTGTTCGGCAACGGCGAGCGCACCGGCAATGTCGATGTCGTGACCTTGGCGTTGAATCTGTTCACTCAAGGGATCGATCCCGGCCTCGATTTGTCCGACATCAACGCCGTGGTGCGCGCCGCCGAATATTGCAACCAGTTGCCGGTGCACCCGCGCCACCCTTACGCGGGCGAACTGGTGTTCACCGCGTTTTCCGGATCGCATCAGGACGCCATCAAGAAAGGCTTGGCCGCCAACGCCGGCAGCGAGGTGTGGGATGTGCCCTATCTGCCCATCGACCCGGCCGATGTCGGGCGCAGCTACGAGGCGGTGATCCGGGTCAACAGCCAGTCCGGCAAGGGCGGGATTTCCTATCTGTTGGAAAAGGATCACGGCTTGCGGTTGCCGCGCCGCTTGCAGATCGAATTCAGCCAGCGGGTGCAAGCCATCGCCGACGCCACCGGCAAGGAACTGACCTCGGACGATCTGTGGGCGGCGTTCGAGGCGGAGTATTTAAAGCCGGATCAACCGCTTCGCTTCGTCGAACATCGCACCATTCCCGACAGCCATTCCAGCGGCGTGCGCAAGCTGACCGCGACCATTCGCGAGCGAGGTCAAGAGCGGCTGATTTCCGGCAAGGGCAACGGCCCTATCGACGCTTTTACCGATGCCTTGAACCGGCATTGCGGGCTGGACGTGAAAGTGGTCGATTACCACGAGCACGCCATCGGCGCGGGAGCCAACGCCACCGCCGTATCTTACGTCGAGGTGCGGATGGACGGCGAACCGACGTCGCTGTTTGGCGTCGGCATCGACAGCAAC
>JAEUPW010000109.1 GCA_016790045.1 Candidatus Competibacteraceae bacterium
CAGCGTCGCGACCAAGGTCTTGCCTTCGCCGGTGCGCATTTCGGCGATCTTGCCCTCGTGCAAGACCATGCCGCCGATCAACTGGACATCGAAATGCCGCATTTCCAAGGTGCGCTTGCTCGCCTCTCGCACCACGGCGAAGGCTTCGGGCAGCAGCGCGTCGAGCTTTTCGCCTTGCGCCAGCCGGCTTTTGAATTCGTCGGTCTTGGCGCGCAATTGCGCGTCGCTCAGGGCGGCGGTGGCCGGCTCCAGAGCATTGATCCGATCCGCCACCTTGCGCATGGGACGGAGCACGCGGTCGTTGCGGCTACCAAACAGGGATTTCAGAATGTTCATCAATCGTGAGCCTTCCCTTCATCGCTCGAATAAACGCTAGTGAATCGTTGAGATCATTTCGGACAAACGGAAATCATAACCCAGCCGCGAGATTTTTGCGTGAGGCGCGGCGCGAGCGACGGCTCGAAAACAAAAGCGGCTTTCCGGTATCCGCCGGAAAGCCGCTTGAACCTTGAGATAAGAGCTGAAATTTAAATCGGAACCGCTCAGCGGGACGCCGCCTGGGCCGGTTGGAGATAGGAAATCGGCACCTGCCGCTCGTCGCTGAAAGTCACCTCCTCCCAGGCCGTCCGATCGGCCAGCAACGCCCGCAGCAGCCGGTTGTTGAGCGCGTGACCGGATTTGTAGCCGTTGAAAGCGCCGATCAGGCTGCGCCCCAGCAAATAAAGATCGCCGATGGCGTCCAGAATCTTGTGCTTGACGAATTCATCTTCGTAGCGCAGGCCGTCTTCGTTGAGAATCCGGTAGTCGTCGACCACGATGGCGTTGTCGAGCGTGCCGCCCAAGGCCAGCCGCCGCTCCCGCAGGTATTCCAGGTCGCGCATGAAGCCGAAGGTGCGCGCCCGGCTGACTTCCTTCACGAAGGACGTGGTGGAAAAATCCACCGCCGCGTGCTGGTTACGGCCTTTGAACAGCGGATGGTCGAAGGCGATGGTGAACTCGACCTTGAACCCGTCGAAGGGATCGAAGCGCGCCCATTTGTCGTCGTCTTCCACCTTGACCGGGCGCTTGATGCGGATGAACCGCTTGGGAACATTTTGCTCCTCGATGCCGGCCGACTGGATCAAGAACACGAACGGCCCGGCGCTGCCGTCCATGATCGGCACTTCGGCGGCGCTGACATCCACGTAGGCGTTGTCGATGCCGAGCCCCGCGAACGCCGACAGCAAATGCTCCACCGTGGAGATGCGGGCGTTGCCTTTGACCAGCGAGGTCGACAGTTGGGTATCGCCGACGTTTTGCGGGCACGCCTTGATCTCGACCGGGACCGGCAAATCGACTCGCCGGAACACGATGCCGGCGTCAGGGGCCGCCGGTCGCAGCGTCAAATAGACCTTGTCGCCGGTATGCAGGCCGACGCCGGTCGCCCGAATGCTATTTTTTAAGGTTCGCTGCCTAATCATGTTAGGTCCCCCAACACGTCGATTGAACTGGAGCATGGTGCCTTGGAGCGGCGCGGGCGCGCTCGCAGCCGTCGGGTCAACCGGCTCGCGCCGAGCGAGCCGGCCCCCAACCAACACCTTCAGGCGTTGCGATTAAGATACCACAGTCCGTCGCTAATCTGCAACTTTTGTTTCCCAATCGCAACTACTGCTGTTGCTTAGTTGAGAAACCCGAAGCTCCAACCCGCAGCGCACCGACGGGTTGGGGGTGGCAGCATGGCCCCCCACCCGTCCGGCTCCGGGTAATGCCGCGTGGCCTCAGTCGGCTTGGCGGCGCAAGAAGGCGGGGATGTCCAGATAGTCCAGCTCGTCGCCGCGTTCCCGCTCGTCGCCGCGCTCCCCGATCGCTTTCTGGCGGCCGCTGGGGCGCTCGGCCCGGAAATGCGGTTCCGCGTCGCTCGAACGCTGCACCAGCTTGAAAGGCGGCATCATCGCTTCCTTTTCCTTGGAGCCGACTTGCTTGGCCGGCGCACCCTGACCGATGCCGGTCGCGACGATGGTGACCCGCAGCTCGTTGTGCATCTCCGGATCGATCGCCGTGCCCACCACCACGGTGGCGTCGTCGGACGCCAGCTCCTTGATGGTGTTGCCCACTTCCTCGAACTCGCCGATGGTCAGATCCATGCCCGAAGTGATGTTGACCAGCAGGCCCTTGGCGCCGGACAAGTTGACGTTCTCCAGCAGCGGGCTGGCGATGGCGGCTTCGGCGGCTTCCCGCGCCCGCCCGTCGCCGACCGCCCGGCCGGTGCCCATCATCGCCATGCCCATTTCCGCCATGACCGTGCGCACGTCGGCGAAGTCCACGTTGATCAGGCCGGGCCGGGTGATCAGTTCGGCGATGCCCTGCACCGCGCCCAGCAGCACATCGTTGGCGGCTTTGAAGGCGTCCAGCAGGCTGGCGCCCTTGCCGAGCACGGTCAGCAGCTTCTCGTTGGGAATGGTGATCAGCGAATCCACGGTTTCGCCCAGCTCGCGGATGCCGCGCATCGCCACTTCCATCCGCTTCTTGCCCTCGAACGGGAACGGCCGGGTCACGACCGCCACGGTCAGGATATTCATCTCTTTGGCGATTTGCGCCACCACCGGGGTAGCGCCGGTGCCGGTGCCGCCGCCCATGCCGGCGGTGATGAACACCATGTCGGCGCCTTGCAGCACCTCCTGGATCCGCTCGCGATCTTCCTCGGCGGCCTGCCGGCCGACATCCGGGTTGGCGCCCGCCCCCAAACCCTTGGTGATGTTGGCCCCCATCTGCAGGGTGATGGGCACCGTGCAGGTTTTCAGCGCTTGCGCGTCGGTGTTGGCGCAGATGAAATCGACGCCTTCGACGCTGGCGCTCAGCATGTGCTGCACGGCGTTGCTGCCGCCGCCGCCCACGCCGATCACCTTGATCACCGCGTTTTCCATCTTTGCATCCATCAGCTCAAACATAATGGCTTCTCCTCATTTAATGATTTGCAAATCTGCTGTATCCCAAACTCAAAGCGTGACCCACCGTCAGAAATTCCCCTGAAACCAGCTCATCATCCGGGTCCACAACCCCTTGCGGCCCGCGTGCGATATCGGATTCGGCCTCACCGGCCGGTTTTCGTGACCAAACAGCAACAAGCCCACCGCCGTGGCGTAAATCGGGTTGCGCACCACGTCCTGCAAGCCCGCCACATCCTGGGGAAACCCCAGCCGCACGGGCATGTGTAAAATCTCTTCGGCCAGCTCCACGACCCCATCCATCTTGGAGCTGCCCCCGGTCAACACCACGCCGGCCGCGATCAGGTTTTCGAAACCGCTGCGTTGCAGCTCCGCCTGGGCCAACTCGATAAATTCCTCGTAGCGCGGCTCCACCACTTCGGCCAGCGCGTGGCGCGAGAGCGAGCGCGGCGCGCGATCGCCGACGCTGGTGACGTCGATGCGCTCGTCTTGGCGGGCCAGTTGCTTGAGGCAACAGGCGTGTTGGAGCTTGATCTCCTCGGCCGACTGCGCCGGGGTGCGAAACGCCACGGCGATGTCGTTGGTGACCTGATCGCCGGCGATGGGAATGACGGCGGTGTGGCTGATCGCGCCGTGGGTGAACACCGCCAAATCGGTGGTGCCGCCGCCGATGTCCATCAGGCACACCCCCAAATCTTTTTCGTCCGGGGCCAGCACTGCCCGGCTGGAGGCGAGCTGCTGCAAGATGATGTCATCCACCTCCAGGCCGCAGCGCTGCACGCATTTCACGATGTTCTGCGCCGCGCTGACCGCTCCGGTGACGACGTGCACCCGCGCTTCCAGCCGCACGCCCGACATGCCGACCGGGTCTTGAATGCCTTCCTGGTTATCGACGATGAATTCCTGGGGCAGGATGTGCAGGATTTTCTGATCGGCCGGAATCGCGATCACCCGCGCCGCCTCCATGACCCGATCCACGTCCTGCGGCGTGACTTCCCGGTTCTTGATGGCGGTGACGCCGTGCGAGTTGAGCCCCCGGATGTGGCTTCCGGAAATGCCGGTATACACCGAATGAATCCGGCAGCCGGCCATCTGCTCGGCCGCTTCGATCGCCCGCTGGATCGACTGCACGGTGGATTCGATGTTGACCACGACCCCTTTTTTCAGGCCTCGCGAGGGGTGCGAGCCGAACCCGACCACCTCGATCGCGCCGTCGGGATTGACCTCACCGACCAGGGCGACCACCTTGGACGTGCCGATGTCGAGCCCGACGATCAAATTCTTCTCTTCTTTTCTGGACATCACGACTCCATTGCCTTCGCTCAACCCGCCGCCGGGACCGCGCGCTCCGCTTTCCAGCGCACGGCGAACCCGTTGACGTAGCGCAAATCCACCACCGCAATCCGCTCGACCTGCCAGGCCAGCAAGCGCGGATAGATCCGCGCCAGGCGCCGCAGCCGCTGCTCGAACTGCTCGCGGCCCATATACACCTGCAGGCCGTTGTCGAAGGTCAGCCACCACGCCCGGCGGGCGTCTTGCGCCAGCCGCACCAGTTTCAGCCCGAGCGGGTCGAGCAGGTTCCGCGCTTGCCGATACGCGTCGATCAGGATTTTTTCGTGGCCGTCCGGACCGGCCAGCTTCGGCCACGGCCCGGGCTGGCGCAACACGCTCGGCCGGAACCGGACGCCGTTGACATCCACCATTTCATGCTCGCCCCAATGCCCGAAGGCGATCCGCTCGCGCAGCTTGATTTGCACCGTGTCCGGCCACCAGCGCCGCACCGAAACCGTCTCGATCCAGGGGTTGACGGCCAGGGCCGCGTTCAGGTCATCGAGGTTGGCGACGAAAAAATTCTGGCCCACGTAGGTCTTTGCCAAACTTTGAAAATCGGGTTCGGCCAGATTGCGCAACTCGCCCTCGATGCGGACTTGGCGCAGCGGAAACGCGCCCGGCTCCTGCAACTTCTGGCCGCCGACCCGCGCGCCGTAACCGACCGCCGCGAACACCAGCGCCACGCCCAGCCACCGCAGCGGCGGACCCCAAGTCTTTTTCCACTGGTCGGACCGGTTCGACGGTTCGCGCTTGAGCGAGGTCGCGCCCCGACGGCGGCGTTTTTGCCAGAATCCCATGGTCGGCGTCCGCTCAGTCAGCCCGCGCCAGGCTGGTTTCCAGAATGCGCCAGACCAGTTGCTCGAAATTTAAGCCGGTCGCGCGCGCCGCCATCGGCACCAGACTGTGATCGGTCATGCCGGGCACCGTGTTCACCTCCAAAAGCCAAGGCCGGCCCTCGGCGTCCACCAGCAGGTCGACCCGGCCCCAGCCGTGGCCGCCCACCGCCGCGTAAGCCCGGCGCACCAGCTCCTTGAGTTCCGCTTCCCGCGCTTCGGGCAAACCGCAGGGACACAGATAGCGGGTGTCGCTCGCGTGATATTTGGCCTCGTAATCGTAAAACGCGCGCGGCGTCTCCAGGCGGATCAGCGGCAAGGCTTCGCCCTGGAGCATCGCGCCGGTGTATTCCTGCCCCCGAATCCAGGGCTCGACCAAAATCGGCGAATGGCAGGCGGCGGCGCGCTCCCACGCTTCCGGCACTTGCTCGGCCCGATCGACCCGGCTGATGCCGATGCTGGAACCCTCCCGCGAGGGCTTTACCGCCAGCGGCAACCCCAAGTCGCCGGCGGCGGCGGCCAATTCCGCCGCGCTTTCCACGATCCGGTAATCCGGCGTCGGCAAGCCCGTGCCCAGCCAAAGCTGCTTGGTCCGCAATTTGTCCATCCCCAGCGCCGAGGCCATCACCCCGCTGCCGGTATAGGGCAAGCCGAGCGTTTCCAGCGCGCCTTGAATGACGCCGTCCTCGCCGCCGCGCCCGTGCAAGATGATGAACGCCCGGTCGAATTGGCCGGCGGCCAGCGCCTTCAACACCGCGCGGTCGGCGTCGATGCCGTGCGCGTCGACGCCCGACGCCCGCAGGGCCGCCAGCACCGCCGCGCCGCTTTTGAGCGAAACGTCCCGTTCCGCCGACCAACCGCCCATCAGCACGGCCACCTTGCCGAAAGCTTTCGGGTCGGTCACCGCCGTTCGCTGCACCTGTCGCATTGGCTGTTCCTCTACCTCGTCCCCATCGGGACGCCCATCTCGAATGTTCGGGTTTCAGCTCGCGTCCGGCAGGCCGTCGCGCCCCAATTGCGCCGCCATCGAGCCGATATCTCCGGCCCCCATCAGCAGCAGCAAGTCGCCGTCGCGCAGCAAGCGCGGCAGCACCGGCGGCAGCTCGGCGGCGCGCTCGACAAAAATCGGCTGGACTTTGCCGCGGGCGCGGATCGCCCGGCTGAGGCTGCGCCCGTCCGCGCCGGGAACCGGTTTTTCGCCGGCCGGATACACCTCCAACAAGATCAGGGTGTCCACCTCCGACAGCACCAGCGCGAAGTCGTCGAACAGGTCCCGGGTCCGGCTGTAGCGGTGCGGCTGAAAGGCCAATACCAGGCGCCGCTCCGGCCACGCGCCGCGCAACGCCGACAGCACGGCCTGAATCTCGCGCGGGTGATGGCCGTAATCCTCCATTACCGCCGCCCGGCCACCGCAGGGCAACGCCACTTCGCCGTGCTGCTGGAACCGTCGGCCGATGCCCTGGAAATTTTGCAAGGCGCGGCGGATGGCGGTTTCGGACACCCCCAGCTCGTGGGCGATGGCCAGCGCGGCCAAAGCGTTCAGCACGCTGTGCTGGCCCGGCAGGTTCAGGGTGATCGGCAAGGGCGATTTGAGATTGGGAAGATGCGCCAAAAAGCGGGTCTTGAGGCCCTCTTGCGCGATGTCGGTGGCGCGCGCGTCGCAATCCGCGCTGGTGCCGTAGGTCAGCACCGGCCGGCTGACGCGCGGCAAAATCGCCCGCACCTGCGGGTCGTCGGTGCACAGCACCGCCAGCCCGTAAAACGGCAGGTGGTGCAGGAATTCGATGAAGGTCTCGCGCAGCCGCTCGAAATCGCCGCCGTAGGTCGGCAAATGGTCGGCGTCGATGTTGGTCACGACCGACACCATCGGTTGCAAAAACAGAAACGAGGCGTCGCTCTCGTCGGCCTCGGCCACCAGATAGCGGCCGCCGCCGAGCCGGGCGTTGGCTCCGGCGCTGTTCAAGCGGCCACCGATGACGAAAGTCGGGTCCAGGCCGCCTTCGGCCAGCAGGCTGGTGATCAGGCTGGTGGTGGTGGTTTTGCCGTGGGTGCCGGCGACGGCGATGCCGTAGCGGAACCGCATCAGTTCGGCCAGCATTTCGGCGCGCGGCACCACCGGCACCCGCGCCGCCCGCGCCGCCATCACTTCGGGATTGTCTTCGGCCACCGCGCTCGACACCACCACCACATCGCAGCCGGCGACGTGCTCGGCCAGATGGCCTTGCCGGAAAATCGCCCCCAATTGCTCCAGGCGCAAGGTGACCGGGCTGGCCCGCAGATCCGAGCCGGACACGTTATAGCCCAGATTCAGCAACACCTCGGCGATGCCGCTCATGCCGGCCCCGCCGATGCCGACGAAGTGAATGTGGCGGATCCGGCGCATGTCGCGCCAAGCTTCCGGAATCGCCGCCAAGCTCGGTTTTCCCATATCACCGTCTCCAGTCGCATCCATCAATGAGTCCATCGATCACCCGCGCGCCTGTTCCAGGCACGCCCTCGCCACCCGCTCGGCGGCTTCGCATTGCGCCAAAGCCCGAGCCGCCTCCGCCATCTCCAGCAACCGCGCGCGATCCTGGAGCCGCTCGCGCAGCAAGCCGGCCAGCGACTCGGCCGTCAATTCGGCCTGCTGGCGGATCAGCGCCGCGCCGCCGCGCTCCAAAAATCGGGCGTTGGCGGTCTGGTGGTCGTCCACCGCGAACGGGAACGGCACCAGAATGGAGCCGACCCCCGCCGCCGCCAGTTCGGC
>JAEUPW010000138.1 GCA_016790045.1 Candidatus Competibacteraceae bacterium
CGCCGGATGGGTCATCTCTCGCATCCCGTTCAACGATCAAACGGAGTTTCACGTTCGCGGCCTGCGCTACGAGCCCGATTTCGAGAAAAGCGTGGCGCTGTTGCGCGCTTTTGTCGATGGCCTGAAAAGGAAGCGAGAGCGACGCGCCGGCTGGTTTAACATCCATCCGAAAGTCGCGGTTCCACCGTCTTTGACCAATACGGGCGTGCTGTGCGTGGGCGCGGTGGGCGCGGGTAAAACCAATTTTCTGCTACCGTTCTTGCAGCAAATCGCCGCCAGTCCGCACCGCAGTTTTATCTTGGACATCAAAGGCGATTTTACGGAGAAGCTGCTCTATCCCGACGACCGGTTCATTTTGATCGCGCCGTGGGACGAGCGGGGGTGGCGGTGGGATATCGCGAAGGACATCAACTCGCTTTCTCAGGCCAGGCTCTTCGCGGAGAGCTGCGTTCCGCCTTCCGAAGATCCGATCTGGTCCACGGCCGCCCGCCAGATTTTCGCGGGGTTGATGAATTACTTGTGCCTGACGAAGCCGGGGCAGTGGGACTTGCTGGATTTCATTCACTTCACGCGCCTGTCGGACGAGGAACTGGTCCGCATCGTCCACGACGGAAACCCCGACGCCGAGCGGACGCTGAGCAGCCTGCAAAAAGAAAACCGGACGGGCCAGTCCATCATGATCAACTTGACGGCCTTCATGGGGCCACTGGCCGACCTGGCTTGGGCTTGGCGGGAAGGTCGGAACTTGCCCGCATTCAGCATCGACGAATGGCTCTCGGACGGCTCCTCGCTCCCGAAAGGCATCGTGCTGCAATCGCGCCGGCGCTTCGGCGAAGTGTCCGAAGCCTTGACCAACGCGATGGTCACGCTTTTGACGGACCGCATCGTGGACGTGGCCTTTCCCGAGGCGGACGCGCGCAAATCCGACTGGCGGCTTTACATGTCGCTCGACGAAATCGCGCAAAGCCGCAAGATCGAGGCGCTGCAAAGCCTGTCCTCCGCCGGTCGCTCGAAAGGGTTGCACTTGCTGGTCGGCATCCAATCCATCACCCAGCTCAAAAAGATTTACGGCCCCGAATTCGCCGATTTGCTCTACACCAATTTGCTGCTCCGCTACATCGGGCGCACGCCGGACGGCGATAGCGCCGAATGGCTGGCCAGCAAGTTCGGCCAGAGGCACATCGAGCGGCTGGCCGACAGCGTCACCTATTCCGCCTCCGAAAAAGGGCCTTCCACGGGTTTTAGCTGGCACGTCGAAAACCGCGACGTGTTGCTGCCGTCGCAACTGGGGACGGAGCTGGGGCCGGATTTCCGAAAAGGCCACATTCGGGCCTTGCTGTCGGTGGCGGGGTTCCCCTACGTGCTGCGCTTGGCCTGGCCGAAAGCGCATTGCCGGAGCGTGCGGCCCGCGTTGCTCGAAGCGCCGTGGGTGGTTGGCCGAGCGGAAGAGCCTGACGTGCCGGAAGGCCCGGCCGACGGGAGCGCGGAGCGCGCGTGGGCGCGGCTTTTCGAGCGTGGCGGGCGCGAACCTTCACCTTCGGTCGAGGAAGCTTGAGCCGTGATGACCATGGCGAAGCTGGGAGCCGCCGGCGCCGGGGCCGGCGACTATTACACGTCGCTGGCGCGCGACGACTATTACACCCAGGGCGGAGAGCCGCCCGGCCAGTGGTGCGGGGAGGCTGCGGAACAACTGCGCCTTGCCGGTGCGGTGTCCGAGCGGGATTTCAAGAACCTGCTGCACGGTCGCGATTCCGGCGGCGCGGCACTCGTCAAAGGTGCGGGCGAAAAGCACAGCGCCGGTTGGGATCTCACCTTGAGCGCGCCCAAGTCGGTCAGCGTGCTGTGGGCGATGACGGAGGACGCGCGGGTGCGCGCGGAAATCCAAGCCGCCCAGCAGGCCGCCGTCCAGGCCACGCTCGCGTTCGCGGAGGCGAATTGCGCTTGGACCCGGCGCGGCGCGGGGGGCAAGATTTTGGAGCGGGCCGCCGGGCTCGCGGTCGCCACCTTCGAGCATTCGACCTCGCGCGAGCAAGACCCCCAGCTCCACACCCACTGCGTGGTCGCCAACGTCGCCCTGCTGGAAGCCGGCGGTTACGGCACGCTGGACAGCCGCCACCTGTACCAGTGGAAAATGGCGCTCGGCGCGCTGTACCGGGCGGAGCTAGCTTCCCAACTCCAAGAGCGGCTGAATTTGCACATCGAGCGAGACGGCAGCAGCTTCGCGATAACCGGGGTGCCAAAAGCCGTTCAGTCGTACTTTTCCAAACGCGCCGAGCAAATTCAAGAGTGGCTGGCGGCGCACGGCTATCGCGGCGCGCTCGCCGCTCAGGCCGCCACCTTGGACACCCGGCAAGCCAAGCCGGAGATCGACCGGCCCGAACTGTTCGCGCGCTGGCAGGCGGAGGGCCGCGAGGCGCAATGGGGGCCGGAACAGGCGGCGGCGCTGCATCAAGAGCCGCCGCGCCAAGAGGCGTTGCCGGCTCCCGAGATGGACGCCATCCGCGAGGGGCTGACCGAGAAGTATTCGACCTTCGCCGAACGTCAGGCGTGGCAGGCTATGGCGGTGGAAATGCAAGGGGTCGGCGGTCTGGCCGAAATCGAAAAGCGCATGGAGAGCTTTTGGCGCGATCCCGAAATCATCCAGTTGAAAGACGACACCTTCGGTTTCGGTCGCTGGTCCACCGAATCCATGCGGCAACTGGAAGAAAGGGTCGTGGAAGCGGCCTTGGCCGGGGCCGGCGAAAAGCGGCACGGCGTGGCGGAAGAGCAGGTCGAAAGCCGGCTGCAAGCGCGCCAGGCGCGGCCGGACCAGCAGCTCAACGCCGAGCAGGCAGCGGCGGTGCGCTACCTGTGCCAGCACAGCGGCGCGGTCGCCGTGCTGGAAGGCATGGCCGGCACCGGGAAGTCGCGCTTGCTCGACGCGGCCCGCGAGACCTGGAGCGCCGCCGGTTATCGGGTGGTCGGCGCGGCGCTGTCCGGCAAGGCAGCGCTAGGGTTGCAAGAGAGCGCCGGCATCGCCAGCCAAACGCTTCACGCCCGCTTGAAAGAATGGCAAGAACCGGGCGCGCTCGACCGCAAAACGGTCATCGTCATCGATGAAGCGGGAATGGTCGACAGCCGAAAAATGGCCAAGATCGTCAACGCCGCGCGGGAGGCCGGCGCCAAACTGGTGCTGGTGGGCGACCACCGGCAATTGCAGCCGATCGAGGCGGGCGGAATCTTTTACGCCATCAGCACCCGTTTGGTGAAAGCGGACTTGTCCGCCATCATTCGCCAGCGGGAGGAGTGGGCGCGCGCCGCCGTCCACGACATCGCCAACGGCCGCGCCAAAGAGGCCATCGACGCTTATGCCGCGCGCGGTTTCGTCCACGAGGCCGATACCAAGAAGGGCACGATGTTGGCGCTGGTGGCGGCATGGGCAAAAGCCGGCGAGCGATACCCCGAAGGCTCGC
The DNA here is from genome assembly GCA_016790045.1 of Candidatus Competibacteraceae bacterium. Classification (GTDB taxonomy): domain Bacteria; phylum Pseudomonadota; class Gammaproteobacteria; order Competibacterales; family Competibacteraceae; genus Competibacter_A. Next base: position 3,453 of record JAEUPW010000138.1, read on the forward strand.
GACTGATTTTGGCGGGGGAGCGCGCCGACGTCCGCGCTCTGAACGGCCACGTCCGCGCCCACCTCCAACAAACGGGACAATTGGGCGAGGGGCAAAAAATCGTCGCCGCCGACGGGCCGCGCGAGTTCGCGCCCGGCGACCGGATCGTGTTTACCCGCAACTCCACGCCTTACGGCGTCCGCAACGGGCAATTGGGCACGCTGGAGAAGATCGAAAAGCGCGGTGCGCGGATCGCGCTGCGCGTGCGGTTGGACGACGCCGCGCTAGCGGTTTCCATCCCGCTCGACCGCTACAACCACTTCGATCACGGCTACGCGCTCACCACCCACAAAGCCCAGGGCGTTACGGTGGACCGCAGCTTCGTCTTAGCGGGGGGCGAGATGGCGAACCGGGAGCTGGGCTTGGTGCAGTTGAGCCGGCACCGCGAAAGCGCCGACCTTTTCGTGGACCGCAGCGCCTACGAGCACGAGCACGGGCGGCCCCGCGCGCCCATGGCGCCAAAAGAGCCCGCGACCGCCCGTGGTCCGAACCCGCCCAAAAGACCGGGCGCGCGGGCGAGCGCCACCATCGAGCAGTTGGTCAATCAGCTCAAGGTCAGCCACCGCAAGGACACGACGCTGGACCACGAGAGCACCGCATCGCTTCCGGGCAACCAAAGCCGGGGGAAGGAACTGGACTAGCGTTCACAAGAGCCCTTGGGAACAGCGGTCTGGACCTAGAAAAAAATGATGGCGTAGAAGGCGGCGATCAAGCTCGACGCGAAACAGCCGACCGCCGCCAAGCGGATCATCCGGTCGCTCCAGCGGGCTTTCAGCAAGCTCCCGTAGTCCTTGAAGGTTTCGACGCCGGCGGCGTTGGTGCGGTAAAACCGCCGGCGCTCCACCAGCGACAGCAGCACCGCGCCGGCGACGAGGCAAACGACGATCATCAGCGCGGCCAGCCAAAAATAATAGGGCGGGAACAGCGGCGGCGGCGGAAACGTCGGGCCGTCGTAATAGTGGTGATACATCGGGCGCTTTCCTCTGACGTCACGATCAGGGTTTGGAATCTTCAAGCCACTGTCGGTATTCCTCGGGATGGCGGTACTTCATGATTTCCATCGGATCTTCGACCAACCCTCTCAGCCACGGATAAAATCCGTAATCCAGGAATTTCGAGGAGTCTGTCGGCCAGGCGATGGCCGGGTGCTGGCGGCAACGCCAACCTCCCCAGCTCAAGCTGGGGTCTTCGATGACCAACGTGCCGTCCGCTTCCAAAGCCGCCTTGAACACCTTGACATTTTCGCGTCGCTTGTCGCTATACGAGTTGATCGATAGTTCGCGCTGACCCCACCGGTACTCGTATGCGAACCCTTTGTGCACGGGGCTGTATAAAATGGCCAATTCGCGGTTTGCCGCATCGAAGCCCCACCACGAATAATACGATTTCTCAATGTCGTTTTTCGCCCTCAAAAAAGCGCACCGCCAGTTGCCTTGCGCCGCGATGGGTTTTTCGGGTTGCGCGGCGGCGTCTTGCGCCGCTCGCGCGGCTCCGGTCACGGCGGGCAGGGCCGCACCGAGCCCCGCCGCGACAAAGAGTACACACATCGGTTTCACGGGCTGCCTCCCCCCTTATTTCTGTTGCGCTTTCTCGTTCCGGTTGCGGGTTCGGTGGCCCATTTCGCCGGTGGTTTTGGCGAGTGGGCCGCCGCCGTTCCCCAGCGCGCGGCCGCCGCCGCGCAGGCCGCCTTCCGCCGACTCCAAAGCGGAGCCGACGAAGGAGCTGCCCACGCGGATGTCGATCCACAGGAACGCCATCTCCGGAATCATGGAAATGATCCTCAGGCAAAGCGTGCCGAACGACACGACCGCGAGCACGTAAACGGCGATCAACCCCACGCATTCGAACACCGAGTTCGGAGGGTTTTTGAGCGTGGTGCCGATGGTGGCATTGATGAACCACCCCAAAATGTAGATGAGCGAGATCGCCGCGAACAGCCCGAAGACCAGCAAAACGGGCTTGAGCAACAGCGAGAGCAGCAGGCCGTAGCCGCTCTGGCCGCGCGCGCCGCTGATGCCTTCGCCTTCGCCGCTCAAGTGCATGAGCATCCACAGCGGCATCCCGAACGCGGCGATGACGGCCAACAAGAGCCAGGCCAGAAATTGGGCCAGCCAGATCAGCAGCGGCAAATAGGCCATATAGAGCGACAGCAACCAGCCCATGCCGAACACCGCGCCGCCGAGCGCGCTGATCATCAAGCCGGCGGCGGTGGACGCGATGCCCGCGACCGCGCCGCTCACCATCGTCCCGGCGCCCACCGTCATCAGCGTGTGCCCGAACCGGTACCAGGTCAGCAGGGGAAACTCGTTGGTTTCGGCCGGTTGCAACCAGCGGAACGCTTCTTGGAGCTGGCTGCTGAGGATTTTGTATTTGTCGTTTTCGGACGCTTGGTCGAAGGCCCGCCCGCCGGCGGGGACCGCATAATTGAAACTGGCGGCGACGTCGCTCGTCGCCCGCCAGCTAGCGAACGCTTCCGTTCCCGCGACGCTCGCCGTTTGGAGGGCGTTGATGATGGCGTCGTTTCGCGTCAGCGCGAGCCTGACTTGATCGGCGGTTTCTTTCGACAGCGAATTGAGTTCGGGCTGCGGCCCTTTCTGCTCGGGCAACATTTCGTTGATAGCGGTGGTGACGGCGATGTTGGCGTCGGCGAGCTGCCAAAACCACATGCCTCCGGTGGCCCAACCATCTTTTCGGGCGGATTCTTTCCACTGGGCGATCATTTCGGCTTGCCGGGATTGATAGGCGTCGATGCCCGCTTGGTAGACGGTGTTGGCGTAGTCTTGGACCAGTCGCGCGTACTGCTCGGCCGCCGCCTTTTCGTCGCCGGCTTGCAGTTGCGCGATGACGTCCCGCAAGCCGTTCAGCAACGTTTCGTACGCTTCGACGTGCTTGGCTTGAATGTCGTTGCGCATGGCGGTCTGGACGCCGTTGAAATCGGTGTTTTCCGTCACGGTGCGGACCGGCAGCGGGATGTCGCCGCACAGGTCGGCGGCGTATTTGCCGCCGCCGAACAGGTAGTGCCGCAGCGAGGTGCCGGCGACCTCCCCCGGCGTCCCCCCGCCGTTTTTCTGGTAGTTGTTCATCACCTTGCTGACGTAGTTCCGCGTCTCGCTGTAGGGCGGAATCGTGTTGCCGTATCTCTGGACCGCGCCCTCGCCGGCGTTGTAGCCGGCGGCGACCAGTTTCAAGTCGCCGCCGAAGCGATCGTAGAGCCAGCGCAAATAGTGCGTTCCCCCGTCGATGTTTTGGGCGGGATCTCTAGCGTTGGTCACGCCGAAGCGCTTGGCGGTATCCGGCATGAGCTGCATCAGTCCTGTGGCACCTTTGGGGCTCAGCGCATTTGGGTTGTATCCGGACTCGGCCTGGATGATCGCGTGGATGAAGCTGGCCGGCATCCCGTATTTCGCCGCCGCCGCGTTGATCAGGTCGTTGTATTGCGCCCCCTTGGGCTCGCCGGAAAAAAAGTCTTTGACGCTTGCCCATATCCCTTTTTTGGGCTCTTCCTCCTTGGTCGACACGCCGAGCGGCGGATAGCCGCCGGGGGTCGATTCCACCCTGTTGACACTCTCGACACAGGAGAGAGCGTTGAGGGTGTTGCGGGCCAACTGGCTCGCCATGGGCACGGCGGCCAGCGTGGCGGCGCTCGCCGAAAACCCGCGCTCGGCGGTGGAGTCGATGCCCGCGACGAGCACTTTGTTGGCGAGGCCCGTCCCGATCGCCAGCGCCCAAAACAGCAAGGCGTGCGCCCCCGCCAACCCCCCGAGCGCGGGCACGGGCAACAGCATCATCCAGCCCAGCACCGCCCGGAGCGGCACCCAGAACCCATTCCAGCGCTCGCCCAAAAATTTTCCGGAGTACGCGGATTGCGCGGTTCCCGCCAGCACCAAGTACAGGGCCATCAGGATCGAAATCACGAACACGCCCACCAGATAAGAGTAAATCGTGACGCCGAGCACGGACTCTTGCGCTCGCGCCGCGAACCCGGTCGCGGCCGTCACCGGCGGGCCGAACAGCGACACCACTTGGTTCATGGCGACATCGCCTTCCTGGGGCAGAAACGATTTCACCTGGTCCCAGTAAGACCCGTTTGGCGGCGGGACGGCGCCTTGCGCGAAGACGCCCCCGGCGGCCAGCGCGCCGGCGAGCGCCGCCAATCCTCTAAACCGTTGAAACATGGTTGCCCCTCCCGAAAATTCAGACCTCGACCGCGGCACGATCATAATACAAATTAAGCTTATTTGGATTATTTGATTAGTTGCATATTGATTTTGTGAAAATATGAAATAGAGTATGACGCGAAGGTGGAACAGCAGGGGTGTACCGATGGCCGACCGCGTCCGACGTCTGATCAAGGGAGTTCCCGTTCTGGTGGTGTTGCTCGCCGCGTCCCCCGATAGCCACGGCTTGGACGTGCATCTCCAAGCCTTGCCGCCCGCGCCCGGCCTGCGGCCGAGCCAGGGGCTCGATCCCCTGGCGGGCGTGAAAGAGGCCCTGAATTGCGGGCTGGCTTTTTTGGACGGCGCGAAAGCCTGCGGCTTGACCGGCGTGGAGCAAGCCAGCTCCCCGTTCTCGGTCACGTTCGACCCGATGTTTTGCCGGCTGTCGATGCGGTTCGATGTCGGCCAGCTCATCGACGGGCTGCTCAACGACTGGATTTCCGGCGCGCTGGCGCGCATCGGCACGCCGAAAGTGGGGCTGCTGTGCTTGCTGGGCATCGGGCCGCAATTTTGCGGCGCGGCGCGCTCCAGCTTGATGATGAGCCCCGCGCCCGCCGTCCCGCAAAGCGCCCTTCTGCAAAAGATGTCGCCCGAGGCCACCAAAGCGGCCGCCCGCCAGCAGCAAGCCGTCCGCGAGACGCTGGACGCGGCGCTCCGGGACCAGGGCCGCCCGGCGACGGCAGGGCAAAACGGCGCGGCTCCCGCTCCGGCGGCGCCGCAAACCGCACCGAAACCCGAAGACGGTCAAGAAAGTGAAAAAACTGGGCTGGAAAACCTCCTCCGATGAGGCGTTGTCGGGCGTGGCGGTCGCCGTCGAAAACGACGCGCTGGTCGCCACCCGCGTGCGGTACGAATGGTACCGGGACGGGTTTCGAATCCTTTTGGCGCTGCTGCTGTTTCTGGGGTTTTCGCAAACGGTCTCGCTGGGGCTGATCGTCTATCTCTACACCTACCAGCCGTCGCCCAAATTTTTGGTGCAAACCGCCGACCACCAACTGGTCGGCGTCGTCCCGCTCGACCAGCCTTCGTTTTCGGATTTGCGCATCACCCAGTGGGCGACGGACGCCGTGCTGGCGGCCAACAACTGGAACTTCGCGGACTACCGCGAGACGCTGCAAAAAGCCTGCAACGAATACTTCACCGCCAAGGGTTGCGAGGAGTACCGCGACGCCTTGATCAAGATCGGAAACTTGGACGCGGTGAAAGAAAAGCGGCTCACCGTGCGCGCGGTGGTGGTCAAGCCGCCGATCATCACAAACAAGGTGATCGGAGAACAAACCCAGCGTTTGACGTGGCGCCTCCAGATGGAAATCGTCGTGAGCTACCTGGGAACCCAACAATCCACCCAAAACCAGATCATCGAACTCGTCGTGGTCCGCCGGCCCCTGACGGAGTACGAAAAAGGGGTGGGTATCGAGAAGTACATCGCCAAAACCGGCAAGAGCTGAACCGCCATGCGCCCTCCTGTCCCCCGGTCCCTCCACCTGCTGTCGGCCGTTTGCTTGAGCCTGTGCGCCGCCGCCGCCGCGCAAGACCTCGGCGCGCTCGTCGGCGAACCCAAAATGCCGCCGCCCCCGCCGCCGGCCAAGCTGACCGACGAATCCCAACAGGCCGTGTTGCAGGCGCTGCAACTGACGCCGGAAGAAATCAGGGCGCTCAAAGCGCAGGCGGCGCGCGCGTCGCAAGCGATGGCGATCCCGCCGGGTCCGCCACCGAAACCGCTGACCTCCAGCGTCCCGGTCAAGCTCGCGCCCGGCCACCAGCCCCCGACGCTTTTTTTGGCGAGCGGCATGGTCGCCAACGCGACCTTTCTGGATTCGACCGGCGCGGCGTGGCCCGTGGAGCGCTGGTCGGTCAGCAACCAAAGCGGCAACGACACGTTCCTGGTGACCCAGCTCGGCGTCAACATCCTGAGCATCACCAGCCCGAAGCTGTTTACCGTGGGCAACATCGCGATCAAATTTAAAGACCTGGACACGCCGATCACGGTAACGCTCGCCCAAGGGGCAAGCCGGGTCGTGGATTACAACAAGGAATTTCAGCTTCCGGGGCGCGGCCCGCTCGCCAAGGCGGAACGGGCGACCGTCGCCGTCTCGCCGGAAATCGAGCCGGAGATGTACGACTTCCTGGACGGGATTCCACCGTCCGGCGCGCAAGCCAAACAACTGATCGGGGCCAGCGGGACGGTGTGGTTTTACAAAAAAGCCTACTACCTCAAAACCGCCAGCACGCTCATCAGTCCCGGCTGGGAAAAGCGGGCCGACGCTAGCGACGGCACGACCGTTTACAAACTGACGCCCATTCCGGTCTTGGTCATGAGCGACCAGGGGCGCGAATTGCAGGCGCGGATACGCTGAGAACACCGCCATGACCCCGTTCGTCCAACTGCTCGTCGGAGGCGCCATCGCCGTCGCCGTCGCCGCCGCCGCCGTCGGCACCGCCCATTATCTGGCGCGGCCGAGCGTCGACTTGAAAAGCGCCGGCAGCCGGGTCGTCTCGGAGCCAAACGCAAAACCCTCTTATCCCGGCGACCCGCAATTGCCGGACGTGGAAGACGCCTACACCCAGCAAGAGCGCCAGAACCGGGCGCAGGCCGACCAGAAGGTCGGGCCGGGCGCGTCAGTCCCGCCCATCGACACGTTGCGGGCCGTCCCGAGCAATTTGGCGCAGGCTCACAATCCCGCCCGCGACAACTGGAACCGCGACGCCGAAAAACACGTGAAGGAGCGAGAAAAGGAGCGGCAGAAGGGCATCGACGACAAAGCGAAAAGCATGGGCAAAGTCGTCGGCGCGTGGGGCGGCACGCACGCCACGGTCGAAGCCTCTTTGAAGCCGCCCGAACCCAAGCAACCGCCCGCCGTCGCCAAAGCGGTTCACGATCCGATGGCTCACCTGTCGGTCGACAAGCTGTATTACGGGCTGCTGGAGGTTTTTATCTCGTCCGACGAGCCGGGTCCGGTCATCGTGACCCTCAAAGACGGCGAACTCGATGGCGCGCGCCTCATCGGCAGCTTCAAGCGCGCCGATGAAAAAGTCATCATCCATTTCGACCGGATGACGTTCAAAAAGGCGTGGTATTCGGTCGACGCCGTGGCGCTCAACCCGGAGAACAACCGCCTGGGACTGGCGACCGACGTCGACCGCCGGACGTTTAGCCGCTGGGCCGCGCTCCTGGGATCAGCGGTCTTGCAAGGCGCGCAGCGGGCGTATCTCAACCAGGGGACGACCAGCTCGTCCCTGTGGGGCGAAAGCTCGACGCGCAATTACAGCGACAAAGAGATATTGGGGATCGCGGTGGGCGAAATCGGCACCCGCACCCGCCAAGCCGCGAACCGCTACTTCGATCGCCCCCCGACGGTGTATGTCGACCCGGCCCTGCAACTGGTCGGCGTGCTGTTCATGGCCCCGCCGAGCCAGCAAACGAAAGGGCAACAGGTGGTCGCGGACGCCGGTATCGCGCCGCCCGCCGGCGGCTCTCGCGCCGGCGACGAGCTGCTGCGGGCGGCGGATGCGGCGCTGGACGGCTCCTGGCGGCCGGCCGCCCAAACCGCCGCCGCGACGGGTGCCGGATCGGGCGATCCGGCGGCGAACACGCGAAACTACACCCGAAGCTCGGGCGGGCCGGCGGCGCTTTTCCCCGCGCCCGTCCCCGACGCTCCCGCCGAGTGACCCCCGATGGACGTTCCCAGCTTGGAACTGGTTGCGGCGCTGGTCACGTATGCCGCGCAGCAGCTCCACCGCCTGTTCGAGAACGCCGGTTTCGTGATCGGTTTCGCGTTCGTCGGCATGGGGCTGTACGGGTGTTACGCCTGCGCCAAAGACCGCTTCCGCCGCCCGTGGAACGCGCTCGCCCTCTGCTTCGCGGGCGTCGGGCTGGTGTATCTCGGCAACTGGTATCACGCCGCCAGCGCCACCTTCCTCGCCATCGACCACACCCTGATGTACGCCCCGCCGACCAGCGACTGGTCGACGTTGATGATGGGCGCTTGCGTGACGGTCTTACAGCTCCTGGGCTTGGTGGCCTGCCAGCGCGCCTGGTTTTTGACGCGGCTGGTGGGATCGGGAGAGCTGGGGCGTCTGGCGCTGTCGCGCGCGTCCGTGTTTTTTGTCGCGGGCGTGCTCGCGCTCAACATCGTTCAAACCGTCCGGGTGCTGTTCGCCACGCTCGGCACAACCAGCCCTTTGGGCTAACTTAAGGAGAGTCGATATGTTTGCCATCACAGCAGTCACGCGCACTCACGCCGCGGGGTGCGCCACGCGCGCCCGCCGCGCGGCCGCGGCGGGCACCGCTTACTTGATCGCGGCGCTCGCCGGTCCGGGGGCGTTCGCCCAAACGTTGGGCGATGTCGCCGACATCGCCCACGAAAGCTTGTCGCCGTCCATGGAACTCGGCACGGCCCTGGTGTTCTTCATCGGCTTTATGCTGGTCGGCGTCTGCCTGTTCAAGCTGTATGTCGCGGGCCGAAATCCGGGATCGCACAGCGGCGGGACTTATTTCGCCAGCATCCTGGGTCTGGTCATCGGAGTGTTCATGGTCTACCAAGGCTGGGTCGTCGGCATGGGTGGCGAAACGTTTTTTGACAGCCGCGACATGGATGTCACGATTGACGGTACCACGCAGATCGAGTGAGCGCCGCCATCCGCCCCGCCCGCCCGGAACGTCAGAGGAAGTCGGCGCTATACTACGCACCTGACTTTCCGTTCGGAGCGGGCTTTCGTTATGCGTCGAAAAAAAACCAAATGGAACAAGCTGGTGATAGGTGTCAGTGATGGCCCCGTGACCGGCCGGCACTACATGGCCGTGTTCGAGAAGCTCAAAATGGATGTCGGCCCCTTTTTGAATTTTCTGGGCGCGAACATGCGCGATCACGTCCTCATCAACCAAAACCTGGACGAGCCGATCGCCGACGAAGGGCTGGCTTTGCACCTGCGCCTGCTCGACCGTTACCCCGAGCTGGTCCATCCGGAACCCGCGGTGGACGATCTGGTGCAGGAGATCAAAGCCATCCGCCGCGAAAACCCCGACCTCCAACTGCCGATGCGGGTGACGCCGAGCTTCGTGAGCCTGCTGCTGGGCCGGCACATCCGCACCGCCTCGCTGTGGAGCACCCAAAAATCCGAGCCGGGCTGGAAAATCACGACCCTGATGCGCGACTTGATGAACCTGTTCGAGACGCACCCCAATCCCGCCGCTTTTTTGGAGGAGTACATCGACCTGGTGCACGCGGAGGCCTCCGCGCGCGGGGTGGCGGACCTGTTTGCCGCAAAAGCCTGGCCGCGCACCCGCGATGTCCGCGGCTCCCGGAAACCCGAGGGGGATTGACCGCTGAAGCGGCTCGGGGGCGGCCCACCTAACGCGGCGCGACGATTTCGGACGCCAGTTGCTCGATCAGCAACCGTTGCTCGTCGTCTCCCAGAAGCCCGCCGCGCTCGGTCGCCAGCCGCGCCGCCCGCGCGTCGTATTCCCGGACGCACGAGCCCTCGGGAAAGCGCTCGACCAGCCGCCGGCGCGCTTCCGGCGCGGGGAGGTGACGCATCACCAACCCGCGCAAGGCGCGGTCCTCTTTCTTGGTGCTGAGCGCCCACAGCTCTTCCGCGCCGAGGCTCAAATAGACCAGTTGCGTGAACCGGCCCTGATGGGTGTCGACGGACAGCAGCAACGGCGTGCCCTCGGGGGTGGGGCCGTGCAGGTAACGGCGGATGAGCTGGCGTTCGGCACCGCTCAAGCTGAAACGCTCGGCCAGCGCGTTGGCCTCTTCTTCGGAGGCCCCCAAAATCATCCGCGTGCTGGCGTTTTTGACCAGCTCGTCGGGGAAATGGTCGTAGAGCGGGCTGGCGAGCACGATTTCGACACCGTGCTTGCGGCTTTCCAGGCCGTCCATCGCCAACTGTTGCATGGTGGCTTGCGCCCCGCCGCGCATCCGGTGAACCTCGTCGAAAAAAGCGCGCTTGTGCCGCGATTGCAGCTCCAGGATGCGCTGGCGCTGGTGGTCGCGGTACAGCGGCGGCCACTCGCTCACGTTGTCCTCGTGCAAGTAAAAGTGGGCCACGGCGAGGCGATGGACCAGCAGGTAGGCGATGCTCGCTTCCCAGGCCGAAAACTGGCCGCCGCGCGTGGCGATTTCCTCGATGTCCAAGGCGATCACCCGCGCCGTGCTGAGATCGACGGCGGTCGGCGCGGAAAGCAGAGGGAACACCGTGATCGCGTGCGTCCACTGCCGGATCATGAAATCGATCAAGAGGTCGTCTTTGGCGACCGGCACTCTGCCCCAGGTCTGGCGGATGTTGTCCGAATGGGCGAGAAAGTTGATGCAATCGCCGAGCAGCGGGGCCGCAAACCGGTTGGCGCGCTGGGCGTTGAGCGTGTCGCCCGCCGCGAAGAGCCGATCCACCACGGCGAACCACGGCGTCTTGCTGTCCGCTTTTACGCCGCGCTCGGCCAGCGCCAGATCGATCCGGTGATCCCGGTGCGGTTCGTACAGCTTGGGGTGGCCGTGGGCGTCGTCGGCGTAAAAGGGGTAAATCCATTTGACGACTTCCGCCGCGATCTCCGCCGCGCCCGCCGGCGCTTGGGTCGCGCCGACGGGCGTGGCGAGCGCGGTCAGCATGTTGCGCGCGAACGCTTTTTCGTAGGGCAGCAGATCGCGCATCCCCAACTGGAGGTCGAGGAAGTTGATCGCGTCCAGCGGGCTCTGGCGAAGCCGCCGATACACGAACAGGTGAGCGCGGTTTTCGGGGACCGCCGCCCGCAGCGTCTCGATCAGGCCCCGCGCGCTCGGGCCGGGCTCGATCAGGCTCAAGTACGGGACTTCCCGCTCGCCGCCCATCAGGAACGCGAGACAGTCGTGCAGCGCGAGCAGCGTTTTTCCGCCTCCCAGCGCGCCGGCAATCAGGGTGATCCAATAGGGTTGCAACGGCGATCCCGGCTGGTAGGGCATCAGCTTGCCGTCTTCGGTGCGGAACACGATATTGCCTTCGGGCCACGGCAGGGTGGGCCGCGTCAGCGGCAACATCCGCACGGCCTCGGAGACGGGCGCGGCGTGCGGTTCGCCCGGCGTCAGGTCCATCGCCATGCCCGGCAAGGACGCCAAAACGCCGGCGGCGAGGTCGCCGCGCTCCACCTGCCACTGCTGCGCCCCCCAGGTTTCCAGGGCGGCGCGCAAGCGCGCGACGCGCGCGCGCGCGGCCATTTCGTCCGCCGCCCACGTGGTCGCGCACACCCGCAGCCGCGGTGTCGGCTCGCGGGACTGCACTTCCTGAATTTGCGCGAACGCCCGGCTGATCAGCTTGTTGTACTGGCTGGTGAACGCCCAGAAATCGGCAAGCAGCCGGCGGACCCCCCAGCGCCAGTGCGTGAACCCGCCGTCGAGCTGGAAGGCGATGCGCGCCGGCAAGTCCCGGTCGAGCTGGGCGAACAGTTGCGCGAAAGGGCGGACCTGTTGCGGCCCGAACTCCATGTAAGCGCTCGCCATGAACCGCTGCCCCACCGGCACCACCCCGGCCGCCAGCGGCCGCTCGAACGCGCTCTCGCAAAGCTGGTAGCCGATCCGGGGATACCAGACGTGCGACAGGTCGTAGGCGCGGGGGTAGACCCGCATCGGCGGTTTGTCGCCGGGCAAAATCGCCCGCCAGCCCGGCGTCGTCAGCGGCTCGTGCGACACGCGAAGCTGGTGCAGGAACTCGTGGCAGGACAGCGGCTGGACGAAGATGCCGCGCGTGTTGAAGTCGCGGACCAGCGTCGCGACCGTCGCCGCGTGCACTTCGCGCAGCGACATGAACACCGCGCCGGGGTTTTGCCCTTCCAGAGGCGGGTGGGAGGGCGTGCGGTTCTTGAAACTCGCCAAATACGCTTTCCGCGCCTTGACCCGTTCCGGTTTGGTCAGCGCGGTGGGGTGCGTCCAAACGGCGACGTGCACGCTCTCGAAGGCGCAGGTCGCCAAAAGCCGGCGCTCCAGGTCGTCCACCAGGCTATCCAGCGCCAGCCCCAGGCGCTCCAGCGCGCGCCGGCCGGGGGCGAGCAGCCGCACCAGCTCGCGCGCCGTGCGCTCGGGGTCGCGCTCCAGCACCACTTGCACGGTGTGGGCGGCACTGGTCATGGCCGGCGTCAGGGCGATGGCGATGTCGGAGACGAACCGCTCGAACGCGGGTTCGTCCAGGCGCGCTCGCAGCCCGCTCAACTGCAAGGGCGTCATCAAGCCGCCTTCCGCCACCACGAAGGTGCCATCGTCGTCGGCGGTTTCGAGCTGGCAACAGTCCTCCACGCACAGGCGCAAACCCCGCGTGAGGCTGTGGAGCACGTTTTCAATTCCTTCGACGACGGACGCCAGCGGCTTCATAGCAAAACCTCTCAGGATTATTTGTCGATTAAATAAACTAAAAATCATATTAATGCTATATAATTAATCTTGATCGAGGAAGCGTTATATTCAATAATCGCCGGGTCGAAAGCTGTTTTGAGGACAACGCCATGCCAGAGAAACCGCGCCCCGCACGGCGTCGTTTGCCGCGTCTCGCCGCCGCCTTGAGCCTGTGCGGCTGCTTGCTCGCGCCCCCGCCGGCTGATGCCGCCATCGCGGAGTTCATCGCCGCCGTGCTGAAGTTCTACCTGCTGGAGCAACCCCAGTGGATGAACCACACGCAAGACCAGGTTGACGCGACGCTTCAGGGCGCGGACGCCGTCAACCGCAAGCGACTGGAAATCTGGCAGAAGGAAGTCGCGATGGCGATGATGCCGCCGCCCGCCGCGTGCGCGACGCTGGAGCTGGCCCAGGCGCTTCGGTCGAAAGACAGCTTGATCCCCGGTCTGGTCAACCGTCAGATCAACCAGGGCATCCACGCGGTCATCGGCGACCTCAACCCGGTGCAGGCGGTCGTGGAGCGCGTGCGCCGGCACGAGACGCTTTACTGTTCCGCGTCCGACCAGGCGCGCGGGCGCTGCGCGTCGCCGGGCGCGCTCCCCAACGGCGACATGGACGCGGGCTTGCTGCTGGACACGCGCGGGTATTCGCCCGAACAAGAGGCCGCCGCCCAGGCGTTCATCGAGAACCTGACCGCGCCCGTCCCGGTCATGCCGCTGCCCGCCCATCTGGAAAAATCGCCCCAGGCCGACCAGTTGCGCGGCTACCTCATCAGCTACGGCGCGCGCAAGGCCGTGGCGCGCAAGGTGCTGGCCAACGCCCACGCCGAGCGCAAGCGCGCCGACGGCCAAAGCGCGCAGGAGGTGATGTTCCAGGACTACGAGCGCCGCTACGGCAACCAGGGATGGGTGGACGACGTCCTCAAAGCGCCGCCGGGCTCGCTGGAGCGGGAAAAGCTCATGATCGAAACCTGGAAAATGCAGATGCAGATGCGCCAGTTCCGCCAGCAGCAGGACATGCAGGTTCTGATGGCCACGCTGTTGGACGTGTTGAACGAGCAGCAAGCGGCCGCCGAAATCACCCGGTTGACCACCGCCGCCGCGCGGGCCGGGGTGGAGCCATGATCGGGTGGATCGCGGGCGTCGCGTGGCGGCTGGTCGGGGGCAAAGGCCACGAGCGGGATTTCCGGAAGCTGGAGCGCGCCGGCCGGTCGGCGGCCGCGAACCTCCTCGCCCGCGCGCCCGCCGAACCGCTCGCGGATTTCGAGGCTTGCGTTCGCGCTTACGGCCTGGACGACCGGGGCTTGCGCCGGCTGCACCGCCGCCACGCTCGGCAGTTTTACTTTTTTGCCGGGGGCGGCCTGTTCGCCGCGACGTTCGGCGCGACCGCCGCGTTCCAGCAAAGCGAGGCGCTGGGGCTGCTGGCGGTTTTGCTGGCGCTGCTGTTTTGGGCGGTCGCCACCCGTCACGCCCTGCGGGCGTGGCAAATCCGGGAGCGCCGGCTGGGCGGTTACGGCGAGTGGCTGCGCCGGCCCGGCACCTGGTTTCCCCCCCTTTTTTTTTCGCGAAAGCCATGAGGTCCAGGATGTCCAAAATCCTCGTTTCCGCATCGCTCCGCGCGGGCGTCGCCGCGCTCGTGGCGTGCGGCAGCGGTTGCGCCGCGCCGCCGGAGTCGATGGTGCCGCGCACGGCGGTGGCCGAGGAACTGCAACGCGCGGCGGTCGACGCCAAGGCGGCCCTGTGGCAACTGGCCGCCATCCAGCAGGCCAAGACCGGCGCGGGGCTCCTGGAAAACAACGGCGTCTGGAACACGCCGCCGGGGTTGGACACCCCGGTTTCCGTCGCGTGGGTCGGCCCGTACCAAAGCTTGATTTCGACGGTGGCCCAACAGGCCGGCTACGGCTTCGAGCCGGTCGGCCAAGCGCCGGTGAACCCGATCATCGTGCGGGTCAACGCCGAACAGCTCCCCGCCATCGTCGTGTTGCGGGATGCGTCCTGGCAAGTGCGGGACCGGGCGGCCCTGGAGATCGATGACGGGCAAAAAATCCTGCGGGTGCGGTTCCACCATGCCGAATGAGCGCGCTGCGCCCCGTCCCGCGCTGCTGGCCGCGCTGCTGGCCATTTTGTCCGCGCCGGCCGGCGCCTTCGACGCCAATCACGCGGCGCGCGCGGCCAACCTGTCGGCGGGAGCCGGCGCGGTTTCCGCCGAGCGCCCGAGCGGGCCGCCGGCCCCCGCCACCCCGAGCGCGGCGGCCGTAGCGGTGCCATCGCTGCGCGAGTTGCAGGGCTGGCGGCCCCACCTCAAAAGCGCCGCGCCGTCCCAGGAACCGCCCTTGCGGGAGCGCGCGCTGCGCGAAACCGGGCTGCAAGTCGGCAGCCAGGCAGCGCTGGCGCTCAAAACGCGGGAACAGAACCGCGAGGTGGAAAGCGTCGCCCCGTGGCTGAACGAAATCTACCGCTTCGATCAGCTCCTTTCGGAACAGGGGCTGGTGTTGCCGCCGGTCATCGTCGAAACCCGCCGCCACGCCGAGGTCGACGGCATGAAGCTCACGAAAATCGAGCAGAGCTACAAGATGCTCGAAAACGCGCAGGTGGTGTCGGCGCCACCGACTTGGCGCGATTACTTGCTCGCCGAGCACTTTTCCCCGCCGGCCAAGCCCGAGGGCGCGCTGCTGCCCCAGAATCCCGCCGAGGAGCGCATTTGGAGCGAGGCGGTCGCCCTGGGTTGGGAGCGGGGCGAGCAGCAAGCGTGGCTGGCGTTCAAGGCCCGCGTCGGCGAGCTGCACCGCGCGTTCCTCGGCCGGGTGCGCTATTTGGTGCTGCTGGAGCGCGGTATGGTCAGCGCGCCCGCCGTGCGCATCTCCCGTCGCGGCGTCAAGCGAGGCCCCGACGAGCTGCTGATCGGGCGAACCGAGATCGCGCTGTCGCGCCTGTCGCAGTTTCAGGCGCCCGCCGCCCGCAAGGGCAGGAAAGGCCGCCCGCTTCCCTGGACCGCCGTGCCGGAGGTCGTGACAACCTATGATGATGGCTCCTCCGTCCAGTGATTTTTTCGATTGGCCCCACTTGCCGCCGATCATGACGCAGGGGGATTTGGACGCTTGCCTGCTGCACGCCGCGCGCTTCGGCGTGACCGACGTCCACATCTCCAGCTTCCTCCCCATCAAGGCCCGGCTGCACTCGCGCCTCCACACCGCCAGCCCGCGACGCCTGGGTTTTAGCGAAGTGGAAGCCCTGCTGGCCTGCGTCCTCGGCGAACAGGCGCCCTCGACTTTGGGGAAGGGCGACGACGCCGACGGGGATTATTCCATTCTCGTCGGCGATGTCCGGCACCGCTTTCGCGTCAACGCCACGCGGATTGGCGTCAACGACCAGCCGGGCGTCCACATCACGTTCCGCGTGCATCCCAGCGTCCCGCCCCGCTTGGCGGACTTGGGGTTGCCGCCGAAGCTGCAAGAGAAGTTGCTCTCGCTCCGGCGCGGTCTGATCCTGATCACCGGGGCGGTCGGCAGCGGTAAAACCACGCTGCTTGCCGCCTACTTGCGCCACGTCCTGGAAGACCCCGACCGCCACGAAACCGTCGTCGAGTTCGCGAGCCCCACCGAGTTCGTGTTCGACGACATCCGCTCGGCCAACAGCGCGATCTACCAATCGCAAGTCGGGCGCGACATCCCGAGCTGGGAGCGCGCCGTGCGCAACGGGTTGCGGCGCGGCCCGACCATCGTCGTGACCCAAGAGACGCGGGACCGGGCGGAAATGGACGCGACTTTGGCCTCCGCCAAGACCGCCGCGCTCACGCTGACGACGCTGCACACCACCGGCGTCCCGGAAACCGTCGGCCGCATCGTCAACCTGTTTCCCGACGACCGGAAACGGACCGCTTACGCGGATGTCATCTCGTCCTTGCAACTGATCGTCTCGCAAACCTTGTTGCCCGCCACCGACGGCACCCGCGTCGCGGCGCGCGAGTGGCTGGCTCTGGACGTGAACCTGAAAACTGCCCTGCTGGATTTGTCGCCGAACAAAACCACCAACACCTTGCGGACCTTCGTGGCCACCTCCGGCCAAGCCTTCAAACAAGACGTGGACGACCTGTTGCGCCAGGGCAAGATCACCCCGGAGACGCACCAGACGTTCCTGACTTCCTACGGCGCTTAGCGGCGCCGTTTCGGTCGGCCAACGATGCGAGACGATACCGAAAAAACGCTTTGGATCTACACCGCCAAGTACGCGCGCGCCCTGTTCGTTTTGGACGCGCGCCTGTCCTGGCCGCTGCTGCTGCTGCCCGTTCCCCCCGTGCCGTGGTTTTGGAAGTTCTTTTTTATCGGTGCGGCCGCCGTGCTGGGGGGATTGCTATGGCTGTTCGACGTGCCCGTGCCGATGGCGTTTCGGGCCGTGAAAGCGAGGCTGCGCGGGTCGGTGCGGTGGCCGCGCCGGCCCAAGAGGCGCTTCACGCAGTGATGGCGGTCGCGCCAACCCTTTCTCGACCGCGCCTCGCGCGTTTTCCCTATCCCTCCCCGGTCTGAAGGCCGGGGTCTCTCGGGAGAAAATCGATGAAAAAAAAGGCGTTCGGGTTGCTCGCAGCGCTTCTCGCGGCGACTGCGGCGGCTTCCGAAGAATCGTGGCTGGACGCCGAAGTCCGCGCGCAGGAAGCGCGCTGGGACGCGCAGCGGGAGAAAACCGCACCGCTGCAACCGGTGGGGTACGCGGCGCGGTGGCTGTCCGAACAGGCGAAAAGCGAGCCGCCTGGCGCGCGGAGCGCGAACGCCGAGCGCGCCGTCCGCTTTACGGGCCTCGCCGCGCGGGCGGTCGCGCCGCCGACCGTCGCCGCGCCGGCCTACGCCCCGCCCGCCGGTCGCGCGGGCGATTACGGGCAGACCATCCTCGATCTGGCCGCCCGCCACCGGCTCGACCCGCTGCTGATCCGGGCGGTCATGCTGGCCGAATCAGCCGGCAACCGCCGCGCGCTGAGCCCCAAGGGCGCGATCGGGCTGATGCAGCTCATGCCGGCGACCGCCCGGCGCTTCGGCGTCGACCCCCGCGACCCCCACCAAAACATCGCCGGCGGCGCGCGGTACTTGCGCTGGCTGCTGGACTATTTTGGCGGCGACGTGCGCTTGGCGCTGGCCGGCTACAACGCCGGCGAGAAGGCCGTGGACCGCCACGGCGGCGTCCCGCCTTACCGGGAAACCCAAAATTACGTCAGGCGGGTGCAGGGCTTCCATCGCGCCCTGCTGTCCGCCAACGGACGGTAGGCTCGCCGACGGTTTGGCCGACGCCACGGCGGTGGAATTCCGAGGCTGGCGCCCGAATGTGCGCCCAATTTAGCGCGTTGCTTGACCGGCCGGAAAGCAAAGCGACGTTCGGGACGGCCCGCGCCGCACTGTCTTCGCTTGAGAGCTTGGACGAACTTGCGGGACGGTCGCCGCAGTTAAACTTGGTCCGAGCCTGCGAACAACGCATCAAAAACCGCTACAGTTTCGAGTACGCGGAAGCGAGCTGACGCTTTCAATCGAGCAAGTCCACGCTCGATAAAGTAAGCGGGCGGGAAGGGTTATGGTTGTCGAGCGCTTATATGACTCACGCCATCGATCCGACTATCTCACCGGTCGCCGAGGTGGGCGCGTCGTCGCCCCTGTTACCTTTGATCACTGCGGCGAGAAAGGGCGTTTCAGACGGTGTTAAACCGAACTTCATGGGTCGCAACGCTTGCCGGGTCGCTGTTTGGCGCATGGTTGATCGTGCAAGTGCCCGGCTTTTTGGTCGCTCCCTACAGCGGCATTCGCTCGATTGATTTTCACAGTTACCGGCTGGCGGCGGATGCGTGGTTGCGGGGCGAAAACCTGTATTCGACGCCGGAACAGGCTCGGGGCTACTGGCTTTCGGCCCACCGAAACGAAACCGCGTTGGGCCGGTTGACCACGCTTGAGCAGCGGCAGTCGTACCTGCGCGCGCAGGCCGAATCCCCTCAGACCCCCGGCCCTTACTTGTACCCGCCGACGCTGGCGTTGGCGATCGCGCAATCGGGCATCGACGCGCCCGCGTTCGCCGGCTTGGTGCTGCTCTCGGTCCTGGCATTTGGCTGGCTGTGGCTGCATGTCAGCAACGCGAGCGCGGTTTGGTTGTTGTGGGTGGTGTTTTCGTGGGACGCACTGATTTCGGTGCAGGGTGCCAACGTCGAGATCATACTGCTGTTTTTGACCTTGCTGGCGTGCTGGTCGCTCTGGAAACAGCGCCCGCTGTTGGCGGCTCCACCCGTTGCCGCAATTTTGCTGGTCAAACCGTTTTATGCGGCCTTTTTCGCCGCGTTCGCCGCGTTGCTTTTGGCTTGCCAGCCCGCTGCGAGCGGGCCTCGCCGTCGAGCGTGGTCGGCTGCCGCCGGGTTGATCGTCGCGCTGGTGGCCGCCGAAATGCTGCGCTGGGGCGACGAGCTGCGGCGCGCGGCGCTGAGTTACCTGCAAGGCGGCCCGGCCAATCTTTGGTATGCCTTGCCCCCTGACGAGCAAACGCCATTTGCCATCTGGAACCGCAATCTCGCGCAAGCTTGGGCCAGTTTGGGCATCCCGCCCGACATCGCCTTGGGGCTCGCGCTGGCGGCGTGGGCGGGCTTGCTGGCCGTCACCATCGCCCGCGCCCGCGCCCGCGCCCCGACCTTCTCGCAAATGTGGGCGCTGGCGCTAGTGCTGTTCTATTTGACCCGTCCGGTCGGTTGGACGCTGGTTTATCTCGAAATCGCCGTGTTGGTCGCGATCTGGCCCTGGGTTTCCACCCGCTTCAAGGCGTTCGCGTTCGCCGGCGGATGCGGCTTGGCGGTGTCGCATTGGCTGGCGCTCCTCTCGACAGCTCGGGGGTACGACATGCGGTTGCTCACGCTTCAAAGCGCGACATTTCCTTGGGAGACATGGATCGTGTTGCCGGCTTGTTGGTGGATGCTCCTGATGTCATTGCCGCGCCAAGACGTCGCGCCCGCTCCGGCGCGCTTTTGATCGAGCGCGCGACAGGACACCCGGAGGCGCTCGCAACTCGCTTGTCCCAAATTGAACCGCGAGCGCTTTTTCGCGGAATTGCAAAATGGAAACCGGCACTTACCATTTTTGTGTCATCCCGCGTTGCCCGCTTCAGAGCCATGCGTTCCTTTGCACGAGCCGAACTGTGCCGCCAAAGAAAGAGAGAAAGCTGACATGCTAAAAAGAAACGATCCGCGCTTTTCCGTTTTGTTTTTGGCTCTGATCGCGCCCGCGGCGAGCGAAGCGGACGAAGACCCCTTTGGGCGCTCGACTTTTCAAAGTGAGCGAGTCGCCGACAACGTCGTGTCCATAGCCACCGGTCACGCGCAGTCATCGCAAAAGGCACCCGCCAGCACGTCAGTTATCACGGCCCAACAAATCGAGAGCATGGGCGCTCAGGATTTGTTCGACATTCTCAGAACGGTCCCCGGTTTTTATCTGAACCAAAATACGTATCAGCTCAACCCGATCATTTCTGTCAGGGGGTTCAGATCGACCTCCAACCAAAACGTGCTGATCCTTTTGGACGGCATTCCCCAAACGGAATATATCTCGGGCGACCGTGTTTCCGCCTTGGGCAAAATACCGCTCGATATCATCGAGCGCATAGAAATCATGCGAGGCCCTGGATCGGCCTTGCACGGCGCGGACGCTTATTCGGCGGTCGTCGACATCATCACCTGGAAAACCCCGGCGGACAAGTCGCGAGTGACGCTTCGAGGGGGCTCTTACAAAACGGGGAACGCGCGTTTGCTGAGCGGGGGACGGACGGGAAACTTCGATGTTGTCGGAGCGTTCGAATATCAAGAAACGGACGGCCACGCCCCTTATATTTCAGCCGATTCGCAAACCCTTTTAGATGCGATATTCCACACGGATGCGTCTTTCGCGCCAGGCAATGCCAACACCCATTTTCGAACTTTGGGCGCACAACTAAACGCCACCAGCGACAATTTCTCATTCAGGTTGAGGACTTCGTTATCGCGTGACATCGGGCCGATGGTCGGGCTCGCGAACGCGCTAGACCCTTTTGGCGACGCCGACATGACCATCGTCGAAAGCAACGTAGCCTGGAAAACTCGCGGGAGCCACTGGAGCGCGAACGTCGCTTTAAACCAGTATTTTTACGAGAGCGCCATCAACAACATGCACATTTTTCCGCCTGGCGCGTCTCGGCTATTTCCAGACGGCATCATCACCAGCTCGTCCTCGCAGCAGCACAACACTCGCTTGCAAGGTTCGTGGAATTACACGGGGTTACGCTCCCATCGGATCAGCGTGGGAACAGGGGTCGAAAGCGGTAAAACCCACCAAAAATCCGAAAAAAGAAATTTTTCGATCACCGGCGGCCGTTTGACGCCTTTGGGCTCGCTGACGGCGATCACCGATCCGGCCTCAATGGCGTTTGGCGCTCGGGATTTCTCTCACGATCTCCAGTTTTTGTACCTCCAAGACGAGTGGACGATCCACCCGAATTGGGTCTTAACGTGGGGGGCAAGATACGATCACTATTCCGATTACGGCGACCAGATCAACCCCCGGATCGTTTTGGTTTGGGATAGCTCGCCTTACCTGACAACCAAGTTTATTTACGGAGAGGGTTTTAGGGGACCCGCTCAAGTTGACACGATGACGCGCCAATCGCCAGTTTTGACCGGCAATCCGGATTTAAAACCGGAGCGCGTCAAGAGTTTCGAGCTGGCTTTCGATTATCGCTTCCGCCCGGACTTGTTGGCCCGCCTCAACCTGTTTTATCAAAAAACGCAGGACAAGATCCAAATTTTGGCCGCGCCGGGTCCGAAGTACCTGCCGGTCAACACCGCCCCTCAAGTGGGCCGAGGAGCGGAGCTGGAAGCGTGGTGGACCATCGATCCGCGGACGCAGTGGTATGCGTCCTACAGCTATCAGGATAGCGTCAACGAGGCCACCGACACGGATGTGGGCTACCACCCGCACCATCTCGTCTACACGCGGTTGCAACGCCAGCGAGGGCCGTGGCTATTTTCTCTCCAGGGAAGGTATGTGGGCCAGCGTGACCGTTTCGTCGGAGATACCCGATCACATCCGGACACCTTCGTTTTTGTCGACGCTTTGGTGCGATACCATATCGCGCCCGATTTTGTCGTGGGCTTCGATGTGCGCAACCTGTTCGATCGCGAAGCCCAAGACGCCGGCCCCGTTGTGTCGGGAATTTTTCCGGGCGACATTCCGTTGCCGGGCCGTAATTTTTATTTTACATTCCAAGGCCGTTTTTGATTGCTCGGCTCTTTCAGGGCACCGTCAGATTCGGTTTCAAACGCGGGAATTTGATGTTACCGAGTTTATCTGTCGCGCGTGAAAATAGCATTTCAACTCGCTTTCACGGTTCTGGTGATGGTTCTTTGTTTTCCGGTGACAGGGACGCCGGCGGGGACCGTTTTGGCCATTTACCCGGAGGTGTCTGATCCTTTCAGGGAAGCCTTTGCGCAGATGGTGGCAGGTATCGAGCGCGAGGTTGCGGGCTCCTTCGAAGCCAGAATGATGGCCGCCACGGCGACGGCGGGCGATTTTGAGCGCCTGCTGACAAGAGATGGCGCGCAAGGCGGCGCGGTTGTTTTGCTCGGTCAAAAAGCGTTGGGTTTTTACGAGCGCAGACCGCAGTCCCGACAGCCCGTTTTTGTGGGTGGGGTCGATATTTTTCCCGGCCAAACGTCGCTGCCTGGCGTCAGCTTGGCCGTCGATCCCCGGATTTATCTCAAAACGCTGCGCGAGATGTTGCCCCGCTTACAAAAAGTCGTCGTGTATTACGATGCTCGCGACGGTCCGTGGATCGACCATATCAAAAAGATCGCGCCGGACGAGAAGTTGGGCGTTTTACCTGTTCCCGTTTCGGGCGCGCCCGAAATCGCGCGCAAACTGGGCGACACCTTCAGCAGCATCGACCCTGAAACCACCGCGCTTTGGTTCGGCCGCGACACCCTCGCGCACAACACCGAAGTCCTTTATCCCTACGTTCTCGAACAGGCGTGGGACCGGCGCATCGCCGTGGTGTCCGACACCATCGCCCACGTCCGCCGGGGATTCTTGTTCGCCTTCTACCCCAACTATTTGGAAGTCGGGAAGGAGTTGGGCGCGCTCGTCCGGCAAAGCGGATGGCAGCCGGTCTCGGGCCTCCGGTGGACGCAAGCGGGCCAGCTCACGCTCAACACGCGCACCGCTCGCCGCTTGGGGATCGAGTTGGCCCCTTCGGTGATCCAACGGGCCAAGCCCGCATTTCCGGAGCTGTGACCTCATGGCCTTCGCGCGCATACCCTTCACGTTGCGCCAGTTGCTTTTGGCGGCCTGTTTGTTGGGGATGTCGGGCTTGACCATCGTCGTCGTCACGGTGCTACAAGATCGCTTGAAGGCCCATTTGCTCGCCGATTTGGCCGCCAACGGGCGGGCGCTCGTCGAGCGGTTGGCCGCCGACAGCCGTCTGGCTCTAGAGCAAGGCGCGGCCGAAAACCTAAAAATGACTTTGCAAACGGTAGCGAGCTATCCGGGCGTGACCGGCGTGCTCGTCGTTTCAAACACCGGTCGCACCTTGGCTGTCAACGGGAGCGTCCCGACCGAATATCCGAATTTCAGGGGCGTTGTCGCACCCGAAAAAAGCGGTTACACCGCGTTCGAAGATCGACTGGTCGCCTTCGCGCCGGTCGTGTCGCTGCCGTCGGAAACCTTGGCCGATTCCCCGTACCGCGACCGGTGGGTCGGATCGCCGGACGCCCACCGAGGAGAAACCGATACCTCGACCATGACGCTCGGCTACGTGTTGCTGAATCTGAGCCTCAGGAAATTGCAAGCCGACTCGGCCGCCATCAACCGCTACATTTTGATCGTGATGGCAAGCGGTAGCTTGGCGGTCACGGTGGGGCTGCTTTGGCTGTTGGAACTCTTGACGCGGCCCATCAAAAATCTGGCCCGCGCCATGGCCGATCCCGAGACCGCAAAAACGTTTTGCCCGGTAGCGATTCGCGGCGTCAAGGAAGCGCAAACCATCGGCTCGGCGTTCAACGACTTGATCGGCGCGCTCGCCCGATATAGCCGCGAGCTTAGCGGCTCCAAAGCCGAAATCGAGCGCCAGAACGCGCGGCTGTCCCAAACCGTCAGCGAGCAGATCGCCGAACTCACGGCGCGAAACGCCCAGCTCGAAAGCGCCAGCCGCCAAGCGGAAGACGCCAGCCGCGCCAAGTCGCAGTTCATCGCCGCCGTGAGCCACGAGACCCGCACGCCCCTGCATTCGTTGATGGGCCATCTGACCTTGCTCGGCAACACCTCGCTGACCGACCATCAGGACCTGCTGAGAGCCACCATGCAGGAAGATGCCGACCGGCTTCTGCGCGAGCTGAACGCCATCTTGGATTTCACCAAGCTGGAAGTGAACCTGTTTGAACTCAAAAAGCGGCCCTA
>JAEUPW010000163.1 GCA_016790045.1 Candidatus Competibacteraceae bacterium
GCACCCCATGATCAGATCGAGGTTGCGCAATCCCACATCGAAATCGATCACCACGGTCCGGTAGCCGCGCAGAGCTAGGCCGGTGGCGAAACTGGCGCTGGTCGTGGTTTTTCCCACGCCTCCTTTGCCGGAGGTCACGACGATGACAGTTGCCAAGCTGCTATCTCACCTTGTTAGATTAACGTTCATCGGATGAATCCTCCCTTGCCGCCTCCGGTGATTCAGTGAGCCAGCGGTTGGATGATCAACCGGTCTTCCTGCAAATGAATCTGCGCCGCCTTGCCCCGCTCCGGCCCATCGATCTGGTCGTAGGTCTGATAGCGGCCCGCGATGGAAACCAATTGCGCCTCAAGGTTCTGACAGAAAATCCAGGTTTCCCCGTTGCCCTTGACGCCCGCCAAGGCGCGGCCGCGCAGGGGGCCGTACACGTGAATGTTGCCGTCCGCCGCGACGTCGGCGCCGGCGCTGACCGCGCCCAGCACGATCAAATCGCCGTCCGCGACGTAAATTTCCTGACCCGAGCGGATCGAGTGCGCGATCACGCGCGTGCGAGAGGGCGCCGGCTCGGGCGGCTCGGGTTTCTTGGCGCCGGCGCCGGCCCGGTTCTCGGTCAAGACCGGCAAGCCGGCCAGTCGGGCGGCCGCGTTCTGCTTGGGGCTACCGTTGCGAACGCCCACCGGAATCATGCCGAAGCCCCGCAACAATTCATGCAAGCCCTTGAAATCCACGCTCTCCTTGGAATCGGCCAAGCTCTCCAAATCGATCACCACCGGCGTGTTGTTGAAAAAGCTAGGGGCTTGTTTGACCTTTTCGGTCAGATAGCCTTCGATCGCCGCCCGGTCCGCCTGAAACAGGCGCAAAACCGTCAAAGTGAACAGGCTGCCTTTAAGTTCGAACGGCAGGGGGTCTTCGTTGGCGGCATGGTGGGAGCGCAGCAGCATGGCGGAATGGCAAACCTCGAACTGAATCCTTGATTGTTGGCGCTATTTTACACTTTCAACCCCTGAGAGCCACATCGCGATCCAAACCGCGCCCGCGCGCCTCAGTGATCGTGGCCGTGGGCGTGCACGTGCCCGTGCGACAATTCCTGCGCCGTCGCGTCTCGCACCTCCAGCACCTCGACATCGAAATTCAGATGCTTGCCCGCCATCGGGTGATTGGCGTCCAGCACCACGCCCTGCCCGTTGACCGCCACAACCTTGAAACTCATCAAACCGTGTTCGTTCTCGCCTTGAACCTGCATGCCGACCTGGATGTCCTCCTCGGGCGGAAATTGGGCGCGCGGGACTTCGAACACCGCGTCGGGGTTGTAATCGCCGTAGCCGTCGGCGGGCGCGACCTTGACCGTCGAGAGAAAGCCGGCTTCGCGGCCTTCCAGGGCGGTTTCCAGCCCCTTGATAATGTTGCCGTAGCCGTGCAAATACGCGAGAGGCTCGCGGCCCCGGCTGGAATCGAGCAACAGGCCATGATCGTCGGTGAGGGTATAGTGGAAGGCGACCACCCTGCCGCGTTCAGCTTTCATGAGAACCCCGGTTCGCTGTAATTAGGGCTTTACTATAGACCATCCCGTCTGTGTTAGCGCAAGAAAACACTTTTCCCGCAGAGCTTGCGCGCGGCGCGGACCGGCTGTTTTCCGGCGGATTATCCTCTATTCTTAAGCCAAAATGCCTTGCTTCCCGACCTCCCAACGCCAGGAAATCGCCACCATGCCTGTCCCGTCGTCCGCCCGTCGGATGCTGTCGCTGTTGCCTTTGTTGGCCGGCTTGCTGTGGCTGGGCGGCTGCGCCTCGCCCGGCGGCAAGAGCGGGGCGATGGCCTCGCTGCCGCGCGGCGCCCAGGCCGGCGCTCGCCAGCGCATCGTGGCCTCCGCCGAGCAGTTGATCGGCGCGCCCTACCGGCTGGGCGGCGAATCGCCGGGCGGGGTGGATTGCAGCGGCCTGGTGCAATACGCCTATTCGCGCGCCGGCGTCCGGGTGCCGCGCACGGCGGCCCAACAGTTCCAAAACGGACAGCCGCAACGCAAAGTGCTGCCGGGCGATTTGCTGTTTTTCCGCACGGACGGGACCGGCGCGGTGTCTCACGTCGGCATTTACGTCGGCAGGGGTCAGATGATCCACGCTTCTTCCGGCAGCGGCCGGGTCCGCAAGGTCAACCTCAACCAGCGTTACTGGCAAAAGAACATGGTGGGAGGGGCGACTTATCTGGGAGACGCTCCCGCGCCGCTGATCGGGCGCTGGCCGGCGAACGCCATGCCCTCCAGCTAGGCGGCGAATTCCGCGACCCGTTCGCCGGCGCCGAACACCGCCAGCGCGCCGGGCGGCATCACCGTCCAGGCTTCGTTGTCGGTCAGCGGCCGGGTCGCGATCACGGTCACGATGTCCTCGGGCGTGGTTTCCGCCTGAAAATCCACCAGCATGTCGGCGTCCATCAAGCGCGCCTGGCCAAACGGCGCGCGCCGCGTCAGCCAGGACAGTTGCGTGCCGCAATGGGCGTAGAGATGGGCGGCGTCGCTCAACAGGAAATTGAAGACGCCCAGCGCGTTCAACTCCCGCGCCAGTTGCCGGACGCAGCGCCACAGTTCGGCGGAACGGCGCGGCGGCCGGGGAAAGCGGTCGCGGACGCGATCCAGCAACCAGCAGAAAGCGTGCTCGCTGTCGGTGGTGCCGATCGGCCGGTAGTGATCGAGCGCCAGCCGCTTGACCCCGCGCAGTTGGCCGTTGTGGGCGAACACCCAGTTGCGCCCCCACAATTCGCGGCTGAAGGGATGGGTGTTTTCCAGGCAAATCCGGCCCCGGTTGGCGCGGCGGATGTGGCTGATCACGATCGGGCTTTTGATGGCGTAGCGCTGCACCAGCCGGGCGATTTCCGATTCGGCGCTGGGCTTGGGGTCGTGAAAGGTCCGGCAGCCGCGCCCCTCGTAAAAAGCGATGCCCCAGCCGTCGCGGTGCGGGCCGGTTTTGCCGCCGCGCTGCATCAGCCCGGTGAAGCTGAAGCAAATATCGGTGGGGACGTTGGCGCTCATCCCCAGCAGCTCGCACATCGCCGCCCCGCCCTCCGGATTTAACCCCAGCGCGGGCCGGGGGCCATGTCGAAGCTGTAGCTCGGCAAGCCGCGCTCCCGGCGCAGGTAATCCAAAAACGGGTTGCCGCGCAGCTCCTCCTCCAGCGTGGTGGCGGGACCGTGGCCGCTGCACACGATCAAATGGCCGGGCAAAGCGAGCAAGCGCCGCAGGCTTTGCCACATCAATTCGGGGTCGCTGAGCGGAAAATCGGTGCGGCCGATGCTGCCGGCGAACAGGGTATCGCCCGAAAACACGTATTTCTCATCGTAGTAGCAGCCCTGGCCGGGCGTGTGGCCGGGCGTGGACAAAAACGTGAACCGCCATTGCCCGACCTCGATCTGGTCGCCGTCCTCGACGTAGCGGTCGATCCGCCCGCACGGGCGGTCGAATTCCGGCATCCCGAACATCATCGACCCTTGCTTGGGCAACATCTCGAACAGCTCCCGTTCCAGCGCCGGCAGATAAGTGATCGCTTCGGGAAACTCCCGCTGGACATCCGCCAAGCCGCCCGCGTGATCGAAATGGGCGTGGGTCAACAAAATCGCCTGCAAGTTCGGCCGGGGGTCCATCCGGACCAGCGCCTGGGCCAAGTCCGGTCCCTCGCCGGTGTCCACCACGGCGCAATGGCCGGTGACGGGATCTTCGAGCAGATAGGCGTTGACCTGGAACGCGCCCAGGGTAATGCAGCGGACTTTCATGGCAAAGACTCGATGATATGGTTTTCCAACCGTCGCGCGCGGCGTTCGGGCACGGCCCAACCGCAGACGCTCATCCCGGCGCGCCGGGCGGAATCGGGATCGCCGGTTTTCAGCGGATGCCAGTCCGGCAGCGGGCGGCCTTCCGCTCGCAACCGATAGGCGCAGGTCGGCGGCAGCCAGGAGGTATGGCGGGCGAGGCTCGGCGTCAGTTGCAAGCAGTCCGGCACCCAGCGGAAGCGCTCGGCGTAGCGGCCGCAACGGCCGGTTTCGAGATCGAGCAGCTTGCAAGCGACGTTGGTGTGAAACAGCTCGCCGGTATCCTCATCTTCCAGCTTGTGCAGGCAGCATTTGCCGCAGCCGTCGCACAGGGCCTCCCACTCGGCGGACGTCAGTTCGGCGAGGGTCGCGTCTTCCCAAAAACGGCGGCCGGCGGCCACGGTCGGGACCGGAGGAGAGCGGCGGTCGATGGCGTGGGCGAGTGTCGGGCTCAGGAGGAGATGTATTCGCGCAGCACCTTGGCTTCGAAGGCGATTTCTTCGAGTTGCGCTTTCACCAGATCGCCGAGGGAGACCACGCCCACCATCCGGGCCTCTTCGAGCACCGGCAGATGGCGGAAGCGCTTGACCGTCATGATGGCCAGCACTTCGCTGACCGAATCGTCCGGCTGGCCGGTGGTCATGTCCGTGGTCATCCAGTCTTTGACCAGCATGGTCTCGAAGTCGGTTTCGCCCTGGGCGTACAGCCGCACGATATCGCGCTCGGTCAGGATGCCGATCGGCTCGCCGTTTGGGCCTTGCACCATCACCGAACCCACGCGGTGCTGGTTCATCAGCCGGATCGCCGCACCCACCGTGCTTTCTTCCGGGATGATCACCGGTTGGCCGCCTTTGTTGTTCAGAATTTCCTTCAACCGCATCATGGTTAAGTCCCCCTGGAGGTTGGTCAAAAAGGATGGAGGGAGATTATTTATCAAATCGGTCGGGTTTAGCTACAAGCGCGATGGCAGAGGACGCTTGGGCGCCGGCTTGCGCATCCGGCTTGACCGCTCAAGCGGGCAAAACCCGCGCGATGACCATTTTGAGATAATCGGTTTCGGCGATAGCGGGCAAAACCGGATGGTCCGGCCCCTGGCGGCCCTGCTCCAGCACCGCCAGATTGCGGTCGAGATGCCTCGCGCCTTGCAGCAGGGTTTGCATCAGCAGGTCGCGGGAGAGCAGTTGCGAGCACGAGCAGGAAATCAACAGCCCGTCGCGCTCCAATACCTGCATCGCCATTTCGTTCAGCCGCCGGTAGGCCAGCGCGCCTTCCTTGAAATCCTTGCGGCGCTTGATGAAGGCCGGCGGATCGACGATGACGATATCGAAGCGCTCGCGTTCCTCGCGCAACTGCTTGAGGATTTCAAAAGCGTCGCCTTGCCGGGTTTTCACGCGCTCGCCGACACCGTTGAGCGCGATGTTCGCGTTCGCCTGCTCCAGGGCGCCGGCGGAGGAATCGACGCAGACCACGTCCCGCGCGCCGCGCGCCGCCGCGCGAATCCCCCACGCGCCGACGTAGCTGAACACGTCCAACACCCGCCGGCCGAGGACATAGCGATCCAGCCGGGCGCGGTTGTCGCGCTGATCGTAGAACCAGCCGGTTTTTTGGCCCTCGCGCGGCGAGACTTGGAAGCGCAGCCCGTCTTCTTCGACCGTGACGGTCTCCGGCACCGTTCCCGCCGCGTCGGCCACGATGCGCTCCAAGCCTTCCATCTCCCGCATCCGGCTATCGTTGCGCCAGAGCACCGCCGAGGGCTTCAGCACTTTTTGCAAGGCGGCGAGGATGTCATCTTTTATCCGCTCCATGCCGGCGGTGGTGAGTTGCGCCACGCACAGATCGCCGTAGCGATCCACGACCAAGCCCGGCAGGCCGTCGCCTTCGCCGTACACCAAGCGGTAGAACGGCTTGTCGTACAGCCGCTCGCGCAGGCCGAGCGCGACGTTGAGGCGATGGACCAAAAGCGACGGGCCGAGCGGGTGTTCGGGATCGCGGCTAACCAGCCGGGCGCACAGCAGCGCGTGCGGGTTGATGTAGCCGGTGCCGAGCGCCTTGCCGTTATGGGCTTGAATCGCGACCGGCTGGCCGGGCTGGAAATCGCGCAGCGGGGTGGCGGCGACGTCGATTTCGTTGCTGTACACCCAGAGATGGCCGGCGCGCAGGCGACGGTCTTCGTCTTTGCGCAGGCGCAGCGGGGCGAAATCGGCGGGGGAAGCGGGAGACGTGGGCATGATGGGCAAAACGCGCGGAGTGACAAAAGAGCTTTCAAGTATATTCAAACCCACAAATCGGCGAGCGAAAAAGTCACGGCGTCAAATGGCGGGAAACAGACGGGATCGTCTTCTCGAATCGCGCCGAGCAGCAGCCAACGACCATCGCGCAACTCGAAGGCTTCCAGCGTGCGCGCCAGCGGATCGACCAGCCAGGCATGAGCGACGCCATAGCGAGCGTAGAGCGGCAGCTTTAAGGTTCGGTCTTTCTGCGCCGTGGACGGCGAGAGAATTTCGCAAACCCAGTCGGGCACGACTTCAAAACGGTGATCGCGGGGAATGGTCGGCATCCGCTCGCGCCGCCAACCGGCCAGATCGGGCACGGCGACTTCGGTATCGCGGATGAAGTGCATTTCGGGTTCGACCAGAATCCACCAGCCGCCCGGTCCGCCGCGCCCGAAGTGGAACGGCGGCCCCAGATTGATGTTGAGCACCGATTCCGCCGCCGCGTGAGGTCCGGCAGGGCGTGGCTGAGTGTGCAGTTGACCGCCGATGATCTCGCCCACCTGGTTTTCCGGCAAGGCAAGCAATTGATCGTAGAGGGTAAAGCGCGGGATGGCTTGGGCTTGATTCATGTGGATATGCAAACTCCCTCGGTCGTTGCGTTGACACCATCGCCTCAAGTTCCAACAAAACCCATCGAAAATCGGTATAAGCATCATAACGCCATCCGAGAGAGAACCGCTCCATGCCCAAGATGCGCACCAGCTTTCAAGGATTGGTCCGCTTGCTGGCCAAGAGCCTTTACCCCGAACAAGACGTCTTCGTCCGCGAGCTGCTGCAAAACGCGCACGACAGCATTCAATTGCGGCAGATCGACCGGCCGGAACCGGCGGGCGAAATCCGCATCGACGCGGACGAATGCGCCCGCGCGCTGAGTTTCAGCGACAACGGCACCGGCATGGACCGGCGCGACATCGAAGAATTCTTGAGCGTCATCGGCAGCACCGGCACCGGCAGCCGCGCCCGCGAGCTGGCCGCGCGCGAGGTCGCGGTCGCCACCATCGGCCAATTCGGCATCGGTCTGCTATCGGCCTTCGTGGTGGCGGAACGGATCGAGGTCCAGACCCGCAAAGCGGGCGCGACCCACGCGTGGCGCTGGATCAATCGCGGCGGCGAGGATTATGAACTGGAAGCCCTGCCGGCAGACGCGCAAGCGCCCGGCACGCGAGTCAACATCACGCTTGCCCCGGATCGGAGCGCTTTTCTTGACGGCCGCCTGCTCCAGCAAGCTGTTCGGCGCTATGCCGACTTTCTCCCCTACCCGATTTTGCTGAACGGTTTCGGCCCGATCAACGCCATCAACGCGCCCTGGCACGAACCGGGCTGGCGCGATCCCGTCGAGCGCGAACGGTCGCTGACCGCCTTCCTCAGCCAACGCTACGCCGATTCGCCGCTGCTGGTCATTCCGGTCGATCTGGCGCGACCCAAGGCGTCGGGCGGCCTTTATATTCCCGCCCGCTACGCGCCGGCCGGCCAGACCGGCGGTGCAGTCGATTTGTTTCAGGCGCGGATGTGCATCCGCCCGAACGATGGCGAACTGCTGCCCGAATGGGCGCGATTCGCGCGCGGCGCGGTGGATTGCCCGGACCTGCAACCGACTGCCGCCCGCGATAACGTGTTGCGCGATAAAACCTACGACGCCTTGCGCGAAGCCTTGGGCGAAACTCTCATCGCCGCCCTGCTCGATCTGGCCGGGCGCGACCGGCCTCGCTTTCTGCAACTGTGCGACTGGCAGCACGACGCCATCAAGGGCATGGCGGCGCGGCATCCCGAATTCGGCGCGGCGGTGCTGGAGCACTTGCCGTTCGAGACCCCGCAGGGCCAGTTGACCTTGCCCGATTATCTTGACCGGCAGCCCGCCGTCGACGGCAAGCGACCACTGTATTTTTTCGCCCACGAAGCCGACGCCAACCAGTTCTACGCGCTCTGCCAGGCGCGCGGGCTGCTGGCGATCAACGCCGGCCGCTCCTTCGATGAAATCTTATTGCGCCGCTACGCCGCCCAACATCCGGAAATTGTCGCGCTCAAACCGCTGGACCGCTTGGACGACCCCGCGCTATACCTGCGGTTGGAAGCGGCGGAACAAGCCGCCTACGCTTGCCTGGAACGCGCGCTGGATCGGGCGTTAAGCGAACAGGAAATCCAAGTCAAAACGCAAGTCCGATATTTTCAACCGGCTGATTTGAGCGCCGTATTGCTGGCCGGACAGCGCATCTCGGCGTTCGACGAAATGGGAAAAGCGCTGGAAAAACCGTTTCTGGTAGAGGGTCTGGCCGAACTGGCCGGCGAGGTGCGCGAACGGCTGCGCCGACAGCCGCTGGACTTTTTTTTGAACGCCGCCCATCCGCTGGTGCAACGTTTGCGGGAACTGGCGGACCCCGACGCGCCCCGCCATCGGCCGCTCCTGACCGGCTTGTATTACGGCGCGCTGCTCAACGCCCAACACCGGCTGACGCCCGCCATCGCCCGCCGTTTCCACGCCGATTTGCAAACGCTGCTCGGCGACCATCTGACCCTACAGCTCCAGCGAGACGCCCGAGCGCCCGCGACTTGAATTTAAGTGCCGAACTGGTTAGATTCAGCAACCTCATTATTCCGCCGGAATAGCTCAGTCGGTAGAGCAACTGATTCGTAATTAGTAGGTCGGAGGTTCGAATCCTCTTTCCGGCACCAACAAAATCAAAGCCTTGCAGAGATGCAGGGCTTTTTTATTGCCGGGCTGGGCACCCTGCTGGGCACCAGCGGGAATTTTGGCGGTGGGCATCCCCGCGCCCGCGCC
>JAEUPW010000025.1 GCA_016790045.1 Candidatus Competibacteraceae bacterium
GGATAACCGCAAGGGTTGATCCGGCCGAACGGTTCCAAATCCATGGCCACGTTGAGGCTCAGCCCGTGATAGGACCGGCCCTGGCGGATGCGCAATCCCAGCGACGCCACCTTGGCGTCCGCCACGTAAACGCCGGGCGCGTCGGGGCGGGCGCGGGCGAGGACGCCGCGATCGGCCAGCAGTTCGATCACGGATTGCTCCAGCGCGGTCACCAAGGCCCGCGCGCCGAGCCCCAGCCGGCGCACGTCCAACAGGCAGTAAACCACCAGTTGGCCGGGGCCGTGATAGGTCACCTGGCCGCCGCGATCGGTCTGGACCACCGGAATGTCGCCGGGCGCCAGCACGTGTTCCGCCTTGCCGGCCATGCCTTGCGTGAACACCGGCGGATGTTCGAGCCACCACAGCTCATCGGGCGTTTCGGCGTCGCGGCGGTCGGTGAAGGCGCGCATCGCCTCGAACGCCGACCGATAATCGCAAAGCCCCAGACGCCGCAACACCAGGGGATCGCCGGAGCGCACGGACGCGGCCGCCACCGGCTTTACAGCACCAGCGCGATCTGGGGATGGCCGCTCAATTCCCGGTAGATGGCGTCTAACTGCTGCTGGTCGCGGGCGCGCAGGTTCACCGTGACCGATTGGTAGCGCCCGGTCCGGCTGTCGCGCACCCGCACCCGCGCTTCGTCCAGATCGGGCGCGTGCCGGCGCACCAAATCAATCGCCAGGGAGCGCAAATCGGCCGCGCCATCTCCCAGAATCTTGATCGGAAAATCGCAGGGAAATTGCAGCGGCGATTCGCCTTTCGGGTCCGACGCGGGTTCCGTCATGCGCGTTTTCAGTGAAACAGGTAGTAGAAGAACATGAGGATCGAATCGATCAAGCGCCCGAACCAGCCGCTTTGCGGCACCTCCTTCAGCGCCACCAACGGCGTCTTGCTGACCTCCTGATCGCCCAGCTTCACCACGATTTCGCCGAAGGCTTGATCCTTTTGCGCCGGCGCGATGATTTTCGGTTGCACGGTGGTGGTGGTGCTGACTTGCGGGGCCTGCCCCTTGGGGACGGTCACGTACAGGGGGTGCGCCACGCCTAGCGGCAATTCGCTGTCCTTGCCTTTCCAGATGCGGGTGGTGGCGATGGGCGAATTGGCGTCATGCAATTTGCGGCTTTCGAAAAAGCTGAAGCCGTAATTCAATAAGGTCTGGCTGGCCTGAAAACGGTCCTTTTCCTTGGTCGCGCCCAGCACCACGCCGATCAGGCGGGTATCGTTGCGCTTGGCCGACGACACCAGACAGTAGCCGGCCGATTCGGTGTGGCCGGTCTTGACGCCATCGACCGAACTGTCGGTGAACAGCAGCCGGTTGCGGTTTTCCTGCTCGATGTTGTTGTACTTGAAACTGCGCACGGCATAGCGCGGGTAATGCTCGGGATAATCCTGGATCAAGGCCCGCGTCAAGGCGGCGATATCGCGGCCGGACATGTAATGGTTGGGGTCGGGCAAACCCGCCGCGTTGGTGAAATGGCTGCTTTTCAAGCCCAGCCGTTCCGCTTCTTGATTCATCAGCTTGACGAACGTTTCCTCGGAACCGGCCACATGTTCGGCCAGCGCCACCGTGGCGTCGTTGCCGGACTGCACCACCATGCCCATCAGCAAATCTTCCACCGAGACTTGGCTGCCGACCTTGACGAACATCTTGGAGCCGACCGTTTTCCAGGCTTTTTCGGAGATGGTGACCTTATCGCTCAAATTGATTTTCCCCGATTTCAGGGACTTATAAATCACGTACGCGGTCATCAGCTTGGTGATGCTGGCCGGCTCCATCCGGTCGTCGCCTTTCAAGTTGGCCAGCATATTGCCGCTTTGGTAATCGATCAGCACATAACCTTTCACCGGCAGTTGCGGTGGCGGCGGGATCGACTCGGCGCGCGCCAGCGTCCAGATGGGCGGCAGCAAAGCGAGCAGCAGAAACGGCAACAACAGAATGCGGGCTTTGGTTGAATACGGCATGTCGCGGCTATCTTTCGGGGGTGGCGAATCCAGGGGGTGATTCTAGCTACAAGCGCGGTTTAAAAACAAACCGCCTCGCAACTTAAGCGGCAAGGCGGCGGGTTTGCGGTCGAACGGAGCGCGGGTAACGTCTAAACCTCAGTCGCTGAGCGGTCGGGAACGATTCTTCGCGCCCGCCAATCCGGCCAGCGTCGCCTTGGGCGTTACCGCCGGGCGGGGCGTTGCCCGAGCTTCCAGGCGGGTCTGGACGGGAGCCTTGCGCGCGGCTTGGGCTACCGGCGCGCGGGCGTTCCGGCGTTCGGCCGGCGCGGACGAGGAGCGACCCGCTTTGGCGCGGTGCGCGACGGCGGGCTTGTCCTTGGCGGACGCGCCCTCGGCGGTGAGCCGTTCCTCGGCGGATGCAATCAGACGCGGGGCAGGCACATCCAGCGCCGGAGCTTCGGCGACCCGCGCGGGCGCGGCACCGGCGTTCGCGGCCAGCTCTTCTTGGGTCCGGAGCGGAGGTTTAACCGACGGTTGCGGCGTTTCGGCGCGAACGGCGATCGGCCCGGATCGGACAGGCTCCGCAATCGCCGGGACGGTGGGTTGCGCGCGGGCCACCGGCGAGGAAGACCCTGGCGGCTGCGTCGCCGGCGCGACCGGTTCCGCCATCGGGCGTTTTGGCGTTTCCGACGGGGCCGAGGCGGCCGTCAACGGCGAAAGCGGCGAGACAGGCGCGGACGCGACCGCCGGCGGCGCGGCAGGGGGAGATTCAGGCAGCCGGATTGCCGCCTGCTGTCTGGCTTGCGCCCGAAGGGCCGCCAGTTTGGGCAACAACTGATAAGGCTCCACCGCCGTCACTTCCACCTGGGCGGTGCCTTTGCCCAACATGCCCAGCCGATTGGCGGCGGCATAGGACAGGTCGATGATGCGCTGGCCCACGAACGGGCCGCGGTCGTTGACTTTTACCACCACGCTGCGGCCATTTTCCAGATTGTTGACCCTCACATAAGTCGGGATCGGCAAGCTTTTGTGGGCGGCGGTCAAGTCGAACATGTTGTAGAGCGGACCGCTGGAAGTCTTGCGCCCGTGAAAATCCTTTCCGTACCAGGAGGCGATCCCTTGCTCGCGATAGCCTTCGCTGGTCTCCCTGACCCGGTAGCGCCGGCCGAACACCACGTAGCTATCGGCATTGCCGCTGCGGCTGGCGGCTTCGAGCTTGAGCGAGGGTTCCTGGCTTTTGGGCGGCGGGCTGGCCGGAACCTCGGCGACCGGCGCGGGCAAATCGGTTTTTTCGGGAACTGTGCCGCAGCCGGCGAGCGCCGCCGCCAGCGAGGAATAGAGCGCGGCGTGACTCCAGTAGGATTTCGCCATAAAACACCTCCCTTCCACCGCCGAACGCGCGCGACGCCTTCGAGCGGTGCGATTTTTGTGGATTTTCGGGATCGATCAGCCGGCGCGGACGACGGAGGGCGGGCCGGAAAGGCTCGCGGCCGCGCCCCGGTAACGCGCGCGGATTTCCTGGCTGAGCTGATAAACCGCCATGGCGTACAACTGGCTGTGGTTGTAGCGGGTGATGACGTAGAAATTGTGGAAGCCCAGCCAGTATTCGGGACCGTCGCTGGCTTGCAGCTCCAACAGCAGCGCGGCTTGCGCGTCGTTGACCGGCCCTTGCGGCGTGACGCCCTGCGCGCGCAAGCTGGCGACGCTGGTTTGTGGCGCGCTCAAGCGGCGGCTGACCAGCCCCGGATAATTCGCGCCGCTGACCGACGCGGGCGCGGCGACCGGACCGCCGGACCGCCAGCCGTGCTTGCTGAAGTAGTTGGCGACGCTGCCGATGGCGTCGCGCGGGTTGCGCCACAGATCGCGATGGCCGTCGCCGTCGAAGTCCACCGCGTAAGAGCGGTAGCTGCTCGGCATGAACTGGCCGTAGCCCATCGCGCCGGCGTAGGAGCCGCGCGGCTCCAGCGGATCGACCCCTTCGGCCCGCGCCAGCAGCAGGAAATTTTCCAGCTCCTTGCGGAAATAATCGGCGCGGCGGGGATAGTCGAACGCCAGGGTGGCCAAAGCCTCCAGCACCCGGTATTTGCCCATGTTGCCGCCGTACTGCGTTTCGACCCCGATGATGGCCACCACATACTCCGGCGGCACGCCGTAAACCTGTTCGGCCCGCGCCAGCGCCGCCGCGTGGGCGCGCCAGAACGCCACCCCGCCGTCGATCCGTTTGGCCGTCATGAAGATCGGCCGATAACCGCTCCAGGGTTTGGACTCGGCCGGCTTGGACATGGCGGCGACGATGCTCGGCTGGAGCCGGGCGCGCTCGAAAGTCGCCTGCAAGCGCGCCGGGTTGAAGCCGTGCTGGGCCGACATCCGGCGGATAAACGCCTGCACGTCGGCGCGCTCGGACAACGGTTGGCCCGAACCGGCCGAGCCGGTTTCATCGCCGTAGCTTTGCGGCGCGGGCGCGGGCGCTCCCGCTTCCATCGGAAACGGCCTCGGGCGCTGGATCGGCGACTGCTGCGCGCAAGCGCTGAGCGCCAGTAAAAAAGCGAGCAATATCGGGCTTTTCACACGCGAATCTCGTCGTTGGCAAGGATGGCGATTACCGCCTCAAGGTCCGGCGGTGGGCGTGAACGCTCATCAGCATACCGAAGCCCGCCATGATCGTCACTAGGGAAGTACCCCCATAGCTGAACAGCGGCAGCG
The DNA here is from genome assembly GCA_016790045.1 of Candidatus Competibacteraceae bacterium. GTDB lineage: Bacteria > Pseudomonadota > Gammaproteobacteria > Competibacterales > Competibacteraceae > Competibacter_A. The sequence continues at coordinate 4,687 of JAEUPW010000025.1, forward strand.
GCAAACCCACCACCGGCAGCAGCCCGGACACCATTCCGGAATTGACGAACGCATAGATAAAAAAGATCAGGGTCAGGCTGCCGGAGAGCAGCCGGCCGTAGGTATCCGCGGCGCGGGTCGCCATGTAAAGGCAGCGGGCGATGATGAAAAAATACATCGCCAGCAACACGCACCCGCCGATCAGGCCGAACTCTTCGGAAAAGGCCGCGAAAATGAAATCGGTCGAGCCTTCCGGCAGAAAATCCAGATGGGACTGGGTGCCGTTCAGCCAGCCTTTGCCGTAAATCCCGCCGGAACCGATGGCGATCTTGGATTGGATGATGTGGTAGCCCGTGCCCAGCGGATCGCTCTCCGGGTCCAGAAAAGTCAGCACCCGCTGACGCTGGTAATCGTGCATCACGAAGGTCCAAAACAGCGGGATCACCGCCGCCAGCACCGCGCCCAGCCCGACGATGACGAACCAGTTCAAGCCCGCCAGAAACAGCGCGACGGCCCCGGACCAGCCCACCACCAGCGCCGTGCCCAAATCCGGCTGCTCGGCGATCAGGATAAAGGGGATCGCGGTGATGAGTGCCCCCCCCAGCAGCGGCAACCAGCGCGGCGGCAGCGGCTTTTCGGCGAAAAACCAGGCCATCATCATCGGCACGGCCAGCTTCATGATCTCCGAGGGCTGAAAGCGCACCACGCCCAAATCCAGCCAGCGTTGCGCGCCTTTGGAAATGTCGCCCACCACCATCACCGCCACCAGCAACAGCAGCCCCGCCAGATAAAGCCACGGCGACCAAAAGCGCAGATGGGCCGGCGGGAGCTGCGCCAGCGTCAGCATGATGGCGAAACCCAACCCCAGCCGCATGGCCTGGCCCAGCACCAGATCCATGTTGCGCTGGCCGGCGCTGTAGAGCACCACCAAGCCCAAACCCGACACCGCCAGCAGCCCGAGCAACAACGGCCAATCCAGCTTGATGACCTGCAAGGCGCGACGGCCGTTATTCCAGTCCATTGCGTTGCACTTCCGGGGCGGGTTTGAGCCCGCCGACCAGTTTTTCGTCGTACTGATCGAGCAGATAGGCGTCCAGCACTTTGCGGGCGATCGGCGCGGCGGTAGCGCTGCCCCCGCCGCCGTTCTCGGCGATCACCGCCACGGCGATGCGGGGGTCCTCCACCGGCGCGAACGCCACGAACAGGGCGTGATCCAGCAGATGCTTGGCCAGACGCCGGGCGTTGTAGCTCTGGTTTTGGCCCAGGGTAAAGACTTGCGCGGTGCCGGTTTTGCCGGCGAGGCGATAGCGCGGGGTTCTGACTTTGTGGGCGGTGCCGCCTTCCACCACGTGAATCATGCCGCCGATGATCGCGTCCCAGAAACGGGGATTTTTGGCCTCGATCGTTCCCGCCGACCGAGGTTCGGTCAGGGTTCTGACCCGGGTGCCGGGATCTTCGGTGGCGTGCACCACGCGCGGTTGGAACACCTTGCCCCGCTGGGAAATGACGGCGGTGGAATGCGCCAACTGCAAGGGCGTGGCCAGAAAAAATCCTTGCCCGATGCCGACGCTGACGGTGTCGCCGGGAAACCAGTCTTGTTTGTGGACTTTCCGCTTCCACTGCGGGGACGGGAGCAACGCCCCTTTCTCGCCGGGCAGATCGATCCCGGTGGGGCGGCCCATGCTGAATTTATCGAGAAAGGCCTTGATCCGGTCGATGCCGAGCTTGACGGCCAAATCGTAGAAATAGACGTCGCAGGACTGGGAGATCGCCCGGTCCAGGCTCACGCCGCCGTGGCCGCTGCGCTTCCAGTCCCGAAATTTGCGGCTCGCGCCCGGCAGCCGATAAACTCCCGCGCAAAACACGCCGCTGCCGCGGGTGACGGTGCCGTATTGCAAGCCCGCCAAAGCCATCAGCGGCTTGATGGTGGAGCCGGGCGGATAGATGCCCCGCAGCGCGCGGTTGAGCAGCGGCCGGTCTTTGGAGGTGTTGAGTTTCCGATAGGCCGAGAATTCGATGCCGTTGACGAAGGGATTGGGATCGTAAATCGGCTGGCTGGCGAGCGCCAGCACCTCGCCGTTGCGCGGGTCGATGGCGACGATGGCCCCGTTGTGGCCTTCCAGCGCCTTCTCGGCCACCGCTTGCAGCCGCATGTCGAGGCTGAGATAGAGATGCTGTCCGGGCACCGGCGCGGTGCGGCTCAACACTCGCAGCGGGCGGCCTTCGGCGTTGGTTTCGACCTGTTCGTAGCCGGCCCGCCCGCGCAACACTTCCTCGTAAGAGCGCTCCACCCCGGTCTTGCCGATGTGGGTGCTGCCGCTGTACTGGCCGGGGTCCAGCTTGGCCATCTCCGTTTCGTCGATCCGCCCGACGTAGCCGATGGCGTGCACGCCGAGCGCGTTGACCAGATAGCGGCGGGTGAGGTCGGCCTTGATATCGACGCCGGGCATCCGATAAAGATCGATGGCCAGCAGCGCGATCTCGTCGCTGGTCAACTGGAAGCGCAGCGGCACGCCGGTGTAGGGCGGCGTGCGCCGGGCCAGCTTGCGGAAACGGTCGATATCGGGTTCCGACAGCGCGATGCGGCTTTTGATCGCCGCCAGCGTGGCTTCCAAATCGCGGGTCTGATCCGGCGTGACTTCGAGGTGATAGGAGGCCAGATTGTCGGCCAGCAACACGCCCCGGCGGTCGTAGATGAAGCCCCGGGTCGGCGGCAGCGGCTGGATGCGGACCCGGTTGCTTTCCGACAGGGTGGTGAAACGGTCGTGGTTGAGCACCTGGAGATACACCAGCCGGCCCGAAACCGCCAGCAGCCCCACGAACACCGCGCACACCATGATCAGGACCCGCCGAAAAAACAGCTCGCTTTCGGCGGTGTTGTCCTTTTCCCGGACCAGCAATCGATCGAGCGACGGTCTGGCCGCCGCGCCCCACCCTTTCATGCCGCCTCACCGCGCCATGGCGTTCAGCTGACCTCAAAATACCGGCGCACGTCGCGCAGGATCACGAACAGCAGCGGCCAACAGGCCATGCCGCCCAACGCCGGGGCCAGATACCACCAATCCTTCGGCGGATAGCCGATGACGCCGCTGATCCAGAATACCAGAATCTGCTTGACCAACAGCAACACCAGGATGCTGAAGGTCTGCTGCCAGAGCGGGGCCGCCCGAATGCGGCGGTAGGTTTGCGAAGTCAGATACGCCACGGACGCGAACGCCAGCGCGTGTTGCCCCAGCAGCGCGCCGCGCCCCACGTCCAGCAACAGCCCGACCAGCCAGCCGGTGCCGATGCCGACCCGGTGCGGCAGCGCCATGCTCCAATAAATCAACACCAGCGCCGCCCAATCGGGGCGAAACCGTTCCAGGCCGCCCGGCCACGGAATCCCGCCCAGCAAAAACGCCACCAGGAAGCTCAGCGCGATCACCCACCCGCCCGCGCGCGGCGCGACGGTCATGATGGCCGCGCCGCGCCGGACGGGCTCGTTCGCGGGGCGGGCTCCCTCGGTTTTGGAGGCGGCGGCGGTTCCTTTTCCTTGGCGGCCGGAGCGGGTTCCTTGACGCTCGGGGCGGGTTGGAGCGCATCGGGTTGGCCTTCGAGCAGCAGGACTTCGCGGATGCGATCCAACTGGGCGAGCGGTTTGGCGACGATGTTGGCGAAGGGGCTGCCGGGATCGAAGGCCACCTTGACCACCGTGCCCACCGGATAGCCGCGCGGAAAGCGCCCGCCCAGGCCGGACGTCACCAACAGATCGCCGACTTTCACGTCCTCGTTGTTGGGGATGTGCGGCAAGCGCAATTCCTGAAAGTTGCCGGTGCCGAGCGCCAGGGTGCGCACCCCGGTGCGGTTGACCTGAATCGGCAGGGCGTGATTGGCGTCGGTGATCAGAATCGCGGTCGAGGTCAGCGGCTCGGCCCGAATGATCTGACCGGCGATGCCGTGCTGGTCGAGCACCGGCTGGCCGACGTAGACGCCGTGCTGGCGGCCGCGATTGAGCAAAATGTGGTGCCGGTAAAGATCGAAATCCATCGCCAGCATTTCCGCCACCAACACCCGTTCCGACATGTTGACCGTCGATTCCAGCAGCGAGCGCAACCGGCGATTTTCCGCTTCCAAAATAGTCAGTTTCTGTAATTGAACATTAAAAAAAAGCTGTTTTTCCCGCAGCCGGGCGTTTTCTTCCAGCAGCGCGCCGCGCCCTGACAGATTTTCGCCGATCCAGAGTTTGGTTTCGCCGGGCATGCGCATCACGTAATGCAGCGGGTAGATCGCCGTCCCCAACACGTCGCGCAGGCCGCCCAGATAGCGGTAGCGATGGTCCACCGTCATCATGACGATCGAGAGCATCACCCAAAAACCGAGCTGCAAGATCGCGGTCGGATTGATCTTGAACAAGGACTGGATGCGCTTGCCGGGAACGAGAGAGACCAACGGTTATTCGATGGCGAAGGCGTCGATGGCGCGCTCGTCCTTGGCGATCAGCTCCAATACCCGGCCGCCGCCCCGCGCCACGCAGGTCAGCGGATCGTCGGCGATGACCACGTTGAGGCCGGTTTCTTCGATCAGCAATTTGTCGATGTCGCGCATCATCGCGCCGCCGCCGGTCAGGACGATGCCGCGTTCGGCCACGTCGGCGGCCAACTCCGGCGGGGTCGCTTCCAGCGCCATCTTCACCGAACCGATGATGCCGGACAGCGGCTCTTGCAAGGCTTCCAGAATTTCGTTGCTGTTGAGGGTGAAGCTGCGCGGCACGCCCTCGGCCAGATTGCGGCCCTTGATTTCGATTTCGAGGACTTCGCTGCTGGGGTAGGCGCTGCCGATTTCGTGCTTGATTTTCTCGGCGGTCGGCTCGCCGATCAACACGCCGAAATTGCGGCGCACGTAATTGATGATGGCGTCGTCGAAGCGGTCGCCGCCGACCCGAACCGAACCGGCGTAGACGATGCCGTTGAGCGAAATCACCGCCACCTCGGAGGTGCCGCCGCCGATGTCCAGCACCATCGCCCCGCGCGCTTCCTCGACCGGAATGCCGGCCCCGATGGCGGCCGCCATCGGTTCGGGAATCAGGTAAACCACCCGCGCGCCGGCGCCCATCGCCGACTCGCGGATCGCGCGCCGCTCAACCTGGGTCGAGCCGCAGGGCACGCTGATGAGCACGCGCGGGCTGGGGTTGAAAAACTTGCGGGAGTGGACCTTGCGGATGAAATGCTGGAGCATCTTCTCGGTCACGGTGAAGTCGGCGATCACGCCGTCCTTCATCGGCCGGATCGTGGACACGTTGTTGGGCGTGCGCCCCAGCATCCGCTTGGCGTCCGTGCCGACCGCCGAGATCGTGCGGATGCCCCGGACCGGGTCCTGATTGATCGCGACCACCGACGGCTCGTTGAGCACGATGCCGGCCCCCTTCGCATAAATCAACGTGTTAGCGGTTCCCAAATCGATCGAAAGATCGTTGGAGAACTTACCGCGCAACCATTTGAACATGTTATTAAACTACCTGTTTGCCCAAAAGCGGCTAATGCTAGCAAGCAGGGGGGTTAGGAGCAAGCCGGCAAATTGTGGTAGGGTTGCGCGTCCGTTTCCGCTGCAAGGAGAAGGTAGACGATGTCCCTGGGACCCGCCGAAGTCGTCAAAATCGCGCATCTGGCGCGCCTGGCCATCCGCGAACAGGATGTGCCGGCCTACGCCCGCAACCTGTCGGCCATCCTGGAGCTGGTGGCGCAGATGAACGCGGCCGACACCGCCGGCGTCGCGCCGATGGCCCACCCGCTCGACATGGTGCAACGCTTGCGCGCCGACGAGGTCGCCGAGCCGGACCAGCGCGCGCGTTTCCAGGCCATCGCGCCCCGCGTCGAAGCCGGTTTGTATCTGGTTCCCAAGGTCATCGAATAAGCCCTTTTTACCGCCATGCACGACAAGACGATTGCCGGTTTGAGCGCCGGTCTCGCCGCCGGCGAGTTCAGCAGCGAAGAAGCGACCCGCGCGTTTCTGGAGCGGATCGAGCGTTTCAATCCGGGCCTGAACGCCTTTATCACGGTGACCGGCGAGGCGGCTCTGGCCCAGGCCCGCGCCGCCGACCAGCGCCGCCGGCGCGGCGAGGCGGGGCCGCTGACCGGCGTGCCCATCGCCCAGAAGGATATTTTTTGCACCGACGGGGTGCGCACCTCCTGCGGCTCGCGGATGCTGGATCGCTTCATTGCCCCCTATGACGCCACCGTGGTCGAGAAACTGAACGCGGCCGGCGCGGTGATGCTGGGCAAGACCAACATGGACGAGTTCGCCATGGGCTCGTCCAACGAAACCAGCTTCTACGGGCCGGTGCGCAACCCCTGGGATTTGGACGCGGTGCCGGGCGGTTCCTCCGGCGGTTCGGCCGCCGCCGTGGCCGCGCGGCTGGCGCCGGGAGCGACCGGCACCGACACCGGCGGCTCGATCCGCCAGCCCGCCGCCCTGTGCGGCATCACCGGCATCAAGCCGACCTACGGCCGGGTGTCGCGCTGGGGCATGATCGCCTACGCCTCCAGCTTGGATCAGGGCGGACCGATGGCGCGCACCGCCGAGGACTGCGCGCTGTTGCTGGGCGCGATGGCCGGCTTCGATCCGCGCGATTCCACCAGCGTGGATCGGCCGGTGCCGGATTACCTCGCCGCGCTCGACCGACCGCTGGACGGGCTGAAAATCGGCCTGCCCGAGGAGTATTTCGGCGAGGGGCTGGATGGCGAGGTCGGCCGGGTGGTGGACGCCGCCATCGCCGAGTATCGGAAACTGGGCGCCGACCTCATCGAGGTCAGCTTGCCCAACAGCCAGTTGGCGATTCCGGCCTATTACGTGATCGCCCCGGCGGAATGCTCCTCCAATCTGGCCCGGTTCGACGGGGTGCGCTACGGCCACCGCTGCGAGAATCCCAAGGATTTGCTGGACCTGTACACCCGCTCGCGCGGCGAGGGTTTCGGCGCGGAAGTCAAGCGGCGCATTCTGGTCGGCACCTTCGCGCTGTCGGCCGGCTACTACGACGCCTATTACCTGAAGGCGCAACAAATCCGCCGGCTGATCAGCGACGATTTCCGCCGGGCGTTCGAGCGGGTGGACGTGATCGCGGGGCCGACCTCGCCGACCGTGGCCTTCGCTCTGGGCGAGAAGGCGGACGATCCGATCACCATGTACCTGTCCGACATCTACACCATCGCGGTGAACTTGGCCGGTTTGCCGGGCCTGTCGCTGCCGGTCGGTTTCGTCGGCCAGCGGCCGGTCGGCTTGCAGCTGATCGGCGATTATTTCGCCGAAGACCGGCTGCTGAACGTGGCGCACCGCTACCAGCAAGCCACCGACTGGCATGCCCGCGCGCCCGGCGCGTTCGCCTGACAGACGCCCCTCGCCCTCCGCGAGCGGGGCCGGGGGTTTGCCCGATCCCCCCTCTCCCGGCGGGAGAGGGGCCGGGGGTGAGGGCGCTTTGCTTTCAAAAATTCAGGGTAGTGCGACATGATGGAATGGGAAACTGTGATCGGGCTGGAAATCCACGCCCAACTCGCCACCAAGAGCAAAATTTTCTCCGGCGCCGCGACCGCCTACGGCGCCGAACCGAACACCCAAGCGTGCGCCATCGATCTCGGCCTGCCGGGCGTGCTGCCGGTGTTGAACCGTGAAGTGGTTCGCATGGCGGTGATGCTGGGCTTGGCCATCGGCGCCGAGGTGGCGCGTCGTTCGGTGTTCGCCCGCAAGAATTATTTTTACCCCGATTTGCCCAAGGGCTACCAGATCAGCCAATACGAGTTGCCCGTCGTCCAAAAGGGCGAGTTGACCATCGACCTGGACGACGGCACCAGCAAGGTGATCGGCATCACCCGCGCCCACCTGGAAGAAGACGCCGGCAAGTCGCTGCACGAGGATTTTCACGGTCAGTCCGGCATCGACCTCAACCGCGCCGGCACGCCGCTGCTGGAAATCGTCTCCGAGCCGGAT
>JAEUPW010000037.1 GCA_016790045.1 Candidatus Competibacteraceae bacterium
AGGGTGAGTCTATAGGTTTCAGCGGTTCCCGAAGTCGCGTTGCCGTTGGTGACGTTGCCCAGATTGATCGACAGAGTGTTGCCGCTGATGGTGGGATTCACCGGAATGGCGACGTTAGGAGCAGCGCCGTTGATGCCGTCGGGATTGTTGGCGGCGGTCAAATCGGCGCTGCTGCGCGCTAGCGTCGCCGTCCCAGGCACGTACACCAAGCGCGCCGCCGTGGTGCTGTTGATCAGTTGATCGATTAGCTGGACGCCGTTGGTGACGCCTTCCGCCATCTGGAAATCGAGCTGATAGGTGACGAGTTCGCCGATGGCCACCGCTTGCCCCGCCGTGTCCCCCAAAGAGGTGGTCACCACTCTTTTCTGGTTGACGGCGGGCGGGCCGATGGGCACGGGCGCGGTGGCGGTATCGTTGACTTGCGCGCCGCCGCTGGTCGGCAGGGTAAAGGTCGCTATCGACGCATTGTTGGTGTAATTGCCGGTGACGACATTCGTTCTAATCCTGGCGCTGAACACCGCGCCACCCGCCGCTACCGTGGGGCAAGCGGTGGCGAGATCGGTGGCGGTATAGGTGACCGTTCCCGTCCCGCTGTCGTAGTTGAAGGCGTAACCGGCCGGCGTGGTGACCGCCGCCACCGTGGTCAGCTCGAAAACGCTGGGGTCGAGCACGTCGGTGACCACGCAGCGGAACATCGGGTTATTGGGGTCCGCGTTCGGCCAGCCGAGCCGGATTTGCACCGTATCGCCGGCGTTGACGCTGCCGGCGGGCGAGAGCGTCTTGGTGAGGTCCGGATCGGGATTATCGACCGTCCAAGTCGCGGTGGCCGGCGTCGGCGAAGTCAAGTTGGTCGCGGATAGCGTGGCGCTGTTGGTGCCGCTAGCGGTCTTGGCTTGAGAGTAGGTGTAGGTGATCGTTCCTGTCGTCGATCCGGTCGTGGCCGGGACCGTGACCTGACTCCCGACCACCGTGGCGTTGGTACAGGTAAAGCCGTTGGAGCCGCAGGTGATCGCGGGAATAGCGGTCGCGCTATCGCCGAGCGTGAAATTTTCGTAAACGCCTTCCGTCAGGGTGACGGTGATCAAGAAGGTCAGCGTTTCGCCGTTGTTGATGTTGTTGTCGGGCGTGGAGCCGGGCAGGGACGAGCCGGTGATGGCTTTCGTGATGGTCGGCGCGCTTTGGGTGGCGAGCCTGGCCTTGCGGGTCAACAGCGCGGTATTGGTGGCGAAATTGACCGGAGTAAGCCCTTGCGGGTTTCCGACAGCGACGTTGCTGTAATTTTGCAAGACGGCGGTGTTGTCGATGGCCGTGGTGCGCGGCGTGGCGGTGGCGGCCAAGGTACAGGTATAGCTGACCCAAATTTCTTCGCCGGTTTCGACTGCGCCGTCGCCGTCCCCGGATAACGGGGAGGTGATCGTCAAGCCGGTCGTGAGGCTGCCGGTGGTGCCTACCGCCGCACCCCCGCCCAGGGTTACGGCCGGAGCCGTGCAGGTATTGGGGCTACCAAAAGCGCTGAGCGTGCCCGCGTCGTCGCTCAGACGAATGCCGTAAGCCGAGGCGCTGCCGGTGTTGGTGACCCGCACCCGATAGGAGATGGTGTCGCCCGCGTCCAGGCCGGTGGCCTGAGCGTCAAAGCCCGCTGGAGGCGTCGCGCTGACCGAGCCGTGCGAAACGGCGGTAATTTCCTTTTTGATTTCCAGTTGCGGCTGTTTGGTGATGACCTGAGCGGTGGTCGCCGCCGTTTGCTCGGTTCCGCTGATGCTGTCTTTGTAAGATTGGATCGCCAGATTGGCGAGATTCAAGCGGTCGGCCATCGGGTTGGCGGTGGCGCGCACGGTGTAAAGAATGTCGATCCTGCCGCCCGTGCTCGGCAACTCGCGGTTGCCGTAGGTCCAGATGACGCGGTTTAGCGCGCTGTCGGTTGAAACAGTTGGCGGCGTGCTGCTGATGGTGTCGACGTTGGTATAACACCAGTTATTTTCCGCCGGCGGCGCGGTTCCGCCCCCGCACGCGCCCGCACCCGTCATGCTCGAAACGCTGTACAAGGGGATCGGCAGATAGTCGGTCAGGCTAAAATTCTCCACCGAGGAAACCGGCAACGTGGTCGTCAACCGGTAAGTCACCGTATCGCCGGCCGCGACCAGGAAAGGATTGGGCAAGCTGGTGCTGCCGTTGAGCGCGTACTTGGCTTTGGCCAATTCCGGAGTGGCGACCGTGAGATCGGACGAAGTATCTTCGGTCACTGGCGTGCGGCCGGGAACGTTAAAGGTTACCGTGCTGCGGTTGGCGACGATGTCGCCGGCGCTCAAGGTCGTGGTGCCGGCCACTGGACCCGAGTAGGCATTGTCTACGGTCGAGCGCAGCTTGATGATAAAGGAGGTGTCGGTACCGATGGCCCCCGGCAATTGCCCGTTGCTGCTGGCGATCAAGCGGATGATGGCTTCGGACAGATCGAAAGTGACCGGGGTCTCCCCCGCAACTTTGGCGCCCACTGTAAATTCGGTTGGGTTGAAAGCGGTGGCCGCCACCGTCGTTCCATTGGAGCGCAACTCGACGGTGGGCGCGAAATCACAGGTGGGATTGTTTGCGGGCGGATCGTTTTCACAGAAGGTCTGCCCGTCGCCCAAGGTATCCGTGACAGTCAATGCCTCCACCGCGAAGTAATCCGACACCTTTCCGTTCAGGGTGTACTCCACGGTATCGCCGGCCGACAAACCGCTCGGCCCTGTATCCGTCACGATCACCCCATTCTTTTGTAGCGCCACGGCCTTGGCCGTGATGGTGTCGGAATCGGACACTGGCGCGAGGGGAGTGCCCAAGTAGCTCCCGCTCGCCGAGGAGGTATTGGTGATTGGCCGGGGAGCGGGAACCAAGGGATCGAGCACCTGCGCTCCCCCCGCATCCACCTGCGGAATGTAGAAGGTGAAAGAAATGGTTTTATCGATGCCTGCCACCCCGGTGATCGAACTGCAAGCCAAGCTTAAGGTGCCGCCGGGCGCGGCGGTGGAGGGGGTGGACGTCGCCGTGCAGCCCGCCGGACTGGTGACCGCGAGAAATTGAAATTGGGGCGGCAGAATATCGGTAATGGTGACGGGATTGACCGTTTCCCCGGCAGCCACGTCAACGGTCAATTCCACCGTGCGGGGATAATCGGGTCCGGTGGCGGTTTCATCCTCGGGGGCGATGATGTTTTTGGTGTGCTTGATAACGGTGGGATTGACGGCGATCGTCCGCGCCGTTCCGAAAAGGGGAGGATCGGTTGTCGGGTTGTCCAGGGCGTCTGCGCCCAAATCAAAGAACGGAGTGACTTTCAGCGTTTGGGCGACATTCAATTGCACGGTGGGCGAATTACCGAGCGTGAAGCTCAAATCCAGGCACTGCGAGGGTTGCGCGGCGGTAAACGAGCCGAGCGGGAAACGCAGAACGCGCAGGGTTTCGCCGTTAGCGAGGGTGACGTCGGTGTTGGTGTCGGGGTTTTTGAAGGTACAGCCGCTGGCGCTCGAACAGGTTTGCGCGGCGGATACGCTGATGGCGCTGCCCAGATAAGTCGCGGAATTAAACGTAACACCTGCGGGCGTCACCAATTCGAAGGCGGGCTGATAGCCGGTGCTATCCCCGGTGTTGTCGAAACACACCGAATCGGAGGCGGGAGGATCGGCGGACGGGTTGGGCAGGGTAAAGCTTTCGCCGATAAATTCGTTGTGGGCGCTCGCGGGAACGAGCGCCGTCGGCGCGGCGGCGGCCCAAGCCGCTCGCCCTCCCAGGAGCAATACCGCCAGCGCGATGGTGAACCAAGCCGCCAAACGAACTGCCCTGTTTTTCGCAAACATAAATGGATCTCTCTAATTTTTATCGATGGGCGATCAGTCAACCGCCGCGCTTGGGCGACAAAACGCCCTTGCATTTTTGATCGTTTGTCTTAAATCCGAACAATTAACTTGATAATAGGATAGGACTGCCTCAGCGCTATAAAATGAACTATACAATTTCAAGAAAATAGCCGTTTGTTAGCGGAACATCAAACGGAGCGCAACAGAATAATTCCCTTTTTTGAGGCACTTTGGCCTAGGGAACAAGGTATGTGTTAGATACGTTACCGGAGCAATGCTGTGGGTTGGCCGATCTATTTACGCCGAGCTGGAATTTTCAAAGTCATCGTCCACGCTCGACAAGCCTTGCGCGTGTCGCGCTCGGTTTGACGCCAAACTGGCTGATAGTCGGGCGGACTCCGCATGATCCGCCGACAGCGGCTGTTGGCGCAAAGCCGCATCCACTTGATCCCAACGGCTCGCCAGCGCCAGCACCCGCAAGGCTTCTGCCTTCGCGCCGGTATCCCGACCATCGCTTGCAGCCGATTCTTTCAACAGCGCCAGCGCGGTTTTGATCGGCTCGGCATTGTCGGGAGCTGCCTCTACCGGCTTTCCGGCCCTCCGCTGGGCTCGCCAGCATAACAAGGCGGCGCGAAGCGCCAGTTGCCGCTCCAACGGTTGGGTCAAATTCAGCGCGCTCAATTTTTGCGTCCAAGCTATAAGCGCTTCAATATCTCGGCGGCGGAATGCGATCCGGCACAGCGCCCAAAGATGGGTGGCTGCCGTCAATCGCGGGTGTTCGTCGCGCCAGTCGACCCACGCTCGGCAATGCCAGTCCCAAGCTGCGCTAAAGTCGCCCTGCCGGTAAGCCCATTCGCCTTCCAGATAATCCAGCGGCGCGGTCCAGGATTGATGGATATCGCTCAGATAGCGTCTTCCCTGATCGAGCAAAGCGCGGCAAAAGGAAGCGGCTTTACGGTCCAGGCTGATGCGGATCAGGGCGATTAGCGCGCTGAAGATATCGGCGGGATCGGCGGTGGCGGCGCGCTCGTTGGCCGCTTGCAACAGCGCCGCCAAGGCCAAATCGTCCTCGCCGGCGTGATGCAAGCTGTAGCCTTGCCACAATAGGGCGCGGGTTCGCTCGCCGGTCAAACCCAAGACGCTGGCGATTTCGACGGCTTGCTGTTCCAGGCGCGCGGCCTGCAGAAAATGACCGTCGGCCCGCGCTTGACGGGCTCGATCGCGCAGTCGAAGGAGCGCTGGCCGGTCGAAACTCATCCGCGGCGCTCAAATGCGGCGAGCGGCGGTTCAATCAGTGCAACAGCGAGAACATCCGTCGCCGATAGGTCGTCACCAAAGGGTCTTCGTTGCCGAGCATTTCGAAAATGGCGATCAGGCCCTTGCGGCCCGCGCCCTCTTCAAACTGAGGATTCCGTTGCAGAATGTCCATGAACTGCTCCAGCGCCGCTTCAGGGTTTCCGGCCAGCACATAACGCGCGGCCAACTGGCGCCGGGCGTTCCAATCCTCCGGTTTGGCCTTGATCTGCGCCTCCAGCTTGCCGATGTCGGGCGCGCCCGCCGCCAGATCGGCGAACTGCAAGCGCGCCAGCAAGCCGCTGGCCGGTTGGCGGTCGCGTTCCTCGGCCGGCAGGCTTTGCAACAGACCCCGCGCTTCTTCGGGGCGATCCAGTTGCAGCAGTTTGTCTGCCAGGGTGATCTTGAACTGGACGTTGTCCGGCTCCTGCTGCAACGCCTCGCGCAACAGCTCGATGGCTTGATTCTGGCGACCGCGCTGCCAGAGAATCTCGATCTGTTCTTGAATCGGATCGCCGGGCTCCGGGGCTTGGCCGCCCAAGCGGTCGATGATCTCGCGATAAGCCGATTCCGGTTGCAAACCCACCAATTGATCCACGATCTGGCCTTGCCAAATCACCATCACCGTCGGCAGGCTGCGGACCCGAAAATGCGCCGCTAGCGCCTGCTCGGTTTCGGCGTTGACCTTGGCGACGATGACGCCGCCCTGGTAGTCCCGCGCCAGTTTCTCCAACATCGGCGAGAGCGTTTGGCAGGGTTGGCACCAGTCGGCCCAAAAATCCACCAGCACCGGCACGCGCTGGGAACTTTCCACGATCTGGGTGAAATTGTATTGGTTAACGTCGATGACGTAAGGCGATTCGCTCATCGTTGGCTTTCCACAAAAGCCGCGCCAGCGGGCGACGGCGGATCAAACAGGATGGGAGGGGCGGCGACACGGATAGAGAATCGAGTGCGAGAACGCACCGGCATCAGCGTTCGAGGTAAGGCAGTTTATCCGGCTTGCCGTCCCATTCGGCCGCATCGGGCGGCGCGTCCTTCTTGGCGGTGATCACCGGCCAGTTTTTGGACAACTCGACGTTCAGCGCTAAAAAGTGTTCCTGGTCGGACGGCAGGTCGTCCTCGGAAAAAATGGCGTGCGCCGGACATTCCGGTTCGCACAGGGTGCAGTCGATGCACTCGTCGGGATCGATGACCAGGAAATTCGGCCCCTCGTGGAAACAGTCCACCGGACAGACTTCCACGCAGTCGGTGTACTTGCATTTGATGCAATTTTCGGTAACGACAAAGGTCATGAAAAATCCCCTGCAAGTGAGACTGAGGGCCGCTATCTTAACCGCGATTAACCGGGTTGGGCAGTGGAAAATAACGGGCGTCCGATACGGCGCCCGACAACTGGCGCACCCGAAAAAGACAGCGGGCTTCCCTACCTCGAACCGCCGTTTTTGCCCGAATCCAGCAGCGCCTTGAGGTTGGCGAACGGGTTGTGCGTGGCGGCGCTTTGCCTGTTGCCGGAGCCGTCGGCTCCCGCTTGCAAGTGCGCTTCTTCATGCCGCTGGTGTTCATTGTCGTGGCAATAAAGACAGAGCAACTCCCAGTTGCTGCCGTCGGGCGGGTTGTTGTCGTGATTGTGATCGCGGTGGTGGACCGTCAGCTCGTGCAAGTTCAGGCGGTTGAATTCGCGCGCGCACCGCCCGCAAATCCACGGGTAAAGCTTTAAAGCCTGCTCGCGATAATCGCGCTCGCGCTGTTCCCGGTTGCGCCGGGCGGCGGCCACGATCTGATCCAATTGGCTCCCGCCGGCCGAAGAAGATTTGGCTTTCATGGAGTCGGCTCCACAGGTTCAAAAACAGCGTTACCGAGCGCCGCGAACGCCGCAAGATCGAGAGTCTCGGCCCGCGCGCCCGCATCGACGCCCGCCGCTTCGATCTGTCGGGCGTCCAACAGGCCGCTCAAAGCGTTGCGCAGGGTTTTGCGACGCTGGGAAAACGCCCGCCGCACCACCTCCGCAAAGTGTGGCTGGCTGCGCACCACCACCGGAAATGTTTCACGTGGAACCAAACGCACCACCGCCGAGCGGACCTTGGGCGGCGGTCGGAAGGCTTCCGGTTCGACTTCGAACAAGGCTTCCACCCGGCAACGGTATTGCAGCATCACCGACAGCCGGCCGTACGCGTCCTCGCCTGGGGTCGCCGCCATCCGTTCGACCACTTCCTGTTGCAGCATGAAATGAAGATCGCCGATCTGATCGGCTTGTTCCAGGACATGAAACAACAGCGGCGTGGAAATGTTATAGGGTAGATTGCCGGCCAGGCGCAAGCGGGGGCCAGTCCCTCGCAGCGCGGCGAAATCGAAGCTCAGGGCATCGGCGTGATGGACTCTCAACACGCCCGCGCCGGCGCAGCGCGCCCGCAACGGCTCCAGCAAATCGCGATCCAGTTCCACCGCATCCAGCTCGCCCGCCGCTTCCAGCAGGGGTCGGGTCAAGGCCCCCAGGCCGGGACCGATTTCGACCAGCCGCTCGCCGGCTTTTGGGCGGATCGCCGCCACGATGCGCGCGACGACGTGCGCGTCGCGCAGAAAGTGCTGGCCGAACCGCTTGCGCGGGCGATGCGGGCGCTCGCTTACCGCCACGAAGCCGGAATCGCGCTCATGGCGTTTCGCCCGCCGGCTCGCCGGATGCCGCCGCCACCGGGTCGAGGCGGATTTCCACATACGCTTCATTGCGCAAGCGCCGCAGCAGCAACTCCCATTCCTCATCGGAGCGTCGCCGCAACAGGGCTTCGCGGGCGCGGGCGCGCTCCATTTGCGGCGAGGGCCGAGCCTGCCGGCGTTCCAGCACCTGCACGATATGCCAGCCAAATGGCGTTTTGAACGGCGCGCTGATCTGATTGGGTTGCAGGGCGTTCATCGCCTGCTCGAACTGCGGGACCATCATCCCCGGAGCCACCCAGCCCAAATCGCCGCCGCGCGCGCCGGAGGTCGCGTCATCGGAATTGGCTTGGGCCAGCGCGGCGAAATCCTCGCCGCCGCGAATTCGTTCGCTCAGTTGCTCCAGCTTGCGGCGGGCCTCGTCATCGGATAATTGCGCCGAGGCTTGCAGCAGAATATGGCGGGCGCGGGTTTCGGTGATCGTCGCGGAGGGCTGCGGCAAGGAGGCTGGCCGAGAGCGAGCGGGCGCTTCGCCGCCCCCCCGGACCTCGATCAATTTGACGATATGAAAACCGCTGGGGCTACGGATCGGTTCGCTGAACTGACCGGGACGAAGTTTGGGAACCACCGGCGCGAACACCGTCGGCAATTGCTCCACCCCGCGCCAGCCCAGATCGCCGCCTTCCAAAGCTTGTTGGCCGCCGGATTCGCTCACCGCCAACTGCTGGAAGTCCGCGCCTTTGCGCAACTGCGCCAGCACCTCGCCGGCCCGCCGCCGCGCCGCTTCGATTTGCTGGGGCGAGGGGCCTTCCGGCAGGGCGATCAGAATATGGGCGATATGGAACTGCCGCGCGCCGCCGCCGTTGCCGCCCGCGTTTTCTTCGGCGCCGAGGCCGAAACCGCCTTGGCTGGCCAGTTGCGCTTGCAGGCTTTCCACGTCCTGTTCGGAAACCTGGAGCTGGCTGTCCACCAGTTTCTGGCGCAGCCGCGCGCCCAGGAGTTCCCGGCGCACGTCGTCGCGAAATTTGGCGTACGGAATCCCGTCTTTCTCGACGGTCTGACGCATCTGGGTCAGGGTCATTTTGTTGTTGCGCGCCAGCGTTTCAATCGCCGCATTCAAGGTGGCGTCATCGACGGTGATGCCGCCGCGCTCGGCCGCCCGCGCCTGCAACTGCGCCAGGATCATCCGTTCCAGCACTTGACGCTCCAGCGCGGGACGCGGCGGAATCGGCACTTTCCGCTGCCGCAACTGCCGTTCGATCGAGGTCATGCCTTCGTTCAGTTCCCGGCGGGTGATGACATCGTCGTTCACCACCGCCACGATGGCGTCCAGCGCGCTACCGGGCGCTTCCGAACCGGGACCGAACACCAGTTGCGCCGATCCGGAAACGGGTGCGGCGGACGCCAGCAAGCACAGCATGGCGGAATAGAGCAGCTTTTTCATTGGAATAGGGGCCGAAATCTAATTGCGGAACGTTTGATAGCCGAGGATGGAGTTTTGCAGCAAGGCTTCCAGGCCGGTGCCCAAGCGGGATAAACCT
This sequence comes from Candidatus Competibacteraceae bacterium, assembly GCA_016790045.1. Taxonomy (GTDB): domain Bacteria; phylum Pseudomonadota; class Gammaproteobacteria; order Competibacterales; family Competibacteraceae; genus Competibacter_A. Next base: position 9,317 of record JAEUPW010000037.1, read on the forward strand.
TTCAGTTCCAGCTCCATGTAAAAAGCGGTCTGCGCGTCGGTCGCGGCCGGCGTGTTGCGATATTGGCGCGCCACCGCGCGCAGCGCCCAGCAACAATCCTCGTATTCCAAACCGGCCAAGGTTTCCAAATTGCGGCTGAGGTTCAAAGCTTGATTCCAGCGGGCCAAAACCCGCCATTGCGAGTTTAACGGCCACAGCAGCGACACGTCGGCCGAGTGGATTTGATCGCCCAAATCGAAGCCCGGTTGATCGCGGTCGATCAGATACGAGACGTTGACCAACTGGCGGGAATTGGCGTAGTAGCGCACGTCGAACGCGGTTCGCAGCACGTCGCTGTTATCGGGCTCCAATTGCACCCCGCCTTGCAGCGCCCAGCGGGATGACAGGTTGAGCTGACCTTGCGCGATCAAGCCGGAGTTGGCGGCGGTTTCGGGCGGATCAGCCGGATTCAGCGTCACCCGACGGTCTTCGAAGTATTGGATTTGGCCGATGCTGGCGCGCAGCCGCTCGCGGCCGCTGGCCCCATCGATCACGCGGGTGGTCACGGCGGCGGTCAACTGGTTGGCGTCGCCCAACCGGTCCGCGCCGGTGAAGCGGTTGCGGCGAAACAGCCAGTCGTGATCGCGGTCCATCAGGCTGCTATCGAAAATCGGGATGTCGTCTTGATTGCGATAAGGGACGTAGAGATAAAACAACCGGGGTTCCAGGGTCTGGATTCCGCCGTCCCCGACGCCCAGCCACCGGGCCTGAAGCGGCCTTTCAAACATCAGGCCGCCGTCCACGCTGGCGGTGGGCGCGGCGCGCGAGGGAGCGTCGTCGGCGCCGGGCGCGGTGTCGTCGAGCTGGTAACCGGTATAGCGAAACCCGGCCTGCGGTTTGATATACCCGCCCGGCCGCTCCAGCGTCCAGCCCACGGTCGGCCACACGTCCAGGCGCGCGCCGGTCACGACGTCGGTTTGGCGGAAATTGACCAGCTCGCCGTGCAACTGATAGCTCACGCCGCCGGGGCCGGCGGGCCAGTCTCCGGCGAACAGCAGTTGCGGCATCCGCTGATAGGGTCTGCCGCTCAGCGAGAACAGGGCGGGGTTGAGAATTTGATAGCCCTGGACTCGCGCCAACGCCTGCCACCAATCGCCGAAATAACGGGCTTCCAGATGCCGCTCCAGATAGTTGGCGGTCAGAAAATCGAGATTGTTGCTCAGATCCTGAAGATAGCGGTCGTCCGAGACGTACTCGTAGCGCAGATCGGTATAGAGGTTGGGCAGCGGCGCGGCCCGGTCGAAGATGTTGAACGAGCCGCGATCACCGCCGAAATGGCGGTCGTCAGGCATGTATTCCAGGCCGATCTGGGTGCGGTTTCTGGGGCTTAGGAAGCGGTATTCCAAACCCGCCAAAGGCCCGCGTTTACTCATCGCGCGCGGGGTGATGGTCATGTCCTGATTGGGCGCGATGTTCCAATAATAGGGAAGCGCCACATCGAGGCCGGTGGCGCTGGTGCTGCCCACGCGCGGGAACAGAAAACCCGATTGCCGGTCGTCGTTGAGCGGGAACGAGAGATAAGGCAAATACAGCACCGGTACGCCCCACAGCGCGAACACCAGATCGCGGCCGGTGCCGCGACCGCTGACGCTGTCCAAGGTCAGTTTGTGGGCGCGAAGCTCCCAAGCCTCGCGGCCGCGCGCGCAGGTGGAATACGTGGCGTCCCCCAGATGGCTCTGGCGCCGGTTGCGATCCAGGCGGATTTCGTCGGCGGAGCCCTGCGCGCCGCGTTCCGGCAGATAATAATCGACTTCCCTGAACCAGCCGGTTTCGGCGTTCAAATCCACTTCCGCTTGCTTGCCGCGCAGCGCTTGGCGGTTATCGCCGTAGACAAAGGGGCTTTCGATCCGCGCTCGATTGGTCGAACGGTCGAGGGTCATGCGCTCGGCGCGCAAGCGTTGCGCGCCGCGATTGAGCTTGACGTCGCCTTCCAGCAAGGACTGGTTGGGCGAAGATTCCACCCGGTCGGCTTCGACCTGGATCGGGGCTTGCGCGGGCGGCGGCGCTTTGGGGTCGAGCGGCAGGATCTCCCGCATCAGCTCGTCGGCGTCGCAGCGAATCCAGTCGCTGGCGGAAGGCGGCGGCGGCTTGGCCTGAGCGGTGCCGGTCGATCCGAGCGCCCAAGCCACGCAGGTCGCTAAAAGGGTCAAACGGAAATAGGGGCTCACGGAACACGATTTAACGTTGCTGAAAGTTCTTAACATCGCATAGATTGCGGGTTGCTGCAATCTCACCCGGACGGAGCCTTTGTTCGTGAACGACCGACAGAATCTTTTGCTGGACTGGCTGAGCGCCGTGCTGCCGAGCGCGCCGCAGCGTATCGCGCCAGCGTCCAGCGACGCCAGTTTTCGCCGTTATTTTCGGGTCTGGTACGACGGCCAGACCCGCATCGCCATGGACGCGCCGCCGGACAAGGAGGACTGCCGGCCGTTTGTCGCCATCGCGCGCGCCTTGCGCGGTTTGGGCCTGAACGCGCCCGAGGTGCAGGCCGCCGATCTCGACCGGGGATTGCTGCTGTTGACCGACCTCGGCGACCGGCAATATTTGGCCGAACTCGACGAATCCAGCGCCCCCGGTTTGTACGCCGACGCGCTGGAGGCGCTGGCGCGCTTGCAAATCGGCGGCGATCCCGGTTCGGCGCTGTTGCCGCCTTACGACGCCGAGCTGCTGCACCGGGAGATGGAGCTGTTTCGAGACTGGTTTCTCGGGCGCCAGCTCGGCCTGTCATTGAACGAGGGCGAGCACCACGCGCTGGATCGGGCGTTCGCGCTGCTCGCGGCCAACGCGCTGGAACAGCCCCGCGTCTGGGTGCACCGCGATTACCACTCCCGCAATCTGATGGTGACCGAGCCGGACAATCCCGGCGTGCTCGACTTTCAGGACGCGGTGATCGGAGCGGTGACCTACGATTTGGTATCCTTGCTGCGCGATTGCTATATCGCCTGGCCGCGCGAGCGGGTGGAAGGCTGGGCTTTGGCGCACCGGGCGAAATTGCGGGCGGAGGGGATGAGCGGCTTGGAGGATGAGGACCAGTATTTGCGCTGGTTCGATCTGATGGGCGTGCAGCGCCATCTCAAAGCGACCGGAATTTTCGCCCGCCTGAATCTGCGCGACGGCAAGCCGGGCTACCTTCGGGACATCCCGCGAACGTTGAGCTACGTGCTGTCGGTCGCGGAGCGTTATCCCGATTTGCGAGCGCTGCGCGAATTGTTGTTGGCGCATCGGATCGAACGTTGGGAGCCGGCCTCGTGAGGGCGATGATCCTCGCCGCCGGGCGCGGCGAGCGGATGCGGCCGCTGACCGACCATACGCCAAAACCCTTGCTGCCCGTGGCCGGCAAGCCGCTGATCGTCCACCATCTGGAGGCGTTGCGGTCGGCCGGCTTCGGCGAGATCGTCATCAATACCGGCCATCTGGGCGATCGATTGCCGGCCGCCTTGGGCGACGGGCGGGCGTGGGATATCCGGATCGCGTATTCGCCGGAGCCGCCGGATGCTTTGGAGACCGGGGGCGGCATTTTTCAAGCCTTGCCGCTGCTGGGGCCGGAACCGTTTCTGGTGGTCAACGGCGACGTGTGGACCGATTATCCGTTCAAGCGCCTGCCCGCGACGATTTCCGGGCTGGCGCATCTGGTGTTGGTGGATAATCCCCCGCACCATCCGGAAGGCGATTTCAGCTTGACCGGAGCAGGTCGGGTGGAGGCCGCGCCGGCGCGGCGATTGACTTTCAGCGGCTTGAGCGTGCTGCATCCCGAACTGTTTGCCGGCTGCGAACCGGGACGCTTTCCGCTCGGTCCGCTGCTGCGCCGGGCCATGGCCACCCGCCAAGTCACCGGCGAGCATTACGCCGGCTTGTGGCGGGACATCGGCACGCCGCAACGTTTGGCGGAATTGGATCGAGAATTGCGACAGCGAACCACCGTGGGGCATTCATGAGCTACAAAACGTTTTTGGCTAATTTGGCGCGTTGCGCCTCCGTGATGGGAGTGGTCGGCGCGATGGCCGCGCCCTTGGCCGCAGAGCCGCTGGCGTTGCCCTTGGCTTTGAAGCGGGTTTTGCTCTCCAGCGGCGGCGTGGGTTATTTCGAATACGAGGCGCAGGTCGAGGGCGCGGCCGAACTCACCTTGGAAGCGCCGTCGAGCCAAATGGACGATATTCTGAAAAGCCTGATCGTTTACGACGAGGTGGGCGCGGTTAACCATATCACGCTGCCGGGCAAGGAATCGCTCGATCAAATTTTCCGCGATCTGCCGTTCGGCGCGACCGCGCTCAATTCGACCGTGGAGTTGCTGAACGCTTTGCAGGGCGCAGAAGTCGAGATCAAGGGCGGCAGCGCGCTGCGGGGCCGCTTGCTGAAGGTGACGGCGGAAACCGCGCTGCTGCCCAACAATCTCGGCAGCACCGTCCGCCATCGCGTCGCCGTCATGACGCCGCAGGGCCTGCAACAGGCGATCCTGGAAGAGGTGGAGACGCTGCGCTTCGCCGATCCTACCTTGCAGGAGCAGTTGCAAAAGGCGCTCGCCGCCGTCAGCGAGCACCGCGCCCACCACCGCCGCACCTTGCATCTGCAAGTCAAAGGCGACGGCAAGCGGGTGGTGCGCGCCGGCTACGTGGTGGAAGCGCCGCTGTGGAAAACCAGCTATCGCCTGAACTTGGGCGCAAGCCCGCAGCCCGATGCGCCCGCGCGCAGCCGGTTGCAGGGTTGGGCGCTATTGGAAAACATGAGCGGCCAGGATTGGGACGGCGTGGAGCTGACGCTGGCTTCCGGCAATCCGGTCACTTTCCGCCAAGCGCTTTATCAAGCCTATTTCGTCAAGCGCCCGGAAGTGCCGATCGAGGTGTTGGGGCGGGTGTTGCCGCGTTTGGATACCGGCACGGTCGCGCTGCAACCCGCGCCCGCGCCGCCCGCGCCCGTCGCCGCCATGGCTCCGCGAGAAGAAGCGGAGCAACAGATGAGCGCCGCCGAATCGCGGGGTGGGCGAGCGTTTGGCAAAAACATGTACGCCGCCGACGAAGCTGCCTCGACCGCTCAACCGGAACCGGCCGCCAGCCAGGAAGGCGTGGAACAGGTTTTGTTCGCGGTGCCCGCGCCGGTCAGCGTCAAAAACGGTTACGCGGTGATGTTACCCATCGCCGATCGCGCCGTGCCGACTCTGCGCGTGAGCTTGTATCAACCGGAAACCCAGGAGCGCCACCCGCTGGCCTCGGTGCAGTTGACCAACGACACCGCGACCAGCCTGCCGCCGGGCGCGATCACCATTTACGAGCGGGCCAGCTATCTGGGCGACGGGCGTCTCTCTGCCCTGCCAGTCGGCGACAAACGGCTGGTCAGTTTCGCGGTCGACACCAAAATCGACGTCAACAAGAACGACGAGCAAACCAGCGCCGTGAGCAAGGGCAAGATCGGCGGCGGGATGTTTTATGCGACCCGGATGGACACGACGACCACCACTTACCGGATCAAGAGCCTGCATCCCGACGATCGCCTGCTGTGGATCGAACACCCCCATCAAGGCGATTGGAAGCTCGTGGCTCCAGACCCGGCGACGGTTGAACTGACGCCTGCCGGCTACCGCATCCCGCAGGTGCTCAAGAAAAACGCCGAAGCCAGCCTGCCGGTCGTATTCCAGTACGCCCAGGAAGAAGTGCTAGCCCTGACCGATTTGAGCGCCGACCAGATCATGGCTTACGCCTCTTCCAGTCAGCTCGACGAGCCCTTGAAACAGGCGTTCGCCCAACTGGGCGAAGCGCGCGGCCAGATCGATCGCTTGAAGAAAGAAATCGAGCAACTGGAGCAGCAGCGTCAAGCCTTATTCAAGGATCAGGAACGGTTGCGCGAAAACCTCGCCCGCGTGCCCGCCAACAGCGATCTCGGCAAACGCTATCTCAAGACGCTCGACACCCAGGAAAACACGCTGGAAGCCTCTCAAGTCAGCCTGCAAAGCAAGAACGCCGAGCTGGAGAAATTGCGCCAGCAATTCGAGCAAAAAGTCCAGGCGCTGACGCTCTAGCCGTCTTGTCGAGGCGGCGGGGCGAATTGCGAAAACCGTGACCCCCGCCGCTGTCGGATCTCATAGCTGGTGGCGGATGTCCTGCCCCTCGATGATATAGATCACGTACTCGGCGAGGTTGCGCGCGCGCTCGGCCACCCGCTTCAAGGCTTTAAGGGCTATCGCCGCGTCAATCACCGTCGCCGCCGCCGATTCGCCAGCCAGCGCGCAGGCGCTCAGCGACTGCAAGATCGCCTGGAAAATGGCCTCCGTCTCGTCCTCGGCGCGCACCAGCGCCCAAGCTTGTTCCACGTCCAGGCGAGCCAAACTGTCGAGGGCGCTATGGATGCGCTGGCTGGCGATCACCGCCAGTTGCTCCACTTGGGCCAGCGCACCTTCCGCCAAACCGACGCCCCGATCATGAATCGCGAGCGTTTTCTCGGCGATGGTCTTCGCTTCGTCGCCGATTCGCTCCAGATCGTTGACCGCTTTGTTCAGCGACATCACCAAGCGCAAATCGGTGCTCATGGGTTGTCGTCGGCTGAGCAGGCGCACGCAACTCCGGTCGATTTCCGTATCCCAGCGATTGACCTCTTGATCCCCGGCGATCACCTCGAAGGCCGCCGCCGCGTCGCCCGCCTGAAACACCGCCACCGCGCGGCTGATTTGCCGTTCCACCGTCTGACCCATCTCCAACACCAGATTGACCAGTTGCTGGATCTCCACATCGAAACGTTTGACGGTATGTTGGCTGCTGGCGAAAGCCATGGGGTCGCGCTCCTCCGGTTAAGGTTTAGCCGCCGGTTGCCGATGGGGCGGCCGGTATCGTGCTGATTTGGGTCATGGTGTGTTCGATCCAGTGTTCCACCTGTCGGTTTAATTCTTGCGGTGAAGGGCCGACGCTGTCGATCAAGGGACCGAACACCACTTCAACGGTTCCAGAACGTTTGAGAAAACCGCGCCGGGGCCAAAATTCTCCGGCGTTGAGCGCCACCGGCAGCACCGGATAGCCGCTGTGAGCCGCCAGCACCGCGCCGCCCATGCCGTAGCGCCCGCGCGTGCCGGGCGCGGTGCGGGTGCCTTCGGGAAAAATCAGCACCCACTGGCCTTGACGCAAATGCTCCACTCCCTTGCGAATCACTTGCTTGGCGGCCGAAGCGCCGGCCCGACGGTTGATCGCGATGGGTTGCAGCAAGGCCAACGCCCAGCCAAACAGCGGCAACCACAGCAACTCGCGTTTCACCACCCAAGCCAGCGGCGGCAAATACTGATGCAGAAAAAGCGTTTCCCAAGTGGATTGATGCTTGGCCATCACGATGGCCGGCCGGTCGGGAATATGCTCGGTGCCGCTCAACCGATAGTCGAT
>JAEUPW010000063.1 GCA_016790045.1 Candidatus Competibacteraceae bacterium
CCGAGGGCGGCTGGCACATAAACGACCGCGAAGCCAAACCGCTTGGCGATGGCATCGAGATAATCGACCGACATGCCGGAAGGTTTCGGCCCGGTGAACATGAAAGGCGGCCAATCGTTGATCCGGACCCGCACCGTGTGCTTGGCGTCCAGCCAGCGCCGCTCGGCCGCCGTGAGCGCGAGCGCCGGCTCGGGGCGTTTCTCCGCCCGGATGCTGCCGATATAGCGCTCGGTGATCGCGAGGCGGTCTTCGGCGGGAATCGCGGCCAGTGCCTTGTTGATGATCGCGTGCAGCTCCGGCCAATCCTTGCGGATGCTGTAGCGGTACACCAGCTCGCTATCCGGCGGGAAGAACGCCACCCCCACTTCGGTCACGGTGCGCTCCAGCAGCAGATAGTTGAAATGGGCGCCGCCGAACACGGCGTCGATCTCGCCCTGCAGCAGGGCGTTCAGCAGTTCGGCGTCGTTGGTTTTCGGCGCTAAAACCAGGTTCGGGTAGCTTTTCAGCAGCTTTTCTTCGGCCGCGTTGCCGGCCTGATAGCCGACCCGCTTGCCGGCCAGGGCGTCTATGTTCCGGTAGACGGCCAGATCGCCCTTGCGCGTGAAAATGCACTTGTAGCCGTGGAACGTGGGGTCGCTGAACAGGAAGTACGGCTCCCGCTCCTTCTGGTAGGTCGAGGTCAGCAAGCCATCGATTTCCTTGCGCTTGGCCCGCTCCACGATGTCTTTCCAGACGCCTTGCTCGATGTGCAGGTTCAGGCCGGTAAGGGCGTTGATGCGGGCGAGAAACTCGCCCTCGATGCCGGTCACACGGCCGTCGGGATTGTTGATGATATAGGGTTGCCAACCCGCGTCGATGCCCATCGCGATGCGCGGATGCGCCTCGATCCAGGCGCGCTCGGCATCGGTGAGCGGGACCGTCACCTGGACCAAGCGCCGCTCCATCTCCCGGTAGTAGCGATCCTTGATCCGCAGCCGCTCCTCCGCCGAAATCGCGGCGATGCCCTTGTCGAGCAGGGCCGTCAGCTCCGGCCAGTCCTTGCGGATCGCGAAGACCAGATCGAGCGGCCGGCCGAGCCGGAAGAGGGGTTGCAGGCGCGCGGCTTCGCTTTTCTGGAGCTGGTACTCGGTGATGATCGAGCCGACAAAACCGTCCAGATCCCCGCTGAGAACCGTGGAGGTCTCCGCTTGCGGATCTTCCATCGCGACTGCGCGCACGCCCGGAATGGACGCCAGCGTCTTTTGCTCGAACAGGTTGCCGGCCTGGTAGCCGATCCGTTTGCCGACCAAATCCTCCACCGTGCGGATGGCGGCGGCATTGTCGCTCCTGGCGTAGAGGTATTTCCGGAGCGTCATGTAGGGCTGGGTGAAATCGGCGAACGCGCGGCGCTCCTCGTGCACGACTGCGGCGGAAAGCCCGTCGATCTGCCGGGTTTTCAGCTTTTCCACCATGTCGGCCCACCGGCCGGTCTCGAAGGTGATCCGGGTACCCAGCATCGCGTTGAGCCGCGCCACGATGTCGCCGTCGATGCCCGTAAAGCCGCCGTCGGGCTTCCTGAGGATATGCGGCGCCCAATCCTGGTCGATGCCGAGGACGATCCGGGGATGGGCCGCGATCCAGGCGCGCTCTTCCGGGCTCAGCTCCAGCGGTGAAACCGGCTCGGCGTCGGCCGCCTGAACCGCCCCGCCGGATGCGGCGCCCGTGGCTACCCCGCCCGCTCCCAGCAAACACGCCAGCGCGCTCAGCCAGAGGA
>JAEUPW010000079.1 GCA_016790045.1 Candidatus Competibacteraceae bacterium
GTCGAATTCGAGCTGCCGGCCAGCAAGCACGTCATCGCCTCGCGGTTGAATCTGACGCCGGAAACGCTGTCGCGGATCTTGCACGGTTTGAGCGAATCCGGGTTGATCGCGGTGAAAGGCAAACGCATCGCCGTGCTGGACATGGCGCGGCTGAGCCGGTTCGACGATCCTCTCTGCCCCCCCTGCGCCAAGAGCGGTTGAGCGATCCGGCTACGAGCGGGCGAACGCGTCCCGCACGATCCCCTCCAGGGTCTCCCCCCAGCGCTTCCGGGGCCGTTCTTGCCAGAAACGCGCATCCGGCCGGCAATCGAACTTTTGCTTGTAAATCGCCAGGACCGCCACCGCTGCGGCCAGCCCGAACGCCAGCGGCGCGTTCGGGATGCCGGCGAAGGGCAACACCACCAGCGCCAACAGCACCAAACCGACGATCCAGCCCCAGGGAATGTAAAGGCAATAGCGGATATCGAACTGGTCGCCGGCGCGGCGCACCACGACCGCCATCGGCCAGTCATCCTGTGTCAAATACGCTCGGCGGCGCAATTCCAGGTGGTTCTCCCGTTCGACGATGACGCGGAATTCCTTGAGCGATAACGCATCGCGCAATTTTTTGAGCTGCGCGTCGCCGCCGCGCGCCGTGGCCCGCGTCATCCGCCCCAGATGGCGGATCGTCAATTCAAGCGCCATCTCTCACCCGCCCACCGCGATCACCACCTTGCCGCTGGACTTGCGCGCGACGACCTGATCCAGGGCATCCACCGCCCGTTCCAGCGGGTAAATCGCCGAAACGTAAGGCCGGATGGCCCCGGCCAGATACCAATCCATCAACGTGCGGAAACTTTCGGTCATCACGGCCGGATGGCGCTCTGCGTAAGCCGGCCAGTTGAGGCCGATCACGTCCACGTTCTTGACCAGCAGGTGGTTGGCGGGAATTTGCGGCACGGTGCCGCCGGCGAAACCGATCACCAGAATTCGCCCCTCGAAGGCGATGCTGCGCAAGGACGCGGCGAACAGCTCGCCGCCGACCGGATCGTAGACCACGTCCGCGCCGCGCCCATCGGTCAACTCCTTGATCCGCGAGCGGATGTCCTCGCGGCCGGTGTCGATCAGATGATCCGCGCCGTGCTCGCGAGCGACCGCCAATTTTTCCGGGCTGCTGGCGGTGGCGATCACCGTCGCGCCCAGCCGCTTGCCGATGGCCACCGCCGTCAGCCCGACCCCGCCGGACGCGCCGTGCACCACCAGCGTCTCGCCGGCTCGCAGCCGCGCCCGGTGCCACAAGGCGATGTGCGAGGTGCCGAACACCACCGGAAACGCCGCACCTTGCTCGAAGGGCATCGCGGCCGGCATTGCCACGCAGCGGTTGACGTTCGCCACCACCTGCTCGGCGTAGCCGCCATGCGGGGTGATCGCGATGACTCGATCGCCGGCCCGGAAATTGGTCACCCCCTCGCCCGTTTCCAGCACCTCACCCGCCACTTCGAAACCCGGACTGAACGGCGGATCCGGCTGCATTTGATACTGCCCGCGAGTGATCAGGCTATCGGCGAAATTGATCCCGCAGGCCCGCACCCGCACCCGCACTTGGCCAGGTCCGGGACGCGGTTCCGGCACATCTTCCAGCCGCAGCGCGGCGGGACCGCTCAACTCGTGGCAAACGATGGCTTTCATCGGCGAAGCTCCTCGGTTCCGTGGATCGGTTGACAATACCCTACGTTCCTCGGGGTTCGCCTGTAAACCCCTCTATCGCGCGCGGGCCGGGCGCTCGGTGAAAGCGATTTTGCTGGCGCGGATGGCGGAAACCGAATACCCCTGACCGCGAACCCCTTTCCCGCAGAGCGAGGGGCGTTTTCGCGCGGACTCTAAATCCGCGCTTCCGGCGCCGAATCCGCTGCCGCCTCCTTATCGTGCTCGATCATCGCATAGGCGGAATGGTTGTGGATCGATTCGAAGTTCTCGGATTCGACCGAGTAAGCCGCCACCCGCTCGTCCCGGTTCAGCTTGGCGGCGATATCGCGCACCATGTCCTCGACGAACTTGGGATTCTCGTAGGCGCGCTCGGTGACATACTTTTCGTCGGGTCGCTTGAGCAGGCCGTAAAGCTCGCAGGAGGCTTCCTTCTCCACCAGATCGATGAGGTCCTCGATCCAGATGAAACCCCGCGTGCGGACGTTGACGGTGACGTGGGAGCGC
>JAEUPW010000086.1 GCA_016790045.1 Candidatus Competibacteraceae bacterium
CAGCTTGGCCTTGAGCTGTTTCATGGCCGTCGAGCGATTCTTGTGCTGGGAACGGTCGTTTTGGCACTGCACCACGATATTGGTCGGCAGATGGGTGATGCGGATCGCCGATTCGGTGCGGTTGACGTGCTGGCCGCCCGCCCCGGAGGCGCGGAACACGTCCACCCGCAAATCGGCCGGATTGATGTCCACTTCGATGTCGTCATCGACTTCCGGCGCGACGAATACCGCCGCAAACGAAGTGTGCCGGCGATTGCCGGAATCGAACGGCGACTTGCGCACCAGGCGGTGGACGCCGGTCTCGGTGCGCAACCAGCCGTAGGCGTAATCGCCCTCGAACCGGATGCTGGCGCTTTTGATGCCGGCCACTTCGCCCGGCGATTCGTCCAATAATTCGGTCTTGAAACCGCGTCGCTCGCCCCAGCGCAAATACATCCGCAGCAGCATCTCGGCCCAATCTTGCGCCTCGGTGCCGCCGGAGCCGGCTTGGATATCGACGAAAGCGTTGCTCGAATCGAGTTCGCCCGAGAACATCCGCTGAAATTCGAGATCGGCGACCGTGCGGGCGTAACCGTCCAGGTCGCGGACGACTTCAACGGCGGCCGCCTCATCGCCTTCCTCGCCGACCAGCAGCAATAGCTCGGCGACATCGTTCAGACCTCGGTCGAGCTGCTCTAACCGCTCGACCACCGCCTCCAACTGAGCGCGTTCCTTGCCGAGCGCTTGCGCCCGGTCCGGGTGATTCCAAATATCCGGTTCCTGCAATTCTCGATTGACTTCATCCAACCGCTCGCGCTTGGTATCGAAGTCAAAGATACCCCCTCAAAGAACCACATCGTTCTCGCAAGTCGCTGACCTGATTGAAATAGGGGTTGAGTTCCTGCATGAGCGTGATCTCCGCGCCAAACCGGCAAAGGGGGAGAATTGTAGCGGCGCGGCGCGAGCAAGTCATCCTCGCCAGCGCCTCTATCCGCCGAGAGCGCTGTTGATTGGGGCGCGATCCAAAAATTTTGTCGGCTTCGATCAAGCTGACCGGCCTCAAGAGCAATTAAGGTGGCTTAAATTTTGCTTCTAATTTGTTACTAATATGTTTCAAAAAGCACATTACTCGAATCTCGAATATTGAAAGCATACTACCGCGCAATCAACCGAAAGAGGCCGTTATGAGCTTGCTGCAGTGGACACAGGAACTTAACACGGGCATTGCATGGATCGACGAGCAACACCAGCAGATCGTTCATTACATCAATGATTTACATGATGCCAAACAGGCTCGCGAGACCGGCAAAATCGGTGAGGTGATGGAAAATCTCATCCAATACACGGTCACGCATTTTGCCGAAGAGGAAAAAATGATGGAACGGGCGGGTTACCCCCTCACCGAAGTCCATAAGGGCGTGCACAAACGCTTCGTGGAGAAAGTCGGCCAAATGAATGCGCGACACAAGATCGGCATCGATACCTCGGAAGAATTGCTAAATCTATTAGAGGGTTGGCTTTTCAGCCATATCCGCGTGAACGATAACGGTTACGTCTCTTCCGTTAAAGGGGCGGGCGCGGACAAGCGTTGAGGCGACCGAGCGGGAACGGTTAGAAGCCGATTCCGCCGATCTGCAAACCCGCCAAGACGCGGAGCGCAAGCCCGGAATCGCGTCGAACGGGCATGGCCAGGGGACCGGATCGCGCGGCCATCGACGGCCGCTCGCGGAAGAAGCCGCATCGAGACTTCAAGGCGATGCGGCTTCCAGCAAGCCCGATGCCGCTTATGTCGGATGGCGGCGCGGGCCGCTGCCGGCTTTTAGAACCGCAACGGTTCAGACGCCCTCATTCTTCCTTATTGAGCGCGGCGATCTTTTTGCTCGATGGCGCGGGCTTTGGGTCGGCTTCCTTCAGTTCTTGCTTTTGTTCGTTCAACTGCAAATTTCGCTGAACCCGGCCGAGCACGGCCAACACGAGCCCCACCAGGGCCACCCCCAAAACGGCGATCCAAATCCGACCCATTCCGGCCGCCATGCCGGCCGCCGCCGTCACCCAGATGCCGGCCGCCGTGGTCAGACCCTTGATTTCGCCTTCCTCGCTGATCTTGAGAATCGCCCCGGCACCGAGAAATCCCACGCCGGTCGCCACGCCTTGCGCGATGCGGGCGACCTCGTCGAGCGACATGCCAAGCTCTAGCGGCACCACCACAAAAAACGCCGAGCCGAGCGCCACTAACATGTGCGTCCGCAACCCGGCCGACTTGCCCGATGCGTCTCGCTCCAAGCCGATAATCGCCCCCAGCGCCATGGCCACCACCAACCGCATGATGACCGTTACGACCTCCTTCAAATAAAGCCCCGCCGTGAGTTCATTCCAAATGATGGCTTCCATGTCATCCTCCCAGCGAACGGCGAAAACCGCGCTCGATCTGTTTCATCGGAAATCTCCTCTCAAAGATATTGCAGTTTTATGACGCAACGGAACGCCGCACTGAGACACGGGCATCCGGTTTTTGTTCGGCGCTCACAACCGCTCGCGGCGGAAAACAAAAAAGCCTCGCGAGGGCGAGGCTTCGGCGAAACGGCCGGCGTTCAGGCCACGGTCACGCTCTGGTCGAGGTAGACATCCTGAATGGCGTTGAGGATTTCGACGCCGTCCTTCATCGGCCGCTGGAAGGCTTTGCGGCCGGAGATCAGGCCCATGCCGCCGGCGCGCTTGTTGATGACCGCCGTGGTCACCGCCGCCTCCAAGTCGCCCGCGCCCTTGGATTCGCCGCCGGAATTGATCAGGCCGGCGCGGCCCATGTAGCAGTTGGCGATCTGGTAGCGGCACAGGTCGATGGGGTGATCGCTGGACAGCTCGGAGTAAATTCTCTGATCGAACTTGCCGTAGCTGGAACCGCCCATGTTGAGCGCTTCGAAGCCGCCGTTATTTTCCGGCAGCTTCTGCTTGATGATATCGGCTTCGATGGTGACGCCGAGATGGTTGGCCTGACCGGTCAGATCGGCCGAGACGTGATAATCCTTTTCCTTGGTCTTAAAAGCGTTGTTGCGCAGATAGCACCACAGCACCGTGGCCATCCCAAACTCGTGGGCCACAGCGAAGGCTTGGCTGACCTCGACGATCTGGCGGCCGCTTTCCGGGGAGCCGAAATAGATGGTGGCCCCCACGGCGGCGCAGCCCATGTCGTGGGCTTCCTTGATGGTGCCCCACATGATCTGATCGGCCTTGTTGGGGAAAGTCAGCAGCTCGTTGTGGTTGATTTTGACCAGAAACGGAATTTTATGGGCGTATTTGCGCGCCACCATACCGAGCGCGCCGTAGGTCGAAGCCACGGCGTTGCAACCGCCTTCGACGGCGAGTTTCACGATGTTTTCGGGATCGAAATACAGCGGGTTCTTGGCGAAGCTCGCGCCGCCCGAATGCTCGATGCCCTGATCGACCGGCAGGATCGACAGGAATCCGGTGCCGCCCAGACGACCCGTGCCGAACATGCGCTGCAAATTGCCCAAGACGCGATTGTTGCGGTCCGTGCCGGCGAAAATGCGATCCACGAAATCGGGTCCAGGCAGATGCAAGGATTCCTTGGGGATGGTCTTGCAGGTGTGGCTCAACAGGCTTTCGGCGTTAGGGCCAAGAAGTTCAGCGATTTTGCTCATGGTGACGCCTCCTCGGGAGAACGTGGCAGACACTGGGAAAAGACGCTTTTTAAGAGGTTATTTTGAAGCGGCGCCCGCGCCGGATCAATCTCCGCGCCCGATCCGCCAACGGCAAACCTCCCTGGCCTTCGGGCTCGCTGGCGCCAATGATGGGTCCGGCTTTGATGGCGACAGCGTAGAAGCTATACTGACTCCAGTATTCCCCAGTCGTTCCATCATAACTATTCGCGAAGAGAGGATCCGTTCATGGCGCAACTCAAACCTGGTGTGGTTACTGGCAAAGACTATTTGACCTTGGTTTCCGCCGCCAAGGCGGGCGGCTACGCCCTGCCCGCAGTCAACGTCAGCAGCAGCAGCACCGTGAACGCGGTGCTGGAAGCGGCGGCCAAGAACCAGGCCGACGTCATCGTCCAGCTTTCCAACGGCGGCGCTCAGTTCTACGCCGGCCAAGGCATGAAAGACGGCTTCAAGGCCAAGGTTTTGGGCGGTGTCTCGGCCGCCCAGCACGTGCATTTGCTGGCCGAGCAATACGGCGTGTGCGTGGTGCTGCACACCGATCACGCCAACAAAGGTTTGATCCCCTGGGTCGAAGCGCTGCTGGATCACGGCGAGGCGTTTTTCAAACAGCACGGCAAACCCCTGTTTAGCTCGCACATGCTGGACCTGTCGGAAGAGTCGATGGAGTTCAACCTCAACGAATGCGCCCGCATCCTCAAGCGCATGGCCCCGCTGAACATGAGCCTGGAAATCGAGCTGGGCGTCACCGGCGGCGAGGAAGATGGCATCGGCAAGGAAATGGATGAAAGCGCCGACAACTCCCACCTCTACACCCAGCCGGACGACGTGCTGCAAGCCTACGAGCGCCTGTCGCCGATCGGCCATTTCTCGGTCGCCGCCTCGTTCGGCAACGTCCACGGCGTCTACAAGCCCGGCAACGTCAAGCTGCGCCCGGAAATTCTCAAGAATTCCCAGAGCTTGATCGAACAGCGTCACAAGACGCCCGCCAAACCGCTGAACTTGGTGTTCCACGGCGGTTCGGGTTCCGAAAAGGATAAGATCACGGAGGCGGTCGGCTACGGCGTGTTCAAGATGAACATCGACACCGACTTGCAATTCGCCTACTCCGAAGCCATCGGCAAGTTCGTCACCGACAACCCCAAAGCCTTCCTGTATCAGGTCGATCCGGAAACCGACAAGCCTTACAAGAAGTACTACGACCCGCGCAAGTATCTGCGCGCGGCGGAAGAAAACATGATCGCCCGGCTGAATGAAGCCTTTCAGGATCTGGGCTCGAAGGGCAAGTCCCTGGCGCTGTAACCCCCTCGCGGCGGCGGAGCCACCGGATGCGCTCCGCCCGCCTCTCCCCGGCAAGCCCCTAGCCGATCCCGGCAACCCGGCGAACGCGCGGCGGCGGCTCGCCGCTCGCTCAGTCGGCCATCAGCTCGGCCATTTTGACCGTATCCGGCGCCAGCACCACGCCCCGTTCCGTCACCAGGGCATCGACCCATGCGGCGGGCGTCACATCGAAGGATGGATTCCACACCTCCGCGCCAACCGCCGCGACCCGCTGCCCGCCCAATTCCAGCAATTCTTCGGCGGCGCGCTGTTCGATCGGGATCGCGGAACCGTTCGCAAGGCTCAGATCGACCGTCGAAGTCGGTGCCACCACCATGAAGCGCACGCCATGATAGCGCGCGGCCAGCGCCAAATGATAAGTGCCGATTTTGTTGGCGACATCGCCGTTGGCCGCGATCCGATCCGCCCCCACGATAGCCCAGCGAATTCCGCCGCGTCGCAGCAACGCCGCCGCCGCGCCATCGGCCAACAACGTCACCGGAATGCCATCTTGCACCAATTCCCATGCGGTCAAGCGCGCGCCTTGCAGCCACGGTCGGGTTTCGTCGGCATAGACCCGTTCGATCAAGCCGGCCGCGTAAGCCTCGCGGATCACCCCGAGCGCGGTGCCGTGACCGCCGGTGGCGAGCGCTCCGGCGTTGCAATGGGTGATCACCGCGCCACGCTCCTTCAATAAAGCGGCACCCAGTTGCCCCATCCGCCGGTTGGCCGCGATATCCTCCCGATGGATGGCCCGCGCTTCGTCGAGCAAACGCGCGAGCGGATCGGCGACCGGTTCCCGCATGACGCGCTCCATGCGCCGCAACGCCCAGAACAAATTGACCGCCGTGGGCCGGGCCGCCGCCAGCAACGCCAAATCGTCGGCCACGAGCGCGCGCCAGCGCTCGGGGTCTCGGGCACGACAAGCGCGCGCCGCCAGCACCACGCCGTAGGCGGCGGCGATGCCGATGGCGGGCGCGCCGCGCACCACCATCTCGCGGATCGCCTGGGCGACCTCCGCTGCGCCCGACAGGCGGCGATACCGAAGCTCGCCCGGCAGCAGGCGCTGGTCCAGCAATTCAAGGGCATCTTCGCGCCAGATCACGGCGCGGACCCGATCATCGGATTGGGGCGACATCGTGCGTTCGATTGGGCAATTTTTGCTATACGACTAAAATAGTAGGCGTGTTGCGATCTTAATACAGGGTCAAAACGGGGCCGCCAATGCAAAAATCTCTTGCCAAAATGCCGAGATAGCGCGCAAAATTAGGTCATTTATTGTTGGCACAACATTTTTTGCAATTCTGACACAACGTTGTATCATTACGCATCATGACCGGCCGGTTTGCTATTTGCGGCATCCAAAGGTCGGATGGACTGGCCGAGCGGATATCATCGCGGTTCGACCGACTCCGGTTCCTGCCGCGACCCGAGATTGAGACGTGTCGCGCACAGAAATTTTTGGTGTCTATTGGGAGAGTATATCGATGAAAGTGAAACTCCATAAGCTTGGCTTGGGCTTGGCTGCCTCGGTGATGTTATTTGCCGCCCTGCCCGCTCACGCGATCAACAAGTACGGTTGCATCTACGCGGTCGATCCTTGGGACAAGATCGTCAAGGACCCGTACGGCCGCTGCATCCGCACCCCTTGGTGGACCCCCGAGAAGGACGTGCCGGAATGCGGCGGCGCCGTGGCGGTCGAACCCGCTCCTCCGCAGTGCGAAAGAATCACCCTGGGCACCGACACGCTGTTTGACTTCGACCGCTCCGAGCTGAAGCCGCGCGGCCGCGCCAGGCTCGACCAGTTGGCCTCCGACATCAACCGGGCCGAACGGGTTTCCACGGTCAAGATCGTCGGCCACACCGACGCCAAGGGCACCGACGCCTACAACATGCGCCTCGGCCAACGCCGCGCCGACACCGTGGCCAGCTATCTGGCTTCCCGCAATGTGACCGCCGGCAAGCTCACCACCAGCAGCATGGGCGAATCGCAGCCGGTCGCGCCGAATACCCTGCCCAACGGCCGCGACAATCCGGAAGGCCGCGCGCAGAACCGTCGGGTGGAAATCACCACGCTGACCGAGATGTGCCGCGAGTGATCGCCGGGTTTGCCTGAATCGCTTCATCCGCGCCCCGGTTTCCCGGGGCGTTTTTTATCTTGGTTGTAGGCCGAAATCGACCGGTAACCCCGGACACCATCCATCGGCCATCCCGGCAAAACCGCTGAGCTTCGGCAGGGATCACTGCCAAAACGCGCCATCAGCCATCGCCCGCAAGCCGCTTGCGGAAAACGATTTGACCGTCTTCAAGAACGCCGTCGGCGCGCCAGCCCAGATGTCGATAAAACCCATAGGCTCGCAACGCCCGATCATCACCTGTCGAAAGCCAAAGCGTGCTGACGCCCCAAGCGCGCGCGGCGGCCTCCGTTAGCTCCATGAGGCCGCGCCCTATACCTTGAGATTCGTATTCCGGTCGCACGAAAAGCGCGAATACATACCCCTCGGAAAGATCGGTCATGGAGAATCCAATGATTCGATCACCGTCCGTGGCGACGTGGCAGGAATACGCTGCGTTCTGGATCAGACTCGCAATCGAGTTCGCCGTTATGCCAAGCTCCGCAAGCTTCTCGCGGGATTGATGGTTTTCGACGACGGAGGTGCGCACGGCGAATAAAGCCTCCACATCCTCCACCTTGGCCGATCGTATTGTGACGTTCATGTGGATCGGGTTATCGATGAGCGCGATCATTACCGCAACCGAGTTAGAGCAACGAGCTTGCTGACCCCTTGACCGGATCTGAGACCGAGGCTGCGCTGTTGTCAAGGTACGTTGGTGGCTAGCACCTTATCGACGCTGAGCGTGACTTCATAATTGGGATACGCCATGGGCAAGCTGCTCGGAAACTGTTTGCCGGAATTGGGGACGCCGACCTCTCGCGCCAGTTTGTCGAAATGCCGTCGGGCGTTGTGGTTGGCTTGAATGCCAAGCATTTTGAACGTCGCTTGACCCATCCGTCTGGCTTCCTGGGCTGCCGCGACGATCAAGCTGCGGTGCGCGGCCTTGACTGTCCTGGCGTCCGCACCCACGGCGATCATCTGATCGACCCGGTAAATGACTTTACCCTGGGTATCTTGCACACCCGCTTGCAACAGATCGCCGGAAGCGTAGCGCAGGTTAGCCGAGGGCCTATTCCCGCCGGTCATGCCCGGAATCAGCTTGCGCGTTAAACTGGCCGAAGTCTTGGGAACCGCTTTCCAAGTCGCCTCCGCAGATCGGGCCGGGACTTGTCCCGCCACGTGACCGACTGCCGATGCGCTCGATCGCACTTTGACCAGTTCTAGCAAAAAACGTCCCAGCCGCGCCAACCCCTCCGCGCTCGGCCGCGCCTGCTCGGTTTCCAGCACCATGCTGGCGATATTGGGCGCGGTAGCTTTGTCTAACAGGCGCGGATAGATTTTGTAGTTCTGGAGGTTGCGGTAATAGACGTACATCGTCGCGCTGCCCACGTTCGGCTGCTGGAGGTGTTTGACGATGGCGGCGTAGTCCAGTTCAATGACGCTGCCGTCTTCGTGATCGACGGTGAACTTGCCGGTCGCGACATCGTAATGGCCGGCGGTGACGCGATCGATGTACTTGGGGTCGTGCCGATAGGCGTCCGGGCCGATGCCGTCGAGCATTTCTTCGTTGGGATTGAGGATTTGTCCCTTGCTGATGACCTCCAGGCGCAATCCGGGAGCATAGTCGAGCGTCCAGGGGTCCGCTCCGTCGAGTTCGACAATGAAGCGGATTCCGCCATTGACCCCATTGATGACCCATTTCTGCAAAGCTTTTTGGGTGGTCAGCTTGTAGAGGCCCGGGTTGAGGTCCGTATCGACGGTACCCTCATAAGCGATAGCCGATCCGGTCAGAAAGCAGGCATTGCCCGTGCTGTGTCCAGGCAGCATTTCCACACGTATGCCATTGATCACCACGATAGCTCCAGCGCCTAACCGCAACGTCCCGCCGCATCAAAAGCCGCCGCCGACATTTTTGGCAGTAAAGGACCGATAAGATGAAATTCACGCGAAGCATACCGGCCGCCTGTTTCCGCTCGATTTCGTCCGACCGGCAATTTGTATCAATCATTTCCACCCTGCCATTGAGATGAGACTGGCCGGCCGGCCTAGTTCGAATCTTCGCCGCCCCTTTTGCCGACCTCATCGATAGCCGAAGGGCTTGGCTTAAAGACGTATTGAAACAGTTGAAATAAAGTGCCGGGATCGAGAAATCGGGCTGAAATTTTTCTTTAGAGCCCACGAGCACTTAAAGTCGGCCTTGCCATCTCGCCGGCCAGTGGCTCAACACTGAAATCGTCGCTTCCGCCGTTTATGTTGAGTTCGAGATAGGCTCCCAGTCTAGCGGCGAGCAACAGGGTGTCATCGAAGGCTTGACCGTAGCCGCAAAGGTGATCCCCTCCACAGGCTCCTTGCTGTTTTTAAGGATCAGCCGGCGACCGGTGGACGGGTACATCTATTCCCGTCTTCGAGCTTATAATCCGATCACGCTCGGAGAACCGCGAATGCCGCAAGCCATCGACACCCTGCTCAACGCCCGCTGGATCGTTCCGGTCGAACCGGAAAACCAAGCTCTGGAACAGCACGCGCTGGCGATCCAGGACGGCCGCATCCTGTCGATCTTGCCGCGCGCGCAAGCCCTCGCCCGTTACCGGCCCAAGCTCGCCCTCGATCTCGATCGCCACGTTTTGCTGCCGGGTTTGATCAACGCGCACACCCACGCCAGCATGACCCTGCTGCGGGGTCTGGCGGACGATCTGCCGCTGATGACGTGGTTGCAGGAGCATATTTGGCCGGTCGAGGCGCGTTGGGCTGGAGCCGATTTCGTCCGTGACGGGGCGCTGCTGGCCATGGCGGAAATGCTGCGGGGCGGCACCACCTGCTTCAACGACATGTACATGTTTCCCGACGCGGTGGCCGACGCCGCGCGCGCGTGCGGGATACGCGCCTGCGTGGGCCTGATCGCCTTCGATTTTCCGACCGGCTACGCCCAAACCATGGATGAGTATTTGGCCAAGGGCTTGCAGTTGCACGATGCGCTGCGTTCCGAGCCGCTGCTCCATACCGCTTTTGCGCCCCATGCGCCTTACACGGTGTCGGAACCGGCACTGGCCCAAATCGGGCGCTTGGCAGGCGATTTGAACATTCCCGTCCACATTCACGCTCACGAAACCGCCGCCGAAGTGGCCCGCTTTCAAGCCCAACGGGGCTGTCGGCCGCTGGAGCGCCTGGAGCGACTGGGGCTGTTGACCCCGCGCCTGGTGGCGGTGCACATGACCCAGTTGGAGCCGGCCGAAATCGAGCGCTTGGCGCAAGCCGGCGCTCATGTGGCCCACTGTCCCGAATCCAACCTCAAGCTGGCCAGCGGTTTCTGTCCGACCGCGCGCCTGGACGCCGCCGGCGTCACTGTCGCCATCGGTACCGATGGCGCGGCCAGCAACAACGATCTGGACATGTTTGGCGAACTGCGCACCGCCGCCTTGCTCGGCAAGGGCGTGGCCGGCGACGCCACCGTGCTGCCCGCCGCGCGGGTGCTGCGGATGGCGACACTCAACGGCGCGCGCGCGCTCGGCCTGGACGCCGAAACCGGTTCGCTGGAACCGGGCAAATCCGCCGATCTCATCGCCGTCGATCTCGAACAACCGGAAACCGAACCGGTTTATCATCCTATCTCGCAACTGGTTTACGCGACCGGCCGGCATCAGGTGACCGATGCCTGGGTCGCCGGCCGGCGGCTGTTGGCCGAGCGCCAGTTGACCACGCTGGATTGCGCCGATCTAATCCGGCGCGCCCGCGACTGGCGGCGCAAAATTACCGCCGAACATCCCGTATAAAAAACTCAGGTTTTTTCGGTCAACCCCAGCCCTTCTTCTTCCGCCAAACCCGGATAGCCCGTGGAATTACGCCATGACCACCGCCAACCCCAATGTGGATTTTCAGGAAATCGCCAAATTCGAACAACTCGCCAGTCGCTGGTGGGACCCGGACAGCGAATTCAAGCCCTTGCATGACATCAATCCGCTGCGCTTGAACTATATCGACGAACGTGGCGGCGGATTGGCCGGAAAACGGGTGCTGGACGTGGGTTGCGGCGGCGGTATCCTGGCGGAGAGCATGGCCCTGCGCGGCGCGCAAGTCACCGGCATCGACATGGGCGAAGCGCCGCTGGCGGTGGCGCGCCTGCACCAGTTGGAATCCGGCGCGGCGCTGGATTACCGGCGCATCACCGCCGAGGCGCTGGCGGAAAGCGAGCCGGCCAGTTTCGATATCGTGACCTGCATGGAGATGCTGGAGCACGTCCCCGACCCCGCGCTCACCATCGACGCCTGCGCCCGCCTGCTGAAACCGGGCGGCCATGCGTTTTTCTCGACCATCAACCGCAATCCCAAATCGTATCTGCTCGCCGTGATCGGCGCGGAATACCTGTTGCGGCTGCTGCCCAAGGGCACTCACGATTACCGCAAGTTTGTCCGCCCCTCGGAATTGGACGCCTGGGCGCGAGCCGCTGGCCTCGACCTCCAGCATCTGACCGGGATGCATTACAACCCTCTGCTGCGCAGCTATTGGCTGGGTGCGGGCGTTTCCGTCAACTATCTCATGCATTGTCGGCCGGCCGATCCGGCATGAGCGCTTTGGCCGAGCGCGCTCGCGAGCCGCCGGCGTGCGTCCTGTTCGATCTGGACGGCACCTTGGTGGACACCGCCCCCGATCTGGCCGCCGCTCTGAACCGGTTGCGCGCCGAGCGCGAGCTGGCGCCCTTGCCGGTCGACAGCATCCGGCTCACGGTGTCCCAAGGATCGCCGGGCATGCTGAAAACCGCTTTTGGCGTGCTGCCTGACGATCCCGCCTACCCGGAACTCAACCGGCGCTTTCTCCGGCGCTATCGCGCCGCCATCGCCGTGGAATCGGCGCTGTTTCCCGGCATAGACGAGGTGTTGGCCCGGCTAGAAAGCCGCGCCATCGTCTGGGGCGTGGTCACCAACAAACCCGGCTGGCTGACCGAACCGCTGCTCAAAGGGCTCGGGCTGTGGTCGCGCGCGGCCTGTGTGGTGAGCGGCGATACGCTGAGCAAAGCCAAGCCCGATCCCGAACCGCTGCTGCACGCCTGCGACCGGCTAGCCGCGTCTCCGCAACGCTCCTGGTACGTGGGCGACGCCGAGCGCGACATCATCGCCGGCCAACGGGCGGGAATGCGGACTTTGGTGGCGGGCTTCGGTTATTTGGGTCCCGAGGATCGGCCGCGAGACTGGGGAGCCGACGGTGTGCTGGAAAAGCCGGGCGAGCTGCTGGCGTGGCTGGAACGGCCGGCCCCGTTCAAGCCAGACGTTTGAACTCGAATGGCCCGCTCAGCCCTCGCCGGGCAGCACCGAGGCCAGAAGGCCGAACAGCAAGGTGTTGCGCACCCAGGGCTGACGCCAAAACGATTCGGCCGCGGGGCTTGGCCCGTGCTTGGCCCACAGCACGGTCGTATTATCTTGTTGGGGGTTTTGGTGAGACGTCACCGCCGCCAGCAAAGACTGGCAAGGCGAGCCGGAGCCGCACGCGGATTTCAAAATTCTACAGATCTCGCGTTCGGTCAAGGTGAGAATGCCGTCGCTGGCGAGCAGGATTTGATCGTTGGGCTTGAGCGCGAACGGCTGGTGGGACAGGTCCACCAATTCCAGCGTTTCGCCGGTCACGGCGCTGATCAAGGCGTTGCGTTCGGGATGGTTGGCGGCCTCGTCGGGGGTCATCTCTCCGGCGCTCACCCGCTCCGCGAGCACGCTGCGATAGGCGTGATCCTGATTCAAACGGCGCAAGCGCCCCCGCCGCCATAGCCACAGCGGCGAATCGCCGACGCTGATCCAGTGCAAGCTCTGTTCGGTCAGCACGACCGCCAGCAGGGTGCAACCCATTCCGCGCAGGTTCTGCGGGTCGGCCGCCACCTCCAGCGCCATGCGCTCGTTCACATAGTGCAACGTGCGTTCGAGCCGATCGGAAATCGAGATGGCCGGCAGCGCATCGTAGGTTTCGATGAAGCCCCTCACCGCCAAAGCGCTGGCAAACGCCCCGGCCTGTTCCCCGCCCATGCCGTCGGCGAGAACCAGCAACAGCTCTCCGGCTTCGAGTTGAGGCGGCAGCTCGAACACCCCATAATCGTCTTCCTGACGGACGCGGCAACCTTGATCCCGGTTTTCATCGTGAATCCACGCCCTCATAGGCCCCTCGGCTCAGGCGTTGTCCCGCCAATCGAAATCCGAGCCGCACAGCGGCACAAACCGCAACCGGGTCTGGCCGAGTTGCAGCACCTCTCCGCCGGTCAATTCGACCGAGTCTTGGGCGGGCCGCTCGTTCAGCCACGTTTCCGAGGCGATGGACTGCAAATAAAAACGCCGGGAACTGGCGGTGTAAATGATGGCGGCCTGATTGTCGAGCGCGATGAAAGGGTCGCCAAAATCCAGGCGGACCCGCGCCCTGGCCCCGCGCCCGATATCGTTGACCCCGTAGTGCAGGCCGAGCACTTGCCCGCGTCCCGGACCCGAGATCACCGCCAGCCAACCGACCACCGGGCTCACTTGATCGCTTTTGGCCGGATCGGCGGGCGCCGGTTGCGTGCGCGCCGGCGCCCTCACCGTTTTTGATCGCGCTTTGGCTCCCGGCGCGGAACGGGTGATCAGACGGGTGGGCTCGACCCTCGCCGGGACTGCGGCAAGTTTATCCAAACTTCGGTAAAGGGGCATAACGTGTTTCCTGTGTGAATGCTGCTTTCCTAGGTGGGCGCTTCGTCCCGGGCCCAATCGTCACCCATGCGAAAGTGCAGGCGCACTTCCCCCATTTCCACGATATCGCCGTTCTGCAAAATTGTAGTTTGGATCCGTTTGCCGTTCACCCAGGTTCCGTTGGTCGAATCCAAATCGCAAATCTGGAAAGCGTCGTTAGGCAGGTGATAGATTTCGGCGTGATAGCCGGAAACCGAGTCGTTTTCGAAGCAAATGTCATTCTCGGGCGCTCGCCCGACCCGACACAGCGGCGAACGCAAGTGAAGGTGGCCTTTTCCCAAGGAATCGGTGCGGATAAAGCGCGCCTTGACCAAGACCACTTCCGGTGCGCGCCGGCCGCTCCCCAAGCGAAAAAAAGGCCACCGAGGCATTTTCATTTCTGGTTGAACCCCGTCGAGGTCGGTGATTCCCAAGGGTTGCCGACATTCGCTTTCTTCGGCGGATTCTCTCGCGACGACGGCTCCGCTTCGATCCGGCCCACTTGCGTCTGCGCCGGTTTGCGCGAACCCGCACGTCGCGCGGTGCGGGCAGGCTGGGCAGCCGAAGCTGCTCGGGGCCGGGTCCTGCTGGCGTTCGGCGCGGGCTTCAGCGGCAATCTGGCGGCAGAGTCTGTCTGTGGCCTACCGACGGATGCGCTTCTGGATGTCCCGGTCGGCTCGGCCGCGCCGCCGGCGACATCCGGCTTGGAGATCGGTCTTTCCGCCGGCGTTACAGGGGCGGTTGCAGCGGTCAGGTCGGGCGTTGACGCTCCCTCGGCCTCGTGCGGCAGAGCCGCTGGCACCGGTGGCGCGACAGGCGGCAACTCGGTCGCGGCTTGCGAATCCTGGCGGGGCAGCATTTCCACCGTCGGCTTCGGCTGCTCCAGCGGATCGGGCTGAGCGGCAAGCGGTGCGGCGGACGACGACTCCGTTACGGCAACATGATTTTGGCGGGACGGTTCGACCGTCGGCTGCGGCTGCGATACAGCCCGCTCGGCAGGAACGGGCTCCGGCGACCCCGAAGGCTGCGGCGCGTACGCGATCGCCGACGGCGCGGTCGCGCTGGCCGAAGGCGCGGATTCGGCCGCGCTTTCGGGCCGAGAGGAAGCCGCCGGCAAGCTTGCGGTCGCGGTTTCGGTGGCCGAGACGGAAGGCCCGGACGCTAAAGGCGCTGGCCGGAGTTCCAAAGGAGCCGGTCGCAGCGGTTCCGCCATACTCACTTTGTCCCCCTCGACGGCTGCGGGAGGCAAAACAGCGCTTTCCCCGGACCGTGGCGATGCTATGGAGCGCCCAGACAGCGCGCTTTCCTCGGGCGGAATCCGGGCGAACCCCCACCAGCCGGCCGCCAAAACGGCCAGCGCCGTCGCCAGCAGCGATCCGCCGATCGCGGCGCGATTGGCTTGCCAAGAGCGCGCCCGCAGGGCGATTGACCGAACCGGCCAGCGCCATCTCGGCTGAGGCTTGTCCGCCAAGCCCTGAGGAGCTTTGAGCGGCGGGAGAATCGCCAAGCGATCGCCGTCGAAAGCTTTGGGCGTCGAGGTCACGAACAGAGGGGTTGACGGCGGCTTTTTCGGCTCTTGTCCCAAGCGGCGACCGGTTTTCAACAGCGGGCCCAGAATAATCGTATCGTCGCTATCGTCTTCCAGCGCGGCCTGGAAGAGGGGGACGGAAGGGAAGCGCTGCTCGGGCTGGACGGCCAAGGCCCGGTCGATCACCTCCAGCAGGTTGACGCTGTAACGCCCCGCCCCCGCCCGCACCGCCGGCTCCAGCCGGTCCTCCAGCAGCCG
>JAEUPW010000084.1 GCA_016790045.1 Candidatus Competibacteraceae bacterium
CACCACCAGGTCGACCTTCATTTTTTGCTTGCCCACTTGCAAGCCGCCGGCGGCGTTGATTTCCTTGACCGCCATTTCGGCGGCGTTCTTGCAAGAGGTTCCCACCGCCGGCATGTCGCCGGTCAGTTCGGCGATGACGCCCAGTTTCAAGGTTTTTTCGGCGCCCCAAGCGCCAACCCCAAACGAGCATAAGCATACGGACAATAGCAGTGACAGCACTTTACGCATGAGCGCCTCCCTCTCTTTCAGTCGTGAGCTACCGAACGGTTGGTGTTTTGATGATATCGCAATCGAAGGCACGAATTGCCAAGACCGGGCGCACAAACCCTCTCGTCACCCGTTCACTGCAAGGATTATAGCCACATTGGCGGGAATTGCGCCGCTGTTTGCGCGATCTCGAAAAGCGGCGCGCCGCCGGTGCCGGCAGGCCGGACAAACCGCCGAGGTCGAAGTCCCGGTCGTCGGCCGGGCGAATTCGCGCGCGCTTGTCCGGCGATGCGGGCGGTTCGCTACAGCGAACCTTTCGCTTCCCAGGAGGGGGCGATGATCTGTTCGGAACGTTTGCGGCAGACGATTTCCAGCTCGTTGAGAATCGTCTCCATGCCGATGAGCTTGCCTAGAACCACGCGGACATCGTGGAGGGCGAAGATCACATCGACATTCATTTCCAGATATTTTTCGCGCTCGTTCTGTTCGGCCCGCTCGATAGCGGCCTGAATGCTCTCTTTCTCCTCTACCGACGTCCCCAGCAGGCGGATAAACACCCGAAGCTTTTGCCGTTGTTGAACCAGCCAGTCGCTGTAGCGGTAGAGCAGCTCGTAACCGTCCTCGATCGAATACGCCTTGTAGCGAAATTTAAGTTTGAGATCGTCAAAGGTGGTGTGCCGCAGCATTTGGCCTTTTTTCCATTCTTCGATGGTTTGCTTGAATTCCAGAGGCAAAAAATCGACCCCGGTTTCGATGCGGTTCTTGATGAAATCGAGGTCCTGGGCCTCTTTGTCCACTCGCTCGGCGGTCAGGCGGATTTGCTGATGAATCGCTTCCGTGCGCGTGTAGCCCTTCTTGGACCCGCTCGCGGGCGCGACGGCGGCGCTCAAACGATGGCCGGCCTGTTCCGCCGTCAGCCACTCGGCGATGGCTTCTTCCACGGCCTGCATCCGGGCTTCCATTTGCTCGGATTCGTGTTGGTCGGCATGGGTCCGATGCAGTTGCACCCGCTCGCTTTCCGCTTGCTCGGCCGCCGCCCACTCGGTGATGGCCTGCTCCAAAGCGGATTTTTCCTGAATGGCCCGCTCCAATGCCGCCCGCTCCACCGCCGCCCGCTTGGCCGCCAGCCGTTCCGCCGCCGTGCGCGCGGCGGCCTCGCTCTCCGCCGCCAGGCGCGCTTCCGCCTCGCTTTGCACCGCCGCGCGGGCGGCGGCGGCGGCCTGCCTGAAGGCCAGGGTCCGCTGCTCGGCCGCCCGCTTGCGGGACTGGCTGAAACGCAGCAGCAACCAGCCGGCCATCGCGATCAGCAGCGCCACTCCAACCAAAACCAACCAACTCGACACTTGCCAAATCGTCATGGGCGACCCTTGCGAGCCAGAATGTGTTGCCGAAGAATGCCGCGGTCGCAAGATCGCCTCACGCCGCGCTGGCGCAAGCCGGCGGACCGGCGGGGCACGCTGGAAAACCCCCCGTCAGCGCCGCGCCGCGCCGGTTGATCGGAGGAGGGTCGGCCGCGCGCGCCAGCCCATGCGCGGTTCGCCTCGATCATGGGCTTTCACCGCCAAAAAGGCTCAACAGACTCGGTATCAGCAACTCCAGCTCGCCGGCCATCAACGCAAATTCGGCGTCGAACACCGCCTCGGCCGAACCGGTCGCATCATCCCGCAGCGACTCGCGCACGACATCGAGAAAACGCAAGCGCCGCAAGACCAGGGCTTCGTCCAGCACGAACGCCACCCGCTGGTTCCAAATCAGGCCTAACTGCGCCACCTGCTTGCCCGCCGCCAGATGCGCGCCGATTTCATCGCCGGTCAAATCCTGGCCCCGGCAGCGGACCACGCCTCCGGATTCGCCGGGTTCGCGCAGCTCGCAGCTATCGCCCAAGCTGAAATTGGCCGGCGCGCGCCCTTGGCCCAGCCAAGCGGTCATGACGCCCGTCACCGAATTTTGGACCCTGGGCGGCGCGATCGGCAGCGTGTCCAGCGTTTTGCGCAGAAACCCGGTGATTTCCTCGACCCCGCGCGGGCTGGCGCTATCCACCGCCAGCCAGCCGTTCGCGGGGTCCAGATAAGCGTACCCGTGCCGGCTGCGACTCAGCGCGCGAGGCAATAACTCGTGTAAAAGCTGCTCGCGCATCTCCAGTTTTTCCCGGCGTCGCACCGGATGTTGCCGCTGGTCTTCCACCAGGGCGACCCGCTCCGCGACCGCCTGATTGAGCGCGCTGGCCGGCAACAGCTTTTCTTCGGTGCGCAAGCACACCAGCGCTTTTCCCGCCACGCCGTGCAGCAAATCGACCGCTTTCCGACCCAGTGGCGGCACCCAGCCGGCGACGCTGGGCTGGTGGCTGAGACAGGGTTGGAAGGCAAAGCGCTCCAGGCGCGCCGCCAGCCCGTCGCTGAGCGCAAACGGTTCGATGAACTTAAAAAGTGTCAGGTTTTTAAACCACATTCACGGATTATCTTCTGTAAGAGGGTTGTTATTATCTGCTGGTTTTTTCATGCCGCCAAGGCGTTTAGTCAACCGAGAATTACTGTATCCATCCAGGAATCGAGCATTATATTGCAATGCAGCAAACTATTCGCTATCCTATCGCCAACTTCACGATCGATCTCACCGATTTTTTCAACCCCTTGTGGAGACTCCGCATGAGCAGTGATGAACTGAGCAAACACTATCAGAGCTTTTTGCAGCCGGTCGTTAAAGCGAACAAGCTGTCGGCCGCCAACCTGGAAGCGCTGGTCAATTTTCAGATGAATGCGCTGCAATCGTATATCGATCTGGCAATGGACCGGATGAAGGCCGCCGCCGACATCAGCGATCCCGATAGCTTGCAGTCCTTCCTGACCAGCCAGTCGGCCGCCATCGGCAGCTTGCAGCAGAAATTCATGGACGACAGCAAGGCGTTATCGGCGCTGACCTCGCAGTTCAAATCGGAGTTCGACAAGCTGGTTCAGGAAAGCTTGCCGCTCACCAAGAAGTAAATCCCGTCCCGGACGGTTGACCCGTTCTGGCGCTCGCGCCAGAAGCCGCAAGCTTTTTGGCGCAATCCCTGGGCCGGAGGACCCGCTTCGGCCCTTGCTCGCTTTATCGCGCAAGACCCCCGCTGGCGCTATCCGCGCGCCGCCGGTCTGCTATCATACGCGCTGCCCCATATTAACCCGTCGAACGCGCCGTTTCCCTTATCGTCCATGCCCAACACCCGTATAGTGGTCGGTCTCTCCGGCGGCGTGGATTCCTCGGTCGCCGCGCTGTTGCTGGTCGAACAGGGCTTTGAAGTGCATGGCGTGTTCATGAAGAACTGGGAAGACAGTCACGAAAGCGGCTACTGTAGCGCGGCCGAGGACTTGGAGGATGCGCGCGCGGTGTGCGAGACGCTGGACATTCCCCTGCATCAAGTCAATTTCGCGGCGGATTATCAGGAGCGCGTCTTCCGTCGCTTTCTGGACGAATATCGCAAGGGGCGGACGCCCAATCCCGACACGCTTTGCAACACCGAGATCAAATTCAAGGCTTTTCTCGATCACGCCCGCCGCCTGGGCGCGCATCGCATCGCCACCGGCCATTACGCGCGTTGCCGGCTTCAGGATGGCCGCTATGCCCTGCTCAAGGGCCGGGACGCCGCCAAGGATCAAAGCTATTTCCTGCACGGCCTCGATCAAGCGCAGTTGGCCAGCGCCTGGTTTCCGCTGGGCGATCTGAACAAGCGAGCGGTGCGGGAACGGGCGGCGGCGGCCGGCCTCGTCACCCACGACAAAAAAGACAGCACCGGCATTTGCTTTATCGGCGAGCGGCCGTTCCGGGAATTCTTGAGCCGCTATCTGCCCGCGCAGCCCGGCCCGATCCGCGCGGCCGACGGCGAGCTGCTCGGCCAACACGGCGGCCTGATGTTCCACACCATCGGCCAGCGGCAAGGTTTGGGCATCGGCGGGCGGCGCGAGGGCAGCGGCGAGCCGTGGTATGTGGCCGCCAAGGATCTGGAGCACAATACGCTGATCGTCGCCCAAGGCCACGATCATCCGGCGCTGTTCCACCGGCGGCTGCGCGCGTCCCAACCCCATTGGACCGCGGGTTTCGCGCCGGCGTCGCCGCTGCGCTGTCAGGCCCGCATCCGCTATCGCCAAGCCGATCAGCCCTGTTGGCTGGAGATCGCCGACGAAACCGGGCTCGACGTTCGTTTCGATAGCCCGCAGCGCGCCATCACGCCCGGTCAAGCCGTCGTCTTCTATCTCGGAGACGAGTGTCTGGGCGGCGGCGTCATCGAAACCGCCCTGGCTTAACTCACCGTACGCCGACTTATGCCTCAGACCGATCACGACCGCACCATCGCCCTGGCCGGCCTGCTGCAAGCCGTCGAACTGGTGCGCGATATCGCCCGTCGCGGCCAGGCCAATCCCGAAGACATCGAGACCAGCCTCGGCAGCCTCCTGAAGATCGACGCGCCGAGCAGCAGCGCCATCTACGGCGGTTCGCACCGGCTGCGCTCCGGCTTGCGCCTGCTGGAACAACAGCTCAGCAACCCCCGGGACATGGAATTGACCCGCTATGCGGTCGCGCTGCTGGGTTTGGAACGCCGGCTGGCAAAACGGGCCGATTTATTGAAGGCCATCGGCGCGGGCCTGGAAGACATCGTGCAGAATCTGGCTCACTTCCCGCTCAACCACAGCAACACCGTGGCCCGGTTCGCCGATCTCTACCTGAAAAACATCAGCTCGCTGTCGCCGCGCATCATGGTCAACGGCGATCAATTGCACCTTAACAACTCGGAAAACGCCAACCGGATCCGCGCTTTGCTGTTGGCCGGGATCCGCGCCGCGACGCTGTGGCGGCAAAGCGGCGGCAGCCGTCTGACGCTGCTGCTGCGACGCAATACCCTGCTGCGGGAAGCGCGCGTTCTGCTGGCCCGCCTGAACTGAACGCGAGGTTCAATTTTTGCGGTAAGCGTCGACGATATTCGGCAATTGCGCGATCTTGTCGAGCACCCGGCTCAATTGCACCACATCGGTGATTTCCAGGGTCAGCCCCATGGTGGCGATGGACGTTTCCCGATCCGTCAGGGTGTTCGCGCCCAACACGTTGACCTGATCGTTGGCGAGCACCGAGGTGATATCCCGCAGCAGTCCCGGCCGGTCGTGGGCGACGATCATGACGTCCACCGAATAGGTGTCCGGCGTCTCGCCCCACGCCACCTCGATGGCGCGCTCGTGGTGCTGGCCGGCCAACCCGAGAAAGTTGGTGCAATCCTGGCGGTGGATGGTCACGCCGCGACCCTGGGTGATGTAGCCGGCGATGGGCTCGAACGGCGCGGGTTGGCAGCACTGCGCCATCTGGGTCAGCAAGCGGCCGACCCCGCGAATCCGCACGCTGTCCTTGCCGGCATCGTGCGGTTTGAGCTTGCGTGCAGGGAGCTGTTCTTCCTTCGGCGCGGGCGGGGCCGGCAGCAAATCTTGAATCCTGGCGATGACCTGCGCGGTGGTCAGCGCGCCGTGACCCACCGCCGCGAACACGTCGTCCGGTTTGGCGAACCCGAGCCGATCCGCCACTTTTTCCAGCTTGAGCTGTTTGATGCCCAAACGCTGGAACTCGGCTTCCAGCGCGGTGCGGCCGGCCGCGATGCTTTTGTCCTGATCCTGCTGCAAAAACCATTGCCGTATCTTGCTGCGGGCGCGGTTGGTCTTGACGTAACCGAGATAGGGGCTCAGCCAATCGCGGCTGGGACCTCCGGTCTTGGCGGTCAGCACCTCGATCTGATCGCCGTTTTTGATCTCGTAGGTCAACGGCGCGATCCGGCCGTTGACCTTGACGCCCCGGCAGCGGTGGCCGACCTCGGTGTGGATGTGATAGGCGAAATCCAGCGGCGTGGCGCCCTGCGCCAATTCGACGATGGCCCCCTTGGGCGTGATGGCGTACACCCGATCTTGAAACGCTTCCGCCTTGAACCGCTCCAACAAATCGCCATCGTCGCTGTCCTCCTCGCGAAACTCCAGCATCTGCCGCAACCAGGCGATCTGGCGCTCGGCGGCATTGCCGAGCCCCTGGTCGCCTTCCTTGTAGCGCCAGTGGGCGGCGACGCCGAGCTCGGCGTTTTGATGCATCGCGCGGGTGCGGATCTGCACTTCCACCGGACGGCCTTCGGGGCCGGCGACCGCCGTGTGCAGCGACTGATAGCCGTTGGGTTTGGGCTGCGCGATGTAGTCGTCGAATTCCTGGTGAATGTGGTTCCAGCGCGCGTGCACCACGCCGAGCGCGGCGTAACAGTCGTTGACTGTCTCCACCATGATCCGCACCGCCCGCACGTCGAAGATCTGCTGAAAGATCAGCCTTTTGCGCTGCATCTTCCGCCAGATACCATAGATGTGCTTCACCCGGCCGCTGACCTCGGCGCGGATGCCGGCCTGGCGCAAGCAACCGCGCAAATCTTCCATGACCCGGGCGATATAGCGCTCCCGGTCGGCGCGGCGCTCTTCCAAAGCGGCCGCGATCTGCTTGTAGGCCGCCGGGTCCAGATACCGCAGCGCCAGATCCTCCATTTCCCACTTGATGCGGCCGATGCCCAAGCGGTTGGCGAGCGGCGTAAAAATATCCAGGGTTTCGCGGGCGATGCGCTGCTGCTGGTCGATCGGCGAGCGCCCGAGCTGGCGCAGGGCGTGCAGGCGCATCGCCAGCTTGATGAGCACGACCCGCACGTCTTGCGCCATCGCCAGCAGCATTTTGCGCAAGCTCTCCAACTGCCGGCCGGCGGGCTGGCCGCTTTGGTGCAAGTCGCCGATGGCGTCCAGCCTGGCGATGCTTTCCACCAGACGGGCGATGGTCGAGCCGAATTCCGTTTCCAGATCTTGGAGCTTGAGTCGGCCGGTGGCGACCGCATCGTGCAGCAACGCCGCGATGACGACATCGGTTTCCATGCCCAGATCGGCCAGCAGGTCGGCGACGGCCAAATCCGGTTCGCCGCACAAGCGATAAGCGCTTCTCACCCGCTCGATTTGCGCGGCCGACCAGCCGATGTGCAGAGTATCCAGCCACGTGTCGAAATCCGCGCCCGCCAGCGCGGTTTGCCTGGAACTGACCATGAGCATCCCCAGAATGACAGCCGAAAGGAAAAACCGCCGGTTGCCGGAGCTTCAGCAAGACGGGAGCGACGGGGAGATGGCGCGGACGAAGCCGATTATAGCGCGATCGAAAACTGAAACGGGCGGCTCGGCGCAGACCGCTCCGGATCGGGGGCGATCTGCGCCGAGCGCATCGACGTGAGCGGTGGGTTCAGTTGTTTTTGGCGCCCTGATCCACCCAATTGCGGATGATAGCCAAATGGGCCTCCGGCAGTTTGACTTTGCCGTGCGGCATTTGGATGGAGGGATCGACGCCGGGCCGGCCTTCGATCAACCGGTTCAAATTGCTGTTGATGCTCTGTCCGGCGATGATCACGGGACCCATTTTGGTCCCCTTCATCAAATGGTCATACGTGTCCACCGCCAAGCCGGTCTTTTGATACCCTTGGCCGTTGGGTGGCGTATGGCATTCCGCGCAGTTGGCTTTCAAGATCGGAAACACGTCCTTTTGGAAGCTCACCACCTTGTCCGGCCGTTCCCCGGAACACCCCGCCAGCACGCCCAGTCCCAAAACCAACGCGGTTGCAAGCAGTTTACGAGAGTTCATGGCTTGTCCTTCAGTGCATTCTGGTTCTAGAGAGGTTTGATACCATTACGGAAGGTACGGTTCTTATCTTAGCAGACCGGATGGACCGGTAGGAGTGTTGGCGAGTCTGAATCCGCGCGACATCGCCGCCCGCGAGTACCCTCACGGAAAATCCTTGTTTTGTGGATTCGGCGTTATACTTAAGACGATTAACGCATACGGCGTATAAAGCGATCAACGCAGACGACCTTGGCGCCGGAAATAAAAACGCCTGCCGTTTCCCGACTCGCCGCTTTTTTGCGGCTTTTTAGCGCGTTGCGATCCGGATTCAGGCTCGGAACGCAACGATCGCCGTCGGGCATG
Source organism: Candidatus Competibacteraceae bacterium (assembly GCA_016790045.1). Lineage (GTDB taxonomy): Bacteria > Pseudomonadota > Gammaproteobacteria > Competibacterales > Competibacteraceae > Competibacter_A. Next base: position 8,203 of record JAEUPW010000084.1, read on the forward strand.
GCCTCCACCGTCAACATAACAGGATGAAAACGTGATGAGCTCGAAAATCAACTCCGAACTACAACGACTCCTCGAAGCCCGCCATCACGACCCCTTTGCCTTGCTGGGCCGACACGCTCAGGATAACAAGGTGGTGGTTCGCGTCCACCTGCCCTACGCGCGGGACGTCGAAATCGTCGAGGGCAACTTGCCGCTGCAACGCATCGACGGCACCGACTTGTTCGAGTGGTGGGGCGATCCGAAAGAAGTGCCCGAGCGCTACCAACTGCGCTGGCGCGATTCCGAGAATAACGAACAAACTGCCTACGATCCCTATTGCTTCCCGCCGCAAATCGCCGATTTCGATCTCTACTTGTTCGGCGAAGGCAAGCACTGGCACGCTTACCGGTTCTTGGGCGCGCACCCGCACGTGGCGGACGGCGTTTCCGGCGTGCTGTTTGGCGTGTGGGCGCCCAACGCCGAACGGGTGAGCGTGGTCGGCAACTTCAACCGCTGGGATGGCCGCTGCCACCCGATGCGGGGCCGGGGCGCGAGCGGCATCTGGGAGCTGTTCGTCCCCAACCTTTATCCGGGCGACCTTTACAAATTCGAGCTGCGCAACCGCCACAGCGGCGTGGTGTTTCTCAAGTCCGACCCTTACGGCCAGCAGTTTGAAATGCGGCCCAGCACGTCCACCATCGTCCCCAAGATCGATAACTACGGCTGGCAGGATGGCGAGTGGATGGACCAGCGCAACCGCTTCGACTGGCTTCACGAACCGATCTCGGTTTACGAAGTCCATCTCGGTTCCTGGCGGCGCGGCTGGGAAGGCGAATTTCTGAATTACCGCGACCTGGCCCACCAACTGGTGGATTACGTCAAGGATTTGGGCTTCACCCACATCGAGTTGCTGCCGATCACCGAGCATCCCTACGACGCGTCCTGGGGCTATCAAACCACCGGCTATTACGCCCCGACCAGCCGCTTTGGAACGCCGGACGATTTTCGCTATTTTGTCGATCACTGCCACCAGAACGGCATCGGCGTGATTCTCGATTGGGTGCCGGCGCATTTTCCCAAGGACGCGCACGGCCTGGCCCGTTTCGATGGCGAGGCGCTCTACGAGCACGCCGACCCGCGCAAGGGCGAACATCTCGACTGGTCCACCCTGATTTTCAATTACGGCCGCTACGAGGTGAAGAATTTCCTGCTGTCGAGCGCTTTTTACTGGCTGGAGGAATTTCATCTGGACGGCCTGCGGGTGGACGCGGTCGCCTCGATGCTGTATCTGGATTACTCGCGCACCGAGTGGATCCCCAACAAGTACGGCGGGCGCGAGAATCTGGAAGCCATCGATTTTCTGCGCGAGCTGAACACCGTGGTCCACAGCGAGCATCCCGGCGCGCTGGTCATCGCCGAGGAATCGACCTCCTGGCCGCAGGTGACCCGGCCCACTTACGTCGGCGGCTTGGGTTTCACCATCAAATGGAACATGGGCTGGATGAACGATACCCTGCGCTTCATGCTCCAAAATCCGGTGCACCGCAAATACCACCACGATTTGCTGACCTTCAGCATGCTGTACTGTTTCACCGAGAACTTCATGCTGCCGTTCTCGCACGATGAGGTGGTGCACGGCAAGGGCTCGATGCTCAACAAGATGCCGGGCGACGAATGGCAGCGCTTCGCCAATTTGCGGCTGCTCTACACTTACATGTTCACGCATCCGGGCAAAAAGCTGCTGTTCATGGGCACGGAATTCGGCCAGGGCACCGAATGGAACGACGCCACCACCCTCGACTGGTACGTGCTCCAGTACGGTTTCCACCAAGGGATGCAACTGCTGGTCAAGGACCTGAACCGGCTTTATCGCTCCAGTCCGGCGCTGCACCACTTCGAGTTTGAATGGCAAGGCTTCGAATGGATCGATTGCCACGACGCCGAACAATCCATCGTCAGCTACATCCGCAAGAAGGATGACGATTTCGTGGTGGTGATCGTCAATTTCACTCCGGTTCCCCGCCACGGCTACCGCATCGGCGTGCCGCGCCACGGCCGCTATCAGGAAGCGCTCAACTCCGATTCCCATTACTACGGCGGCAGCGGCGTCGGCAACGGCGACATCGAGTTGATCGCGCAGGAATGGCCGTGGATGGAGCGGCCCTATTCGCTCTGCGTCACCGTGCCTCCGCTGGGCGGCATCGTGCTGCGGCCAGAACCCTTGCCGGCCCCGGAGCCGATCGAGGGCCACGCCGAACCGGAAGCCCCGGCCGATCCGCCGCCGGCGCAATAAGCCGCCGACCGAGCCGGCTTGCGCCCTCGCCCGGCGCCCGGCTCGCGCGATCCCGGCGCGACCTTGGCCGTCGCGCCTTTGGCTTCACACGTATCCTCCCGCGATCAATTCGGAGAGCACCAGATAGCGGAGGATGCGCTCCTTCAAGCCGGTCGGTCGCTCCAGTTGCAGCCGCCGCAAATACCGCTCGGCGCTCGCGGGCGCCGGCCCGCTCGCCAGCGCTTTGGCCACGGTCGCCGCCGAGCCGATTTTGCTCGATAGCCGGCGCTTGAGCCCGTTCAAGGCTTTCTCCAACACGATCTCCTCCTCGGTGAAATCGGTTCCCAAAGGAAAATCGGGCAACAGGCCGCGCCGCTTGTGCGGTTCGGCCCAGGCGCGAACCCGCTCAGGCGTGTTTTGACTGTACTGCGGCGGGATCCGATAGCTCTGAGGCAATTTGTGTTCGCGCTTCGCCGCCTCCAGCAATTCCGGTTGAAACCGGGAATCGGCGATATTGAGCAAGGCGACGATGACGTCTTTGTCGCAACGTCCACGCAGATCGGCAATGCCATATTCGGTAATCACGATATCGCGCAAGTGGCGCGGAATCGTGACATGACCGTAATTCCACACGATATTGGATGAAGGCTTTTGCCCGGACTCTCGAGTGCTGCGCAACAGCAGAATCGAGCGGGCCTCCGGCAGTTCGTGCGCCATGGCCACGAAGTTGTATTGGCCGCCGACGCCGCTGATCACCACGCCGCTTTCCAAACCGTCGGACACCGCCGCGCCCATCAGGGTCACCATCATGGTGGTGTTGATAAAGCGCGCGGCGCGCCGTTGCAGCACCGCCAGCTCTTCGTTGCCGTACAGATGGTTGACTTTGCGGACCGCGGTCATACAGATTTTTCGGCTCTCGGCCTCAGGCAGCTCGCGCAAGGCCCGATAGAAACCTGCCGGACCCAGGAAAAAACCGCCGTGCAAAACGATGCCGCCCCGAAGCCGCTCGCCGAGGCCATGCGCGAGGATGGCCGCGTAACTTTCCGGGCGGCTCAGATCGGCCGGCACCCGCGCAGCGCCGTCCAGCAGCAACTCGCCCTGCTCGAAACGGACCTGCGGGTTAAAAATACCGACCGCCTTCAACCAATCGACCTGAGCCTCGTCCAACCGCGCCCGGATAACGCCCTGCTCCAGCAAGGCTTGAAGGGTGCTCCCGTCGACGCTTTCGCCGATAACACCTTGATTGAGCAAGCGCTGCAAGATGATATCGTCGTAAACCGCGCGCTTGAGAATCCCCGCTTGATAAAGGTGCAGGAACCCTTCCACAAACATCTCGCTCGCGCCGTACAACCCCCGATCGAACGGCTCGATACCGCCGATGCGCTCGATCAAATCGCCATCGCGCTCGATGACGCCGGCATCGGCCAGCAGTTGCCGGTAGACCGCATTTTGCTGTTGCCGCAACCGGCAACACTGGACGATGGCATCGCCCAGGCCGCCGATGCCGATTTGCAGGGTTCCGCCATCGCGCACCAGAGCGCTGGCTTGCAAGCCGATCAGGTAATCGGCGTCTTTCACCGGCAGGTTGGGTGCGCCGAAGAGCTGGAAATCGTAAGCGGCGTGATCGAGCACCAGATCGAAGCTGGAGGGCCGGACCATCGCGTCGTTGTACATAAACGGCATGGCGCGGTTGACTTGGGCGACCGTCACCACCGGCCGTCCGCAGCGGCGCGCCTGTTCGAGCAGCGGCAACAAATCCAGGGTGATTTCGGGATTGCTGCCGTAGCTCAACCACGCTTCGCCGTCCACCTCGCGCGCCGCGACCATCTGAGCCAGCACGTTGAGGCCGTTCTCCATCAAATCGCGCGCGGCGTGGGTATAATTGCTGCTGATGTAATTCTGTTGCTGCGCCACCACTTTGGTGAACCGGCCGGGCTGGAAGAAAAATTCGGCGACGCTGGCGTTATCGGGCAAGCGGCCGGCCCGCGAATCGCTCGCGTACTCCAAATCCAGGTAATTTCCGAAAACCCGTTCGACGAAAGGCTCCAAAAACCGCTTCTCCAATTCGCTGGAGCCTTGGGGCTTTTCGAGGGTGATGGCGGTCAGGATTTCCAGCCGCAGCGCCGGATCGGCTTTCGCCCGCCGATAGAGCGCGTTGACCAAGGGATTGGGTTTGCCGATCCCCAACGGAATGCCGAGCACGACGCGCTTGCCGACCCGGGCGATGATTTCTTCCACGCAGGCGTCGATGTCTTGGAAACGGGTCGGGTTTGCTTGGGGCATGGATCGCTCTCTTGAGAAATGGGTGATTGCGCGCTCGGCGAGCGCCATCGGGCCAAGGCTTCGCAGCTTTTCCGGAAAGATGAGACTGGAATGGCCGTAGACGGAATGTCAACGATTATAGATAGGTGGGCAAAAACCGCCCCGCCGCGCCGAATAGTTTGAGACGGCTTGCACCGGTGAGCGACTCGCCCGGTTTTGAGCCCGCATGGTGGCTGCCCGGCCCGCACGCGCAAACGCTCTGGCCGGTGCTGTGCCGTCGTCGCCCGCGCCCGCCGCTGCGGCGCGAGCGCCTGGAATTGCCCGACGGCGATGTTCTGGAGCTGGACTGGACCGACGGCGAGGGCGGTCCCGTGGTGCTGATCGTCCACGGCCTGGAAGGCTCCAGCAATTCGCATTACGCGCGCGGGCTGCTGGCGGCGGTCGCCGGTCGGGGTTGGCGGGGCGCGGTGATGCATTTTCGCGGTTGCGGCGGCCAGCCGAACCGGCTGGCGCGCAGTTATTGCGCGGGCGACACCGCCGATATCGCCCATGTCGTCGGCGAACTGAACCGGCGCGAACCGGCGACGCCGCTGGCCGTGGTCGGCTATTCCCTGGGCGGCAACGCCTTGCTGAAATGGCTGGGCGAGACGCCGGTCGATCCGCCGCTGTGCGCCGCTGTCGCGGTGTCGGTCCCGTTTCTGCTCGACGCGGCCGCGCGGCGGCTGGGCCGGGGCTTCTCGCGGTTTTATCAATATTTTTTGATCGGCGAACTCAAGCGCAGCTACCGCGCGAAATTTCGCCGACGGCCCGATGGTCCGGTGGCCCTGGATCGATTGAGCGCGTTGCGAGATTTTTATGCGTTCGACGATCGGGTCACCGCGCCTCTGCACGGTTATGCGGGGGTGGCCGACTATTATGCCCGCGCCAGTTGCCGCCCGTGGCTGGGCCGCATCCGCATCCCGACTTTGATCCTGCAAGCGCGGGACGACCCGTTTATCGCGCCCGACGCCCTACCCGACCCGGCGGAACTGTCGCCTTGCGTGCGGCTGGAGTTGAGCCGCGCCGGCGGTCACGTCGGTTTCGTCGCCGGCCCCTGGCCGTGGCGGGCCGAATATTGGCTGGAGCGGCGCATCGCCGCATTTTTGGAAGCACGCTGGCAAGGAACCGGCGAGCGCGGCTAACCGCGCCGGGACCGGAGTCCCGGCGCGGCTTCCATCCGGAAGAAGGGCTCTGGTGGCTGACGCTCAAACGCTCGCCGCAACCTTCACCCGATCCTGCACGAACTCGTACACGTTACCCACCGTTTCAAAGTCTTCGGCGCTGATCTCGTCATCCGCGACTTGAATACCGAACTTATCTTCCATGGCCTTGATCAAGGCGATCACCGCGATCGAGTCGAATTCCGGAATGCTGCCCAGCAAGGGCGTATCCGGACGGATTTTTTCTATCCGCTCGTCCAAATGCAGCAACTCGGAGACGAGTTGCCGAATGTCGTTGAATTCGACCATTGAAGACCATCTCCTGGAGTGGGAAGCCAAGGAAAGCGCTTGGCGCGGACATCGGACCGCCCGGTGCGCGACCGTCAAGATAGCTTCGACTCCGGCAAGAATCCAGCCAATTCAGCAATTCAGGCCAGATCCGGCTTGCGAGCCAACGCCACATAACCGAGCACCGGCTGTTCGCCCTCCTGGCGCAACGTGACGGGGGTTACCGCCGCCGCACTTAGACCACTCTTTGACAGAATTTGATCCAGGTAATCGGCCGTATGACTATAACGGCCGCTTTTATTTAAGCAATGCCC
>JAEUPW010000114.1 GCA_016790045.1 Candidatus Competibacteraceae bacterium
CCACGCCCCAGGCCTTACGGCAAAAAGCTGAGGGCTTCCTGCAATTCCTCATCAACGCCCCAGAGCGGGTTATGGCCTATTTCAATCACCCCACCGTCCACTACACGGCTTAATCGCCTATTTGATTGCCGGGTTAATAACGCTCTTGCATCGCTTCGGTTGAATGGATGGCCGTCATGACTGACCTTCTGTTGATCGCGGGCGTGGACGAGGCCGGGCGAGGTCCCTTGGCCGGTCCCGTCACCGCCGCCGCCGTCATCCTCGATCCCGCCCGCCCGATTGCCGGCTTGGCCGATTCCAAACGGCTAAGCCCGATCAGGCGCGAGCGACTGGCCGATGAAATTCGCGAAAAAGCGCTGGCCTGGGCGCTGGGCTGGGCCGATGTCGCGGAAATCGACCGGCTCAACATCCTGCACGCTGCGTTGCTGGCGATGCGCCGGGCCGTGTGCGGGCTTGGCGTCGCGCCCGATCGAGCGCTGATCGACGGCAACCGCTGTCCGGCGCTCCCGTGCGCCTCTCGGGCTATCGTGCGGGGCGACGCCACCGTGCCGGCCATCAGCGCCGCGTCGATTCTGGCCAAAGTGGCGCGGGATGCCGCCATGCGCGAATTGCACCAGCGCTACCCGCAATATGAATTCGCCCGCCATAAAGGCTATCCGACCACCGCCCATTTGGAGGCGTTGCGCCTTCACGGCCCGTGCGCCGAGCATCGCCGTTTTTTCGCGCCGGTCGCCGCCTTGCGACAAATGGCGCTGGTCGAGGCGCGGGCATGACCGCGCCGTTCGTGCACCTGCGCCTCCATACCGAATATTCGCTGGCGGATGGCCTGATCCGGATCAAAAGCTTGGTGAAGCGCGTCGCGGCGGCCGACATGCCGGCCGTGGCCGTGACCGACATGAGCAACCTGTTTGCGCTGATCAAATTCTACAAAGCGGCGCTCGGCGCGGGCGTCAAGCCCATCGTCGGGGTAGAGGCATGGGTGGGGCGCAACGATGAGCCCGCGCGGCTGGTGCTGCTCTGCCAAAACCTGGAGGGCTACCGCAATCTGACCCGGCTGGTCAGCCGCAGTTTTCTCGAAGGTCAGCGGCGCGGCGTGCCGGTGATCGATCACGGTTGGCTGCAAGGCCATACCGGGGGCCTGATCGCCTTGTCCGGCGGCCGCGACGGCGACGTGGGCCAACTGTTGTTGAACGACCGCCAAACCCAGGCGAAACGCGCGCTGGCCGAGTGGCGGCACTTGTTCCCCGACCGCTTTTACCTGGAAGTGCAGCGCACCGGCCGACCGCGCGAGGCGGACTATTTGGAAGCGGCGCTGGATTTGGCGGCGGCGACCGGCACGCCGGTCGTCGCGACCAACGACGTGTGCTTTCTCAAGCGGGACGATTTCGAGGCGCACGAGGCGCGGGTGTGCGTGTACGAAGGCGTGACCCTGGACGATCCGCGCCGGCCGCGCCGTCACAGCGAACAGCAATATTTGCGTGCGCCGGCGGAGATGGCGGAACTGTTCGCCGACTTGCCGGAGGCTTTGGGCAACAGCGTCGAAATCGCCCGCCGCTGCAACCTGCGTCTGGAGCTGGGCAAGAACGTGCTGCCGGATTTTCCGGTGCCGGCCGGCATGACCGCCGAGGCTTATTTCTCCACCCAGGCGCGCGCCGGCCTGGAGCAGCGCTTGCAGCGGCTGCTCGATCCCGCCGCGCCCGATTTCGGCGAACGCCGACGACCTTATGACGAGCGGCTGGACGAAGAAATCGGCGTCATCATGCAGATGGGCTTTTCCGGCTACTTTCTGATCGTCGCCGACTTCATCCGCTGGGCGCGCGAAAACGGGGTGCCGGTCGGGCCGGGGCGCGGTTCCGGCGCGGGCTCGCTGGTCGCCTACGCGCTCTGGATCACCGATCTGGACCCGCTGGCCTACGACCTGTTATTCGAGCGCTTCCTCAACCCGGAGCGGGTGTCGATGCCGGATTTCGACATCGACTTTTGCATGGAAGGCCGCGACCGGGTGATCGATTACGTCGCCCAGCGCTACGGCCGCGACCGGGTATCGCAGATCGCCACTCACGGCACCATGGCGGCCAAGGCGGTGGTGCGCGATGTGGGCCGGGTATTGGGCCATCCCTACGGTTTCGTGGATCGCATCGCCAAGCTGGTGCCGTTCGAGATCGGCATGACCCTCGACAAAGCCATCGAGCGGGAAGCGGAGTTGCGCCGGCTGTACGAAAGCGACGAGGAAATCCGAACCCTGCTCGACTTGGCCCGCGAGCTGGAAGGGCTGGCGCGCAATGTCGGCAAGCACGCCGGCGGAGTGGTGATCGCGCCGTCCGAGCTGACCGATTTTTCGCCGCTCTACCGCGAGCAGGACGATTCGAGCCTGATCACCCAATTCGACAAGGACGACGTGGAAGCGGCCGGCCTGGTGAAGTTCGACTTCCTGGGCCTGCGCACGCTCACCATCATCGACTGGGCGGTGCAGACCTTGAACGCGCAGCGCCGGGATACCGGCGAGGAGCCGGTGGACATCACCGCGATCCCGCTGGACGACCGCGAGACCTTTGACCTGTTAAAGCGCTATCGGACGACGGCGGTGTTCCAGCTTGAATCCAGCGGTATGAAGGATTTGATTCGTCGCCTGCAACCGGACTGTTTCGAGGACATCGTGGCGCTGGTGGCGCTGTTTCGTCCGGGCCCGCTGCAATCGGGCATGGTGGACGATTTCATCGACCGCAAGCATGGCCGCGCCCGCATCGAATACCCGCATCCCGCCTTGGCGACCATCCTCAAGCCGACTTACGGGGTGATCCTTTACCAGGAACAGGTGATGCAAATCGCGCAAGTGCTGGCGGGCTACACGCTCGGCGGGGCGGATTTATTGCGCCGGGCGATGGGCAAGAAAAAGGCCGAGGAAATGGCCAAACAGCGCGAGATTTTCGTCAAGGGTTCGACCGAGCGCGAAGTCGAGCCGGAGACCGCGTCTTATATTTTTGATTTGATGGAAAAATTTGCGGGTTATGGGTTCAATAAGAGCCACAGCGCCGCCTACGCGCTGGTTTCCTATCAAACCGCCTGGCTGAAAGCGCATCACCCGGCGGCGTTCATGGCGGCGGTGCTGTCCTCGGACATGGACAAGACCGAAAAGGTGGTGATTTTCATCGAAGAATGCCGGCGCATGGGCCTTGCGCTTGCGCCGCCCGACATCAATGAATCCGACTACCGATTCACGGTC
>JAEUPW010000167.1 GCA_016790045.1 Candidatus Competibacteraceae bacterium
TGACCGAAGGCGTGCTGGTCTGCAACGCCGACGGGCGCATCCTGCTGTACAACGAGCGCGCGCGCCAGGCGCTGTGCGCGCCGGAGCCTTCGCGCAACGAAATCTCGGTGGCGCTGGTCGGGCTTGGCCGCTCCATCTTCAGCATCGTGGACCGGAGTCTGTTGAGCCACGCGCTGGAAAGCGTGCAGGCCCGCCTGGAGAAAAACGAGCCCGATCTGAACGCCCAGTTCGTGTTTACCACCCGAGCCGGCCAACTGATCCGGGTGCGGCTCGCGCCGGTGTTAGCCTCGCCCGAGAGCGCCGCGCCCGAATCCGCTCGACCGGACGGCTCCGCGCGAGCGGTCGAGTCGCGGGCGTCGGCTCCGCCGGCCGTCGGCGGCTTCGTGATGACCTTGGAAAATGTCACCCACACCTTCGAGCTGGACAGCCTGCGCGATATGTTGCTCCAATCGCTCACGGAAGGCAGCCGGGCGGCGCTGGCCAACATTCGCGCCGCCGTGGAAACCCTGACCGATTATCCGGATTGCGAGCCGGTTCACCGCGACCGCTTTTTGCGCGTCATCCGCGAGGAGGCGCGCGGCCTGAGCGCCAAGCTCGACCAGACCAGTTCCGAGTACGCCGATTCGCTCAAAACCCGCTGGCCGCTGGAAGAGATGCTGGGGATCGACGCCGTGGCGGCCGCGCGCCGGCGCATCGAAAGCCGCTTGGGCCTGCGCACGCTTTCGGAAGTGCTGGACGATTCGATCTGGATCAAAGCCGACAGCTACATGCTGGTTCAGTCCTTCGCCTATTTGGCGGGCCGCTTGAAAGAGGGCTACCAGGTGCGCGAGGTCTGTTTCAATCTCACCCGGCACGCGCGGATCGCCGAACTCGATTTGGTGTGGTCCGAGCCGGTGCTCTCGCAAGGCGTGCTGTACGACTGGGAAACGGACACCATGCGCGCCGGCGGCGAGGACAGCCCGCTGACCTTGCGCGACGTGACCGACCGGATGGGCGCGGAAATCGTCTACATGGTCGATAAGGTCCGGCAACGGCCCTTTATCCGGTTTCTGCTGCCGATGGCGAAGCCGGCGCGCGCGACGCCGAACGCGCCGGTCCGATTCGGCGAAAGCCGGCCGGAATTCTACGATTTCGATTTGTTCCATCAGGCCAGTCAAACGCCCGAATTGGATCAGATTCCGCTCGCGGAGTTGGCCTACACCGTCATCGACACCGAAACCACCGGCCTCGATCCCTCGGCCGGAGACGAGATCATCGCCATCGGGGCGGTGCGCATCGTCAACAACCGGTTGCTGCGCTACGAAACCTACGAGCAATTGATCGACCCCAAGCGGCCGATCGCGTCGCTGGCGCAAACCGTTCACGGCATCACCCACGAAATGCTGCGCGGCCAGCCCGCCATCGATCAGGTGTTGCCGCAGTTTCGCGAATACTGCGAGGAGACGGTGCTGGTGGGCCACAACGCCGCCTTTGACATGCGCTTTCTGCAAATGAAGGAAGCCCAGACCGGCGTCTGTTTCACCCAGCCGGTATTGGATACCTTGCTGCTGTCGCAAGTGCTGCACCCGAATCAGGAATCGCACGCGCTAGAGGCCATCGCCGAGCGCCTGGGCGTCACGGTGGTCGCCCGCCACACCGCGCTGGGCGACGCTTTGGTGACGGGAGAGGTGTTCTTGCGGATGATTCCCCTGCTGGCCGCGCACGGTATCCGCACCTTGCAAGATGCCCGCGAGGCCACCGCGAAGGCGCTGTACGCCAAGGTCGAATATTGAGAAGAGAACCGTCCTTGGTCTGTCGCTCCTGGGGGCTTTGAGAATGGCCCGGAACCAGGAGCGAAGTGAGGGCTTGGACCCGTTTTCCAAAATTTCAGCGAACGCGGGCGCTCACGCGAAGGTGTCGGCGAACAGATTGGCGGCCCAGTCGAACATGTCCTCGTAATTATCTCGGGTGGGAGAAGCCGCTTCGCCGAAGGAGGGGGGAACCAAATCCATCGTCTTGGTGGCGGGATTGTAGGCGTACACCGCCGTCAGCCAGGACGCGGTATTGGAGGTGATCGGGCTGTAGCAGGCCGAATTGGTCATCGGGGCCGGATCGGGCGCTTCGCCGGCGAACGCGCGCAAGATCGCGTCGGCGCAGACCTTGGCTTCGGCGTTGGCGATGTGGCCGGATTTGGGTTGGCCCGTGCCTTGCGAGTCGCCGATGATGTGGACGCCCGCCATGCCCGCGATGGTGGATTCGTAGTTGAGCGGGTTGACCGGCGCCCAAAGGCCGGCGCCCGTCAGACCGGCGCTGGCGACCAAAGCCCCCGCCTTTTGAGGGGCGATCACGTTCAAAACATCCGCCTTGAAATCGCCGACGCTGGTATTGGCGATCCGCTGGTCCGAATCCACCGCCAGGAGCGCAGCGTTGGGGTGGTATTCGATGACGCCGGCGTGGGTCTGGGTGAACGCCCTATGAAAAGTTTCCGGCTCGGCGACGATGCTGGGGTTGGCGTCCAGCACGATCACCTTGGAGCCGGGTTTGGTGCGTTTGAGATAGTCGGCGACCACGCAGGCGCGCTCGTAAGGTCCGGGCGGGCAGCGATACGGTTTGGGCGGGACGGTCATGATGAACAGTCCGCCCGCCCGCATGGTTTGGATCTGTTGCTTGAGCAGCGTGGTTTGCGCGCCCGCTTGCCAGGCGTGGGGGATTTTGTTCGGATCCCAGCCGGCGACGGGTTGGAACTCGATGCCGGGAGCCAGCACCACATGCTCGCAATCCAGCGGCGTCCGCCCGGTGACCTGCACCCGCCAAGTGCTGTTGGTCGGCTTTTCGAGACCCGTCGCCTGACCTTGGACGAAGTTGACGCCGAGTTGTTGGAGCGCCGCGTAATTGAAGGTGATTTGGCTCAGGTTCAGCGAGTTGGTCAGCACCAAGTTGCTGAGGATGCAAGAAATGTGGGCGGGATTGGCGTCCACCAAAGTGACGGCGACTCCCGCGCCGCCCCACAACTTCAGGTATTTGGCCAAAGTCGCGCCGGCGAAACCGCCGCCGACCACGACCACCCGGCCGGACAAGCTTTGCGCCTTGAGGTAAATCGGGGTGGCGGCCAGCGCGGCGGCGGCCCCGGTCAGTTTTAGAAAATGGCGTCGCGAGATGGTATTCATGAGGTTTATCCTCTGCTGGATCGCTTGGAAGGAGTGGCTTGTAGGTCAAGCCGGACTTCAATCATCGTCGTGATCGTCACGATCGTCACGATCGCCGCGATCGCCGCGATCGCCGTGATCGCCGTGATCGCCGTCGTCTCCTCCGCCCGATCCGCCGCCGGTGTTCAACGAACCGTAATAATCCGCGATCAGCCGTATCTGCTCATCGCTGTAACCCTTGGCCTGACGGTGCATGATGTCGTTGGTGTCGGGGCTGTACTTCATTTCCAGCACCTCTTCATAAATCTCCTGGGCGCTCTCGCCGCTCAGGCTGTCGATGTCGCCCACCGCTCGGCCGTTGGTGCCGTGGCATTGGGCGCATTGAGAGGCGAGCAAGCGGCCGGGCGGCGGCGCCGCTTCCGCCGTCAAAGGGATGGTGGGGATGAGGCTGGAAAGGAGGATCAATATCACTCGCCGGTTTGCACTCATAGCGCTCTCTCCTGTTGAAATGATTCTGGTACCATGTTTGTCTCACGTTCCCGGAGTCCGTAGCATCTTGAGAGGAACGTCTCCGAATCGAGCTTGCGCCGCTTGCCTGCGGCAAATCCGGTTGGCGTGCATGACGGCACCCTAAAGGATCAAGATTAATTCAAACTGAATTGGCGCCAAGCGTTGCGATTCTGTGGCGTAACTCCAATTTATTAATGCGCCCCTCTCCAATTGCGTCACGGCGACTTGGCGGCAAGTGTCGCCAGGATGAGATGGTCATGGATTTCGCAATTTCCGGCACGATCCGCTCCGTTAGCGCCCACTCACGTTCGAGAGAGCGGAGCGGTATGTATATTGCTACAGCAAAATCCAACAGGCGGTTGAGTCCCATGCGAGCGATCAAGACGTGTACTTTCCTGGCTTTCGTCATCTTGGCCTTGTGCGGGTCAAACGCCGCCCGTTCTCAAGAATGGCTCTACACCGTGCGGCCAGGTGACAATTTGTGGACCGTGACCGCCGCACATTTGACCAAAATGGATTATTGGCCGAGGTTGCAAGTGCTGAACGAGATTTCAGATCCGGAACGTCTGCCCCCAGGAATGAAACTGCGGATTCCCATCGCCTGGCTCAAGCGCCTGCCGGCGACCGCGCAGGTATTGAACGCGCACGGCCAAAGCCAAGCCCTGATCGCCGCCACCAATCGAACGGTTGCCTTGAGCCCCGGCCAACTTCTGGAAAGCGGCGACACCGTTTTGACCGGCCCGGAGGGCAACGTCACCTTGGAATTCGGCGACGGCTCCCGCTTGCTGGTGCAGGCCAACAGCCAGTTGAACTTGAAAAGTTTGAACGCCTACGGCCGCACCAAGGTGCGCGACACGCTGCTGCAACTGTTGCGCGGACGGGTGGACAACGAGGTCAACCCGCAACTGGGCGCGGGGGCTCAATACGAGATTTCGACGCCGGTCGCCACCTCGGCGGTGCGCGGCACCCGCTTCCGCCTCGGCATGGACGCCGAAACCGCCACCGCTCGCACCGAGGTGTTGGAAGGCCGGGTCGAGTTCCGCAGCGGCCGCAAGGCTCAAGCCGTCGCCACAAACCGAGGGTCCTTGGCCGAGAGCGGCAAACCGCTGCTGCCGCCGGTCCCGCTGTTGCAACCTCCCGTTACCGCCGACTTGCCGCCCATCGTCACGCGGGTTCCGATCAAAATCGCTTTGCCCGAGGTCAAGGGTGCGGTGGCCTATCGCGCGCAGATCGCGCCCGACAACGGGTTTGCGACCTTGCTGTTCGACGGCGTTTCGGCGACCCCCGCCGTGAACGGCCCCGACTTGCCGGACGGCGATTACGTGCTGCGGGTTCGCGGCATCGACGCCAAGGGTTTGGAAGGGCGCGACGCCTATCATGCGTTTCGTTTGCACGCCCGGCCCGAACCGCCGTTTCTGATGCAGCCGGCCCACGAAAGCATGGTCCTGGAAAAGTCTCTGACCTTTAAATGGTCGGAACCGGAAAAGGCGGTCAGCTACCATTTCCAACTGGCCCAGGACGAGCGGTTTACAGCCCCGTTGCTCGATGTTCCCGAGCACACCCGCTCCGATCTCAAGCCGGATCGGGCGCTGGAGCCGCGCAACTACTATTGGCGGGTCGGGGTGCGCGATTCGAGCGGCCGGCAAGGGCCGTTCAGCGACCCGCAAGCCTTCAAATTGCAGCCGACGCCGGAATTGCAGCCGCCGGAGGTGAGCGCCGACGCCATGACCTTCCGCTGGAGCGCCGGGCTACCGGGCGAGCGCTACCAGTTCCAACTGGCCCGAGACGCCAATTTTGAAGATGTGCTGGTTTCCAGCGAAGTGGCCGAGCCGCACTTGAGCGTGCCGCGCCCGAGTTCCGGCTTTCATTACCTGCGGATTCGGACTATCGACGCCAGCGGCGCGGCCGGACCTTACGGCCCGACGCAACGGATCGATGTCCCGCCCGCCAGCTACTGGCCGCTCGGTCTGGTGGTCTTTTTGACGCTGGTCCTGGTTCTATGACCTTTCCCGGTCTATCCCGCACCGGCTGGTTGGGAAAGATCGGTTTATTTTTGGCATTGCCGGCCTTCGCCTTTTTGTTGTCCCACGCCGAAGCGCTGTACCGCTGGGATTTCCTGATCTACGACTGGAATCTGGCGGCGTGGTCGCGCAGCCCGCCGGACGATATCGTCATCGTCGCCATCGACGAGCAGAGTTTGCGCCAATTGGGCCGCTGGCCCTGGTCGCGGCGCACCCATGCCGCGCTGGTGCGCAAGCTGAGCGAAGCCGGCGCCAAAGCCATCGCTTTGGATATCGTGTTCGCCGAGCCGGACGCCACCGATCCGTCGGCGGATGAAGAGCTGGCGGCCGCGCTGGCGGCGAGCGGGCGCGCGGTGTTGCCGGTGCTGGGCGAGTTGAACCGGGCGGGCGGCCAACTGGTGGAAACCCTGCCATTGCCGATTCTGGCGAACGCGGTGGCCGGCATCGGCCATGTCAGCGTGGACTTGGACCCGGACAGCATCGCGCGGAGCGTGTATCTGAAGGCCGGCCTCGGTTCGCCCTTTTGGCCGACCTTGGCGCTGGCCTTGCTGGAATCCGCCAAGGTCTCGATCGGCGAGCCCTTGCCCGGCCAGCGGGCGGGCGGAGCCGGCGGGCCATCGCCCTTGCCGTCCTCGCCTTACGTTTGGCGGCGCGATTACCGGGTGCTCATCCCTTTCGCCGGCCCGCCGGGTCATTTCCGCCATTTTTCCTACAGCGAGGTGCTGGAAGGCAAGGTCAATCCGGCCTCTTTTCGGGACCGTTACGTCTTGGTCGGCTCCACCGCCAGCGGCATGGACGATGCGCTGCCGACGCCGGTTTCCGGGTTGACCCGGCCGATGTCCGGCGTGGAATTCAACGCCAACGTGCTCGACGCCCTGCGCCAAGGCCTGACCATCCGGCCGCTCAGTGACGGTTGGACGCTGTTGCTGACGGGGTTGCTGGTGTTATTGCCCTTGGCGCTGTACGCGGTTTTCCCGCCCCGGTGGGCTTTGCCGCTGGCCGGGTTGGGGATGCTGTTCACGGTCGCGGTCAGTTTTGGGTTGCTGCACGGCGCGCAGCTTTGGTTTCCCCCGGCCGCCGCGCTGCTGGCGCAAGGCTTGAGTTATCCTCTGTGGAGCTGGGAGCGGCTGCTTCAGGCGGTCCGCTCCGTCTTCGAGAAAGAGCAGCTCGCGCAAGTGACCTTGCGCTCCATCGGCGACGCCGTGATCACCACCGACGCTCGGGGCAACGTCCAATATCTCAATCCGGTCGCCGAATCGATGTTGGGCAAGCCGTCCGCCGCGTTGCGCCGCCGGCCGCTGGGCGCGATTTTTCAGGTGGCCGACGAGCGGGACGGTTATGCGCCCGTGGATTTAGTGGCCGAATGCCTGACCCAAAGCCGGCTGATCAGCTTGCCCGAGCCCAGCATTCTGATCAACCCGGACGGCCGGGAGTACGCGATCCGGGCCTCGGCCGCGCCGTTGCTCGACCAGCGGGGGCGGCTTTCGGGCGTGGTGATCGCGTTCGGCGATGTGACCGAAGCCCGGCGCTTGAGCCAGCAAATGGTGTATCAGGCCACTCACGACGCCCTGACCCAGTTGCCCAACCTCAATCTGTTGCGGGATCGGCTCAAGCAAGCCGTCGCCCGCGCCCAGCGCGCCGGTTGCAGCCTGGCGCTCCTGTTTATTGATTTGGACCATTTCAAAAAGATCAACGACGGTTTTGGCCTCGGCGTGGGGGACACGCTGCTGCAAACGGTGGCGCTGCGGTTGCTGGAGTGCGCGCGCAAGCAAGACACCATCGCCAGAGTGGGCGGCGACGAGTTCATCTGCGTGCTGGAGGATTTGCAGCAGGAAGACCGGGCGGTGGATTTCGCCACCAAGATTTTAAATGTTTTACAAGTGCCTTTCCGGCTCGAAAGCCACGAATGCTTCATCACCGCCAGCATCGGCATCTGCCTGTTCCCCAAGGATGGCGGGGATGTCGATACCTTATTGAAAAATGCCGATACCGCGATGTCGCGCGCCAAGGAGAACGGGCGCAACAACATTCAGTTCTACTCGCGCGACATGCACGTGCGGATTTTGGAGCGGCTGACCATGGAGCAGCATCTTCGCTACGCCCTGGAGCGTTGCGAGCTGGAGCTGTTTTATCAGCCGCAGATGGACTTGCGGCAAAACCGCATCATCGGGGTCGAGGCCTTGCTGCGCTGGCGGCACCCTCAGCGCGGTTGGGTGCCCCCGCTGGAATTCGTGCCGCTGGCCGAGGAAACCGGCCTGATCGAGGTGATCGGGGAATGGGTGTTGGAAACCGCTTGCCGGCAGGCCAAGACCTGGCAGCGACAGGGGTTGCCGTCTTTGCGGATGGCGGTCAATATGTCGCCCCGCCAATTTTTGCGGCCGGGTATAGTGGAGCGGGTTTCGCGGATCTTGCGCGAGACGGGACTGGAGCCGCACCTGCTCGATTTGGAGATCACGGAAAGCCTGTTGATGAAGGATGTGGAAGTCGGCATCGCCACCATGCGCGCGCTCAAGGCCATCGGCGTCCGCTTGTCCATCGACGATTTCGGCATCGGCTATTCTTCCTTGAATTATTTGAAACAGTTTCCCATCGATCAGCTCAAAATCGATAAGTCGTTTTTGGGCGAGATTGCGACCAGCCGCAACGATGCCGCCATCACGCTGGCGATGATCGCCATGGCGCACAGCATGCGGCTGACCGTGATCGCGGAGGGTGTGGAAAACGAGACGCAACTGGCTTTTTTGCGCGCCAATCGCTGCGACGAGATTCAGGGCTATCATTTAAGCTGCCCGGTGCCGGCGCACGAATTTGTGATCCTGCTACAAAAAGAGCCCGATCTGACGACTTCGTGAGCCGCTGGCGCGACCGCTTGCCAGGGTGCGCCCCGGATCGACTAGCCTTTGGAAGCCGCCGTGAACCGTTGCCCTTACCTCCGCTATCTGCTGGTTTTTTGTGCGCTGACGTTCGGCCCGATCGCTTTGGCCGCCGAGACCTCCCCATCCCCAAGCCCGCCGGAGCCGGTGACAGCCCATTTGCTGCTGCACGATTTCGAGCAAGCCGCCAGCCCGTTGCCCGGCGTGACGATGAGCGGCTGGACCGCCGAGCCGGACGCGCGCGCCGGACGGGTGCGGTATGGCTTGGAGCCGTCCGAGCGCGAAGGCGGCGGCCGGGCACTGCACCTGCGCTACCGCTTTAATCCCGAAGCGTCCAGCGACATCGGCTGGCAGTTGACGCTGCCCGATCTCGACGGTTCGGCGTACGATCATCTGGAGTTTTGGATTCGCGGCGATTCCGGGCAGGCCGATGCCTTGAAGCTCGAATTCAAACAGCCGCTGGCCGATTCGCCGCCCGGCTTGCAGCGCAAGGGCAGCACGGTCATCACCGGCATCGGCGGCGAGTGGCGGCGATTCCGGGTGCCGTTGAATCTGATGAGCGGCATCGAGGACTGGAAGCATTTGCGCCAGTTCGGGATCGTGTTCCAGCCGCGTCGCGCGCCCTCGGCCGCCGGCGGCTACTGGCTGGACGATCTCGCTTTAATCA
The DNA here is from genome assembly GCA_016790045.1 of Candidatus Competibacteraceae bacterium. Lineage (GTDB taxonomy): Bacteria > Pseudomonadota > Gammaproteobacteria > Competibacterales > Competibacteraceae > Competibacter_A. The sequence continues at coordinate 9,197 of JAEUPW010000167.1, forward strand.
AGACCGGCCAACCCGGTCCCAGCATCCGCGATCCGGTGATTCCGCCGCTGAAAACCGCCTGGGAAAACAGCGTGGGCGGCAAGGCGGCGACGCAGCCCCACCTGCGCGCCCGCTTGAACGGCTGGCCGGCGCTCCTGACGGTCGATCCGGGCGCATTGCCGGGCGATGATTTGGGTTTCCTGGCGCGGTTGGCGCGGGATACTTGGCGCGGCCTGGTCGCCTTGACCGACCGCGCGCACGGTCTGCCGCTGGATACCGTGCGCCTGAACGGGTCGCCGCTGCCGGAAAAGGCGTGGGTCGGCGACTACACCAACGTCACCAACATCGGCCTGTATTTGATCGATATCGTCGCGGCGCGGGAACTGGGGTTGATCGGCCCGCTGGAGGCGCGCGCCCGGTTGAGCCAAACGCTGGACACGCTGGAGCGGCTCGAAACCTACCGGGGCTTTTTTTACAACTATTACGACACCACCACGCTGGAGCGCACCAGCCATTTCATCTCGTTCGTCGATTCCGCGTGGCTGACCGCCGGGCTGATCGTGGCGCGCAACGCGGTGCCGGAGCAGGCATGGCGCTGCACGCGGCTGATCGAGCGCGAGGATTACCGGTTCTTTTACGATCCGGTCGAGCAGTTGATGATGCACGGCTATTACGTCAACCTGCCGCAGCGCGCGGAATACAGTTACGGGATGCTGTACAGCGAGGCGCGCCTGGGCAGCTTGATCGCCATCGGCAAGGGCGAAGCGCCGGCCGAGCACTGGTATCGGATGGCGCGCACTTTTCCGGCCAGCTTCGACTGGCAATCGCAATCGCCCAAACAGCGGGTGGAACGGATGGTCGATGGCTACACGTTTCCCGGCGGCTATTACTCCTGGAAGGGATTGAAGTACGTGCCGTCCTGGGGCGGCAGCCTATTCGAAGCGCTGATGCCACTATTGGTGCTGGACGAGGTGCAACACGCGCCCGAAAGCTTGGGCCGGAACGCGAAGGCGCACGCGGAGATTCAGCGCCGCTTCGCGCTGGAGCATCTCGGTTATCCGGTGTGGGGATTGTCGCCCAGCTCGACGCCGGCCGGTGACGGCTACGGCGAATACGGGGTGCGGATTCTCGGCGCGCGGGGCTATCGCTCCGGGGCGATCACCCCGCACGCGGCCGCGCTCGCTTTGCTGGCTGATCCGGTTCCGGCGGTGCAAAACCTGCGGAAATTGGCGCAACGCTATCCGCTCTATGGCGATTTCGGGTTTTACGATGCGGTGGAGCCGAACACCGGTCAGGTGGCGTACAACTATCTGGCGCTCGATCAGAGCATGATTCTGATCGCGCTGGCAAACCATCTGCGCGATGGCGTCATTCAACAATACTTCGCCGCCGATCCTATCGTTCGGCGGGTGTTGCCGATGTTGAGAGCCGAACGATTTTTCGATGAATGAGCGCTTCCGTGCGGAATTTCGGCGCGAGGTTTGACGGCGAACCTCGTTCCCTGTGACGTTTGGCCGTCCAGTGGGCGTCCCGCATATCGGGCTCGTCTCCGACCGGCGCTCCGCGACCGGGACGCCTTTGGTGATCCACAACATCGGGGCGGGAACCGTGGAAGACAATAGCCTGTTCGCCTACGCCATCACCGGCCATTACCGCTATTTCCCGGAACCGTTGAACGCGGCTTGCAAATCGGCGAACCCGTAAGTCTTTGCCAGTTTTTCGGTGGCGGGCCGAATGGCGCCGGCGGCGGGGACGCGGGTTTCAGGTGACGCGAGCGCCAGTTTGCTAAGCTACAGTCTGACGACCCGTATCCTGAGCCCTCTGACATGGCCAGCATCGACTTCGAGCACATCGACAAAATCTATCCCGGCGGAACTCAGGCCATCTTCGATTACAGCCTTTCGGTCGGCGACGGCGAATTGGTCGCCTTCGTCGGGCCGTCCGGCTGCGGCAAATCCACGCTGCTGCGGTTGTTGGCCGGACTCGAAACGATCACGCGCGGCACGCTGCGCATCGACGGACAGCCGGTCAACGCCTTGCCGCCGCAGCGGCGCAATCTGGCGATGGTGTTTCAGGATTACGCCCTCTACCCGCACATGACGGTGCGGCGCAATCTGGAATTCCCGTTGAAGATGCGCGATCTGCCCGAAGCCGAAATCAAGCGCTTGGTCGGCTGGGTGGCCGAATTGCTGAGCCTCGGCGAGTTGCTGGAGCGCTTGCCCAAGCAGTTGTCCGGCGGCCAGCGCCAGCGAGTGGCGATGGGCCGGGCGCTGGTGCGCCAGCCCGCCGTGTTTTTGATGGACGAACCGCTCTCCAACCTCGACGCCCGATTGCGGGTGCAAATCCGCGCCGAGATCGGCGAGTTGCTGGATCGTACCGGCATCACCACCATCTACGTCACCCACGATCAGGCCGAGGCGATGACTTTGGGCGACCGGGTGGCGGTGATGGACCGGGGACGGTTGCAGCAGGTCGCGCCACCGCAGGAATTATACGAGCGGCCCGCCAATGTCTTTGTCGCCGGATTCATCGGCAACCCGCCGATGAACCTGTTTCCCGGCCGACTGGTGACGACTCCCGCGGGCGGGCTGAATTTGCACTTGGGCGAGCAAAGCTTGGCGCTGGCCCTGCCCGATGCCGCCGAACGCTGGCGGTCCTGGTCGGAAACCGCGCTCACGGTCGGCATTCGGCCCGAACATCTGCGGCTTCGCGATCCGGGCGCGGAAGGCGTGCGCGCGACGGTGGTCGACGCCGAGTATCTGGGTCATGAAACGCTGTTGCACGCGCGGATCGACGGCATGGCCGCGCCCGCTCCGGTGCTGGTAGCGCGGCTGGCCGGCATCCGCCCGTTCGACAAAGGCCAAGCGGTGGGCCTGTCCGTGGACGCGAACCGCCTGCATCTGTTCGGCGCTGACGGCTTGACCTTGATCAACGCGACCGCCGAGGTCGCGGCTTGAGGTTTTATCTCGACCCCAGGGTTTTTGCGCATGAGCGAACCGACTTTATTTCCCCCTGATTTTCTGTGGGGCGCGGCGACTTCGGCTTACCAGATCGAAGGATCGCCGTTGGCCGACGGCGCCGGACCCAGCATCTGGCACGAGTTTTCCCACACGCCGGGACGGACCCGCGACGGCGATACCGGGGATGTGGCGTGCGACCATTACCGCCGCTATCCGGACGATGTGGCGCTGTTGCGGGAATTAGGCTTGAATGCCTACCGTTTCAGCGTGGCGTGGGGACGGGTGTTGCCGGAGGGGCGCGGCCGGATCAATCCGGCGGGATTGGGCTTTTACGAGCGCTTGGTGGACGCCGTGCTGGAGCGGGGCATCCAGCCGATGGTGACGCTGTACCACTGGGATTTGCCGGCCGCGCTGGACCGGTTCGGCGGTTGGGTGAATCCCGACAGCGCGGCCTGGTTCGCCGATTACGCCCAAGTGCTGTTTCGGGCGCTGGGCGACCGGGTCAAGCTGTGGGTGACGCTGAACGAGCCGTGGGTGGTGGTCGACGGGGGTTATTTGCACGGCGTGCTGGCCCCCGGCCAGCGCAACCCGTTCGCCGCGCCGCTCGCCGCCCACAACCTGCTGCGCGCGCACGGCAGCGCCGTGCAAGCTTACCGGGCCGAAGGGCAGCATCAAATCGGGCTGGTGGTCAATCTGGAGCCGAAATATCCGGCCACGGAAACGGTCGAGGATTTGAGCGCCACCATGCGGGCGGACGCTTACTGGAACCGCCATTATCTCGATCCGGTCTTTCTGGGCGGCTATCCGCCGGAATTGGCCGAAATTTTTGGCCAAGCGTGGCCGGATTTTCCCGATTCCGATTTCGATGTCATCCGCCAACCGCTTGATTTTGTCGGCGTCAACTACTATAGCCGGCAAGTGGTCCGCCACGACCCCAAGGACTGGCCGCTGGCCGCCGCGCGAGTGCGCCAGCCGCGCCAGACGCACACCGGCCTGGAGTGGGAGGTCTATCCGCAAGGTTTGACCGATATTCTGGAGTGGGTCGCCGGCCGCTATGGCCCGCTGCCGCTGTACGTCACGGAAAACGGTGCGGCGTTTTACGACCCGCCGCACGCCGAGGGTGAAATCGACGATCCCTTGCGCCGGCGCTACCTGCGCGACCATCTGCGCGCCGCGCTGGAAGCCCGGCGGAAAGGGGTCGATTTGCGCGGCTATTTCGCCTGGTCGCTGCTGGATAATTTCGAGTGGGCTCACGGTTATTCCCAGCGCTTCGGGCTGGTGCACGTGGATTACGTCACCCAGCGGCGCACTCCCAAGGCCAGCGCCCGGTTTTATGCGGGCGTGGCCCGAAGCCGTGGCGCGGCGTTAAATGCGGATCGCGCCCTTTAGGGACTCGGGCCAAAAGTGGCGCGACCTGGGCGGGGCGTTATGCGGATTGCAAGCCGCGAAGCGTATGCCAAAATGATGCGAAAACGGAGTCGATAAGGATCGATGGTGGACAATGCGACGGCCGCCGAACTTTGGGCCAGGGCTCGCCTGCAATGGCGGGAGGCGGTCGAGCTTGGCCTGCACGATTCGGAGGACATCGTTTACGGCATCCTGCCTTTGCTGGTCCAGGGCTTGCGCGAGGACCCCGATCACCTGCCGTCGCTGGATTTGCTGAGCGACATGCTGATGGAAATCGGCGCTTATGAAGAGGCGGTCGAGTTCGCCGAGAAGATGTGCGATCTCGTGCCGGACGATGCCGAGTGCCAGCGCAAATGGAGCGTGCTGACCGGCGAGGAAAACAACCGGCGGCGCGCGATTCGCGTTTACCTGCACCAAAAACGGGTGCAGTTGACGAAAAGCGCCAGCGAGAGTTGATGCGCCCGCCAGCCTCGCATCGCGCGCCGGGTTTCGCTCAACGGCCCGGCTGATAAATCTGATCGAAAGCGGCGCCGTCCCTGAAATGCGCGGCTTGCGCCTTGGCCCAACCGCCGAAGATTTCATCCACCGTAAACAGTTGCAACGATGGAAATTGCGCGCGATAGCGTTCGGCCACCGCCGGATCGCGGGGCCGGAAATAATGCTTGGCCGCCAGCTCCTGCGCTTCCGGGCTGTAAAGGTATTCGAGATAGGCTTGGGCCGCCGCGCGGACGCCGTGTTTGTCGGCGTATTGGTCGATCACCGCCACAGGCGGTTCGGCCAGGATGCTGGTCGAGGGCATCACGATCTCGAACTCGCCTCGCCCCATTTCCTTGACCGCCAGAAACGCTTCGTTTTCCCAGGTCAGCAGCACGTCGCCAATTTCGCGCTCGACGAAAGTCGTGGTCGAACCGCGCGCCCCGGAATCCAAAACCGGCACGTTGCGATACAGCCGGGCCACGAAGTCGCGGGCCTTGGCGTCATCGCCGCCGGGCTGGCGCAGCGCGTGGGCCCAGGCCGCCAGATAGTTCCAGCGCGCGCCGCCCGAAGTCTTGGGGTTGGGGGTGACCACGCTGACCCCCGGTTTCACTAGATCGTCCCAATCCTTGATGCCCTTGGGGTTGCCCTTGCGCACCAGAAACACGATGGTCGAGGTGTAAGGCGCGCTGTTGTGCGGCAACCGTTTTTGCCAGTCGGCCGGCAGCAGCTTTCCCTTGGCGCTGATTTCGTCGATGTCGTAAGCCAGCGCCAGCGTGACGACATCCGCCTCCAGGCCGTCGATCACCGAACGGGCTTGTTTGCCGGAGCCGCCGTGCGATTGCCGGACTGTGACTGGGCTGCCGGTTTTGGCTTGCCAGTGTTTATCGAACAGAGCGTTGAAATCGGTGTAGAACTCGCGGGTCGGGTCATAGGAAACGTTTAAGAGCGTGACGGTATCGCCGGCGGCGTGAGCCCCGGTACTGAGGCCGAGCGCCAGCGCCAAGAACAGAGAAGGCCAAAACGAACGGTGATAAGCCATAGCGATGCTCCAAAAGAAAAAGTCGAGAAAATTTCAGCCGCAAACCCCTTGAATCGCCAGCGCACTGTAAAGCCATTTCTTTATATCAAAAAATAATTAAAAATTATTTTTATATTCAATATAAAAATAAAACGGGCCATTTTAACGGGCTTGCGAGTTTGGCGAGCAGCGATCGGAGCAACGGGCAAAGGTTCAGTAAGAGAATGGCCCTGCGCTGAGTAGCCGCCAACCCCGGTAAAGCAGCGCCGATCCATAGCCCAGCAGCAACACGCCCAAGCCGCGCATCAGAGCGAGGTAGAACGCGCTTTGTAAAACGGGACGAGTTCGGCCCATCATCAACGCCAACAGCACCTTGGAGCCGACCAGCGCCAGGTAGAAAGCGGCGATGAAGGCGAGGGCGGACGGCCAACCTTCCCGCCCCGCCGCCAGCACGGTCGGCGCGCCCACCGCCAGCCAGAAGAGATAAGGGCTGGGATTGAAGAAATTGGCGATCACGCCGCGTCGCAAGGCGCCGGCCGGGTCGAGCGACTCCAGCGCCGCGCCCCGAAAGCGCAAGCTCTGCCAGCCCGACCAAACCAGATAGCCACCGCCGGCAAAATGCAGCAGCGCCAGCGGCAAGCGCCGGTCGGTCAGCGGTTCGAGCAACAGCAAAGCGACCAGGATGATCGGCAGGTCGGTCAGCAGCGGGGCCAGCGCGATTTTGATGCCCGCCCGCCCGCCGTGGCGCAAGCTTTCGCTGGCGACCAGCGCCAGCAACGGCCCCGGCGACAAGCCGCCGCTCAGGCCCAGCAACAGGCCGGATAGCAGAAAAGCCGTCAAGACGCGGATCGCCTCGATTTCAGCGGCGATTCCAGCTCGGTTTTCAAGCGCCGGTAGCTCTCCAGCCGGCGCGAAGCGACCGCGCCGTCCGCCACCGCCGCGCGCAGCGCGCAATCCGGTTCGGTTTCATGCCGGCAATCGGCAAACCGGCAGCGGCCGAGATAGGGCGTCAATTCCGGAAAGCCGCGCTCCAGATGCTCCGAACTGATCTCGCCCAATTCGAAGCTGCGCACGCCGGGGGTGTCGATCAAATCGCCGCCGCCCGGCAGGTGATAGAGAGTGCTGGCGCTGGTGGTGTGGGTGCCGTGCCCGGTCGCCGCCGACACCGCCTGGATGCGGATCTCGCGATCCGGCAGCAGCGCCTTGATCAAAGATGATTTGCCGACGCCGGATTGGCCGACTAGCAGGCTGACACGCCCGCGCAGCCAGTCGCGCAAGGCGTCCAGACCGCGCGCGGTGCGGCTGCTGGCCAGCAGCAGGGGATAGCCGATCCGGCCGTAAGGCTCCAGCCGTTCGGCCAGCGCCGCCAGCGCCGCAGGATCGAGCAAATCGGTCTTGTTCAGCACCAGCAAGCCGCGCGCGCCGGTGGCGGCGATGGCGACCAGATAGCGGTCGATCAAGTATTCGCTCGGTTCCGGCGTCGGGGCCAGCACCACCGCCACCGCGTCGAGATTGGCGGCGACCGGGCGCGGCTGACCGTTGTAGTCGGGGCGGGTCAGCAGCGAGCGGCGCTCGCCCACCGCCACCACCACGCCGTCGCCGACGCTGGAGGCCTGCCAGATCACGCGGTCGCCGCAGGCTAGCGGCCCCAGGTTCTGGCGCGCGGCGCAGCGCTGCAACCGCCCGTCGCTGTCCTCGACGACCAAGCTTTGGCCGTAGTGGGTCAGGATCAGGCCGTGTTGCTCCAGCCCCAGACCACCCTCGGCCGACGCGGCCAGCTTTTGATCGGCCTGCGCCCGACGGCGTTCCTGCAAGCGCCCGATCCGCCCCTTCTGCCGGTCGGTCAAACGGCGGCTCATGCGACGGCCGCGCGCGCGCTGGCGGGAATCCGGTTAAACTGGCGCCGGTCCGGCACGCTCGTCCGACGCGGGCGAGGCGCCGGTTTCAATCTGCCCGCAGAGTTAGGAAAACTCATGTCTCCCGACAATCTCATCTGGATCGATTTGGAAATGACCGGTTTGAACACCCAAACCGACCGCATCATCGAAATCGCCACCATCGTCACCGACAGCCAGCTCAACGTTTTGGCCGAGGGGCCGACGCTGGCCATCCATCAAAGCGACGCGGCGCTGGCGGCGATGGACGACTGGAACCAGAAGCAGCACGGCGAATCCGGGCTGATCGGCCGGGTGCGCGCCAGCGCGGTGGACGAGCGCCAGGCCGAAAGGCTCACTCTGGAGTTTTTGAGCCGGCAGGTCCCGAAAGGCAAATCGCCGATGTGCGGCAACAGCATCTGCCAGGACCGGCGGTTTCTGGCGCGCTGCATGCCGGAATTGGAAGCCTATTTTCACTATCGCAACCTGGATGTCAGCACCCTCAAGGAACTGGGGCGGCGCTGGTATCCGGAACAGATCAAAGGGTTCAACAAAAGCTCGACCCACTTGGCCCTGCAAGACATTCGCGATTCGATCGAGGAGTTGCGCTTTTATCGCCAGCGCCTGTTTGTCCCGCCGGCCGTCGCCGGTTGATCGCGCGCTCAAACTTCGAGCGGCAAACTGGGGTCGTTGCCCCATTCCGACCAGGAGCCCGGATAACCGCGCACGCGCGGGTAACCCAGATAGCGTAGCACGCAATAGGTGTGCGCCGAGCGGCGGTGGCTCTGGCAATAGACGACGATTTCCTTGTCGGGCGTGACGGCCTGGCGCTCGAACAGCGCGCGCAGCACTGGATCGGGTTGAAAGCGCATCTGGCGTTGCGGGTCCAGAGCGCTGGTCCAGTTGATATTGACCGCGCCGGGAATATGGCCGCCGCGCGCCGCGCGCAAATCCGATCCGGCGTATTCCGCCGGCGTGCGCGTATCCAAAAGCGCCAGATCCGGCTGGTGGAGTCGATCCAGGATATAGCGTTTATCGGCGATGGCTTCGGGATGGTCGAACCGGGCCAGATAGCGGCTGGCGTCCGGTCGGCGGATGGCCAGTTCGAGCGGGCCGCGGGCCGCTTCCCAGGCATGAAGGCCGCCGTTGATCAGGGACATGCGCTGGTGGCCGAGCGCCGCCAGGGTCCAGAGCAGCCGCCCGGCGCGGCCGTTGCCTTCATCGTCGTACGCCACCACATGGCGTTGCGGGCTCAGGCCGATGCGGGAACCCAGCGCGCTCAAGTGCGCTTCGTCCGGCGTCAAGCCCAGGGCCGGCGGTTCGATCCGCACCAGCTCGGCGTAGTCGATGTGGACCGCGCCGGCGATGTGGCGGTCGCCGTAATGGGCGGGATCGCTGAGGTCGACGATGAGCAGGGCCGGATCGTCAAAGCAGGAATACAGCTGTTCGGGTTCGATCAACCAGGACAATTTCGGGGCGGAGGACATGCAATCTCCTGAAAAACCTTGAAACGCTAAGGCGAGGCCGTTCGCGCGCGATTCTGGACCTTCGGTCTCGCCGCGAACGGCCAATGATCACAAGTTGCCCGCGCCAGCGCAACGTCTCCACCGCTCGCCAAGGCTGCGGTTTCGCTGGAACGGCTCCCGCAAATCGGCTACTGTGTGGGCCCCTTGAGGTTTCGAGCAATGCCGGCCAGCAAACTGCCTCACAAATTATCGCCGCACGCGCAACGTTATCTGCTCACCGGGATTTTGACCATCATCCCGATCTGGATCACGTGGCTGCTGTTTGAAATTGTGCTGCGCCAGTTGACCCGCGCGGGAAAACCCGGCGTCTGGGCGCTGTCTCGCGCGATCCGCGACGATCTGCCGATTCTGTCCGATTTGCTGCTCCAGACCTGGTTTCAAAACGTGCTGGCGGCTTTGATCACGCTGCTCGCGCTCTATCTGCTGGGCTGGGCGGCGACCAAGGTGATCGGGCGGCGCGTCATCGCCAGTTTCGACACCCTGATCGGGCGGGTGCCGGGCGTTCAAGCGGTATACGGCGCGGTGCGCAAATTGATTCAATCGTTCGAACAAAACTCCGCTCAAGCCGCTCAGCGCGTGGTCTTGATCCAATTTCCGGCGCCGGGCATGAAAACCCTGGGCTTCATCACCCGCATCCTGCAAGACCAGGCCACGGGGCAAGAACTGGCGGTGGTTTACGTGCCCACCGCGCCCAACCCGACATCGGGCTACCTGGAAATTCTTCCCTTGGCCGATCTCACGGTGGTCGATTGGACGATGGATCAGGCGATGACCTTCGTTCTGTCCGGCGGAGCGGTATCGCCCGATCAAATCGATTTCAGCGGCAAGCTCGCCCGCGAAGCTGACAAGGTTCGCGCGGGGGCGCCGGAGCCGGCGGGCCGTTGAGCGGGGCGGGAGCGCCCGGCGCGGCGCTCCCGGAGGGATTCACATGTTGGGATAGTTCGGCCCGCCCCCGCCTTGCGGCGTCACCCAGTTGATGTTTTGCGTGGGGTCCTTGATGTCGCAGGTCTTGCAGTGGACGCAGTTTTGCGCGTTGATCTGCAAGCGC
>JAEUPW010000179.1 GCA_016790045.1 Candidatus Competibacteraceae bacterium
TAAAGACCAGGCTGGTGTGATGGCTGTTCGCCGACCGCCATCGCCACAGCGATTTTTGTTTTTTGTTGCCGGATGCTATGCAGGGTATGTTGATCCGGCTCGATCCCCGCTTTTCCGCGATGTCGGTGACAGCCGTTAATATTCAGGATCGTCTCATGGAACGCGGTGCAGAATTCCCGCGCGGGCTGGCGTGAAAGCGGGCCGCGCTTTTTGATTTGTTTGGCCGAGGCCGATCAACGGAGCTGATGAGGAGCAAGAATTTGAAAGCAAGCCAACACCGTTCGACGGCCAATCCTATCGCGCCGCGCCGGTGGGAGGGCGGGCCAGCGATTGGCGGGCGTCAACTCGCGGTGCTGGCCGCGACCGCGCTTTGGCTTGCCGGTTGCGCGGCGGTCGGACCCCACTACGTCGCGCCCGATTCGGCGGCGCCCGCGACCTGGCAAGGCGCGGCGGCGGCGCGGGTCGCCGTCATCCCCACCACGCCGGTCGAACTGGCGGCTTGGTGGCGGCAATTGAACGATCCGACGCTCGCCGAACTGATCGGCCGAGCGCTACAAAACAGCCTCGATCTCCGCGCCGCGCAAGCCAAGCTGCGCGAGGCCCGCGCCCGCCGGGCGCTGGCGGGGGCGAACCGCTTTCCGACAGTCACCGCCGGGGGATCGGCCAACATCTCAAAAGGCAGTTCCGAAACCGGCGCCGGCAAGACGCGCGAGCTGTACAGCGCCGGTTTTGACGCCGGTTGGGAGCCAGACGTATTCGGCGGCTTGCGGCGCGGCGAGGAAGCGGCGCAAGCCGATTTGGAAGCGACCGAGGCCAATTTCCACGCCGCCCAAGTTTCGCTGGTCGCCGAAGTGGCGCTCAACTACGTCGAAGCACGCGCTTTTCAGGAGCGGCTGACCATCGCCAGCGCCAACGTCGCCTCACAATCTGAAACCCTGCAACTGGCGCAATGGCGGGCGCAGGCGGGGTTGGTGTCCGTCTTGGATGTGGAGCAAGCCCGCTCGAATCTGGCCCAGACGCGCGCCCAGATTCCGGCGCTGGAAACCGGTCGGGCCGAAGCCGAACGGCGGCTGGAAATCCTGCTCGGTCAGACGCCCGGCGCGCTGGCTGCTCGATTGGCCGATTCCACCGGCATTCCCTCGCCGCCGGCGCGGGTCACGGCGGGCATTCCGGCGGATACGGTGCGGCAACGGCCGGACGTGCGCGCCGCCGAACGCAAGCTGGCGGCGGAAACGGCGCGGGTCGGGGTCGCGGAAGCCGAGCGCTATCCCAGTTTCAGCTTGAGCGGTTCGTTGAGTTTGGAGGCGCTCAGCCTTGGCGCGCTGGCGGGTGGCGACGCCTTGGCGCGCGGCGTGCTGGGCAGCGTCGCCGCGCCGGTTTTCGATGCCGGACGCCTCCGCCAGCAGGTCGAAATCCAAACCGCCGTACAGGAACAGGCGTTCATCAACTATCAATCCACGATGCTGAACGCGCTGGCAGAGGTGGAACATGCCCTGACCGCGTTGGCCAACACGCGGGCGCGGCAGCGAAACTTGAACGAAGCTGTTCAGTCCGCGCGGCTCGCCGCGACGCTGGCCCGGCAGCGTTATAGCTCCGGCCTCATCGACTTTCAGACCGTGCTGGATACCGAGCGCGCCGTCTTGAACCTCGAAGATGCGCTCAAATCCAATCAGGCCGAACAGACATCCGCTTTGATTCAACTGTACAAGGCGCTGGGCGGCGGTTGGTCGGCTCCGGCCGCGAACGTCGCCGCCAAGACTCAAGGAAAAGCTGCATGACTCCTCCCGTCAACCCGGCCGATGTGGAATTGGCCAAGATCATCGGCGCGGAAGCACCCAAAAGCCGCGCCGGCGCGCTGCTGCGCGGGCTGCTCGCGCTGGTCGTGTTGGCCGCGCTGGCGGCGGGCGGCTATCGCTATTTCCAATCCCAGGCCGAGAGTGAAGCCGCGCCGCGCTATCAAACCGAACCGCTCGGTCGGGGCAATCTGCGGGTCACGGTGTCGGCGACCGGCAAACTGGCCTCGGTCAACGAGGTGGAAGTGGGCAGCGAGTTGTCCGGCACCATCGAAGCGGTGTTCGTGGATTACAACGACCGGGTGAAAAAAGGCCAGGTGCTGGCCCGGTTGAATGTCGCCAAGCTGAACGATCAGATCGCCAAGGCCAAGGCCGCGCTGGCTTCGGCCGAGGCCAAGGTGCTGCAAGCCGCCGCCACCGTGAAGGAAACCCGCGCCAACCTCGGCCGGTTGCGGCAAGTGGCCAAGCTCAGCGGCGGCAAGGTGCCCGCGCCCGCCGAGCTGGAAACCGCCGAGGCCGCGCTGGCGCGCGCCGTCGCCGACGAGGCCAGCGCCAAGGCGGCGGTGGAGGAAGCCCGCGCTGCGCTGCGCACCACCGAAACCGATTTGACCAGGGCGTCGATCCGCTCGCCCATCGACGGCGTGGTGCTGGCGCGCTCCGCCGATCCCGGCCAGACCGTGGCCGCCTCGCTGCAAGCGCCGGTGCTGTTCAAGCTGGCGGAGAGCCTGGCGCAAATGGAATTGCAGGTCAACGTCGATGAGGCCGATGTCGGCCAGGTCAAGCCGGAGCAAACCGCCAGCTTCACCGTGGACGCCTATCCCAACCGCCGCTATCCAGCGCGCATCGATCTGGTGCGCTTCGGCGCGGAGACGGTCAACAATGTCGTCACCTATAAGACCATTCTCAAGGTCAATAACGAGGATTTGAGCTTGCGCCCCGGCATGACCGCGACCGCCGAAATCGTCACCGCCGAGCGGGAAAACGTGCTGCTCGCCCCCAATGCCGCGCTGCGCTTTACCCCGCCCAAACCGGAGGAAGCGCGGCAGACTCAAAGCGGTGGCCTGCTCGCCAGCCTGTTGCCGCGCCCGCCGCGCTCGATGGGCGGGGGACGGCGGGGCGGACGGGTCGCGTCCGACTCTAAAGGCGGCCCGCGACAGCTTTGGACCCTGCGTGACGGCCAGCCGGTCGCCCTGCCGGTCACGGTCGGCAGCAGCGATGGCCGGATGAGCGAAGTGGCGGGCGAGGAGTTGGCCGTCGGTCTGCCGGTCATCACCGCCGCGTCGGGCGAATCGAAATGAGTGAGACGGCGGAAAACGGCCCGCCCTTGATCGAACTGCGGGAGGTGACCAAGGTGTACGGCGAGGGGCAGGCGGCGTTTCAGGCGTTGCGCGGGGTGGATGTGCGGATCGAGCAGGGTGATTTCGTCGCGGTCATGGGGCCGAGCGGTTCCGGCAAATCCACCGCCATGAACATCCTCGGTTGTCTGGACAGCCCGACCTCCGGCGCGTATCGGTTTCGCGGGGCGCACGTGGAGCGGCTGTCGCGCAATCAGCGCGCCTTGTTGCGGCGGCATTTTCTCGGCTTCGTGTTTCAAGGCTTCAACCTGCTGGCGCGCACCAGCGCGCTGGAAAACGTCGAACTGCCGCTGCTGTACCGGGGCGAGGCCCGCGCCGCCCGGCACGCCAAGGCGCGCGCGGCGCTGGCGGCCGTCGGCCTGCTGCCGTGGGAGAAACACACTCCCGCCGAACTGTCCGGCGGCCAGCAACAGCGGGTCGCCATCGCGCGGGCCATCGTCACCGATCCCACCGTGTTGCTGGCCGACGAGCCGACCGGCAATCTCGATAGCCAGCGCAGCCACGAGATCATGGATTTATTAGTCGCGCTGAACCGCGACCGAGGCATCACGGTGCTGATGGTGACCCACGAGCCGGACATGGCCCGTTACGCCAAGCGGATCGTCCGCTTTCTGGACGGGCGGGTGGATACCGATCATCGCCACGGGGAGCGCGGCTGATGGTTTGGAGCAGCCTGTTGCTCGCCTTGCGCGCCATCCGGCGCAATCTGCTGCGCTCGTTTTTGACCGTCCTCGGCATCGTGATCGGGGTCGGCGCGGTGATCACCATGGTCACGCTCGGCAACGGCGCGACCCGCCGGGTGGCCGATCAAATCGGCAGTCTGGGCAGCAACCTGATCATCGTGCGCCCCGGCCAGCAACTCGGTCCGATGCGGGACGGCTCGGCCGCGCCCCGTTTCAAGGAAGCCGACGCCGAAGCGATCCAGGCTCAAATCGGCGGCCTCAAGGGGGTTGCGCCGGTCGCCACCCGCGCCTCGACCGTAGTGTATGGGGCCAATAACTGGGCCACCAGCATCACCGGCAGCACCGCCGCGTATTTCGAGGTGGCCAACTGGCGGTTGGCGGGCGGGCGCGTGTTCACCGACGGCGAGCAGCGGGCGGGCAAGGCGGTGTGCGTGATCGGCGAAACCATCCGCAAGCAATTGTTCGGGCGCGAATCGCCGTTAGGCAGTCCGCTGCGAGTCGGCAATTTTTCCTGCGAAGTGATCGGGATGCTGGCCTCGAAGGGCCAGTCGGCGATGGGCAGCGATCAGGACGACATCACCGTCATTCCGCTGCGCGCCTTACAACGGCGGCTGACCGGAACTCTGGATGTGAATTCGTTGATGGTGTCGGCGCGGGACGGGGCCAGCATCGATCAAGTCATGACCGATCTGCGCCTGCTGCTGCGCGAGCGCCGCAAGCTGGCGGAAAACGCCGACGATAATTTCTCCATTCTCGACACCCGCCAGATCGCGGAAACCATGACCAACACCACCAAGGTCATGACCGGCTTACTGGGCGCGGTGGCGGCGGTCAGCCTGCTGGTCGGCGGTATCGGCATCATGAACATCATGCTGGTGTCGGTGACCGAGCGCACCCGCGAAATCGGCATCCGCTTGGCCATCGGCGCGCTGGAGCGGGAAGTGCTGTTGCAATTTTTGGTCGAGGCGGTGGCGCTGTCGTCCTTGGGCGGCCTGATCGGCATCGCGCTGGCGGCGCTGGCTTCAATCGGGCTGGCGCAGGCGATGCAGGTGCCTTATCTGTTCGATCCCCGCATCAATTTGGTGTCGTTTGCCTTCTCGGCGGCCATCGGGGTGATCTTCGGCTACTTTCCCGCCCGCCGCGCCGCGCGGCTCGATCCGATCGAGGCGCTGCGGCACGAGTGATCTCGGTTTGCCCTAAAGCCTATCGAGAGAGTTGAAGAGCAGTGCACGGCAACGGGCGCGGCAACGGCTCTGAGTATAACACTTTCAAGCTTTCAAGCTGCTTTGCGTGGGATAGGCGTGGCTTGCTCATAAAGCCGGATCGCTGGATCGGCTTCGACAGCCCCTGATAACCATGACCGCCCCAATCCGTTAGCGACTGCTCTGTTCCAACCAGTAATCCAAACCTTGCGCGTTGAGTTCGATATCCGATTCCAGCACCGGCCGCCACTGTTCGGGCGGCAGCCGCCATTGCTGGCGAGCCGCTTCGCTTTCCATCAAGGCCCACAGCGCGGCCGCG
>JAEUPW010000043.1 GCA_016790045.1 Candidatus Competibacteraceae bacterium
TGAGCATGAGCGCCCAGGACGTCGCGCCGGTCAAAGCCGCGCTGCGCGGAGAATCGCGCGCCGCGATGCAGGAGTTGGCCCAGCGCGCGCTGCGCGCCCGCACCGCCGAGGAGGTCCGCGCCCTATGAACCCGCTCAACCCTTTCGCCGCGTCGCCTCAAGTGGTCACGGTGGCGCTCAACCCCGCCCTCGATCAGACCATCGAAATCGCCGGCATCAAACTCGGCGAGGTCAACCGCGCCCTGCGGATGCAAGTCGACGTCGGCGGCAAAGCGGTCAACGTCGCCTCCTGCCTGTCCGACTTCGGCGTCAGCACCGCCGTGACCGGCCAGATCGGCCGGGACAACGCCGCGCTGTTCGAGGACCTGTTCCAGCGCAAGAAAATCGCCAACCACTGCTGTTATCTCGACGGGCTGACCCGGATCAATTCCAAGCTGGTCGATACCGCCAGCGGCCAGACGACCGACCTCAACATGCCCGGCCCAGCCTTTTCGCCGGACGCCGCGCAGGATTTGCTCAAGCAGGTGCTGCACCGGCTCGACCAACTGGTCGGGCAGGTGAAATGGGTCGTGCTTTCGGGCAGTTTGCCGCCGGGAATGCCGGCGGACGCCTACGCCACGATCACCCGTCAGGTGCAGGCGGCCGGCGGTTCGGTGTTGCTGGACACCAGCGGCGCGCCGCTGCGGGCGGCGCTCGCGGTCGGCCCCAAGATCATCAAGCCGAACCGGCACGAGTTGGCCGAGCTGGTCGGCCAGCCGCTCGACACCCTGGAAAGCCTGATCGCCACCGGCCGGGAACTGCTGGCCGCCTCGCCCGCTCCCGAGCTGATCGCCATTTCTCTGGGCGGCGACGGCGCGCTGTTTCTCGACCGCGACCAAGCGCTGCACGCGCTGCCGGCCCAAGTCGAGGTCAGCAGCACGGTCGGCGCGGGCGACGCGATGGTGGCTGGCTTGGTCGCGGCCCAACTGGAAGGGCTCAACCTGACCGAAACCGCCCGGCTGGCGACCGCCTTCGCCGCCGCCAAGCTGACCCGGCTCGGCCCGCATCTGCCAAGACCGGCCGAGGTCCGCGCGCTCGCCCAACAAATCAGCGTGTTATCGCAAACGCCCATCACCGATCTATAAGGAGCATCGAACATGGCGAAAATTGTTGCCGTCACCTCCTGCCCGACCGGCATCGCCCACACCATCATGGCGGCGGAAGGGCTGGAGCAAGCCGCCAAAAAGCTCGGCCACGACATTCAAGTCGAGACCCAGGGCTCGGTCGGCACCCGCAACACCCTCACCGACGAGGCCATCGCCGCCGCCGATGTGGTGATCATCGCCGCCGACACCCGCGTGGACACGGTCCGCTTCATCGGCAAACCGATTTACGAAAGCGCCACCGAACCGGCGATCCGCAACGGCGCGAGCGTGATCGAAGCCGCGCTCGGCCGCGCCGGCGCAACGTCGGCCGCGCCGGCCTCCAGCAGCCTGAAAATCGTCGGCATCACCTCCTGCCCGACCGGCATCGCCCACACCTTCATGGCCGCCGAGGGTTTGGAGCAAGGCGCGAAGACTCTCGGCCACACCGTCAAGGTCGAAACGCAAGGCTCGGTCGGGGCCAAGAACAATCTGACCTCCGAAGACATCGCGGCGGCCGATCTGGTGATCATCGCCGCCGACACCCAAGTCGACAAAACCCGTTTTGCCGGCAAGCGGCTTTATGAAGCCAGCACCAAAGCCGCGATTCACGACGGGGCCGAACTGGTGCGCAAGGCCATCGCCGAGGCCAAAGTGGCGGGCGCGGCAACCGCCAAACTCACGCCCGAAGAGCAGGTGCAACAGGCCAAAGCCCAGCAAGCCGCCGCCCGCACCGGCGTTTACAAGCACCTGATGACCGGCGTGTCGTACATGCTGCCGTTCGTGGTGGCCGGCGGCTTGCT
>JAEUPW010000046.1 GCA_016790045.1 Candidatus Competibacteraceae bacterium
CGGAACCGCGCTTCGTGCAGCAAACCCAGCAGCACGTCGTTGCCCATGTGTCCGGCGTAATTCACGTCGGTGATTCTGACCCGCAGTTCGGTGCTGAAGGGAAAATCCGCCGGCAGGTCCAGTTTGATTCGCGCCATGCGCCGCCTCGACAACAATCGAAAATTCGTTTCGCGATAAAAATGTTAAGCTTTTGACCGCGAGCAACAGCGCGGTCGCGGCGGGGATTGTAAACGATTATCGCGGAAAACGGACCGCGCGCCGGTCTGGACCCTTTCTCCTCGAATCCTGGCTCGGAGAGTATCCGCCATGCCGATCGACTACGACATGCCGCTCTGGCGACCGCCATCCGAAGCCGACAGCTTCATCCTGCAAGTCACGCTGGGTTGCAGCTTCAACCGGTGCAGCTTCTGTTCGATGTACCGGGTCAAGGAGTTCGCCGTCCGGCCGCTGGAGCAGGTTCGGGCTGAAATTCAAACGATGGCACGGGCGTATCCCGGCGTGCGGCGGGTGTTTCTGGCCGACGGCGACGCGCTGGCCGCGCCGACCGAACACCTGC
This sequence comes from Candidatus Competibacteraceae bacterium, assembly GCA_016790045.1. Taxonomy (GTDB): domain Bacteria; phylum Pseudomonadota; class Gammaproteobacteria; order Competibacterales; family Competibacteraceae; genus Competibacter_A. The sequence goes on from JAEUPW010000046.1 coordinate 557, forward strand.
TGGCGATTCTGGAATCTCTGAGCGCCGCCTTTCCTGGACTGGAGCGGGTATCCAGCTACGCCCTGCCCGCCAATCTGCTCAAAAAATCGGTGGACGAGTTGCGGCAACTGCGGGAAGGTGGTTTGACGCTGCTGTACTACGGGATCGAAACCGGCGCGGCCGATTTGCTCAAACGCATCACCAAGGGCGCGACGCCGGACGCGATGGCGACCGGACTCGGCAAAGCCAAAGAGGCGGGATTAAAAATCTCCGCGACGGTGATTCTCGGGCTCGGCGGCCAAACCCATTGGCGGGAGCACATCGACGGCACCGCCGAACTGGTCAACCGGGTCGAACTGGATTACCTGTCCACCCTGCAACTGATGCTCGACCCGACGATCCGCGAGGAATTTCACCGCAAGTTCCGCGAGCCGTTCCGGGAGCAGGACGACCGGGCGCTGCTGGCGGAACAGGTCGGGCTCATCGAGCGGCTCGATCCGCCCGCGCCGCTGGTGTTCCGCTCCAATCACGCCTCCAACGCGCTGGCGCTGGCCGGAACCCTGCCGCGAGATCGCGAGGCGCTGCTGGCCCAGTTGCAACGGGCTTTGGCCGGTGAAGTCCGGTTACGGCCGGAGTGGCTGCGCGGCTATTGATCAGGCGGCGGCGCGGGAGGAGCCGCCATTGCGGATGGCGGCGACGATCCGATCTTCCAAGGCGATGCGCGCCGCCAGTTGCTCGCCCAACCGCGACAGCTCCTCGTCCAGTTCGGCCAGCGAGCCGGACAAGTCACCGTCGAAACGGTCGTGAAAATCCAGCGCCGCTTGGGTGGTGCGGGCGATGCGAGCGTAGAGTTGCCGGGCCAGTTCGCGCGCCGGGCGATAGGGTGAATCGACCGGCTGCTCTTCGAGCGCCTCGTAAACCTCGAATGGCCCCAAAGCCAAATAATCCACCAGGGCTTGGCGAAACCGTCGCAGCAGGTGCTGAACCGGATCGATGCGCGGAAACGGTTTTAGCGCGACGAGCTTGTGGAACAGCACCAAGCTGTTCTGGCGTGCCGCCAGCAACTTGGTCACCAGGTCTGGCAGGGTTTTACTGTGAACCGGATCGGCGGTCAGCACGGCGTTCATGTCACATCCTCCAGTCGGTAGTTGTTGTTTTCGTTATTTTTTATGGTGGTCGTAACAGATTATCACAAATCGAGCCGCATGTTATCCCCCGGCCACGCCCTCTCCAGAAACCGAACCGGATCATGTCGCGGCCGGTTTGCCCGCCACGTCGTTGCGCAGATAGACTGGCCGCGCCCGCTCGGCGATCACCCATCCGCCGCGCCGGCGCGGATCGGCCGCCAGCCGGGCCACGTCGCCGGCGCGCGGATAGCGCTCGCCCAGCCAGCCAGCCACCGCCAGCCGCCGGCACAGAATCGCGGAATAGACCGACCAACCGCTGCCGACGCCGAACCAGTCCCCCGGCGGCGCGGACGCGGCCGGCGGCGCGCGGACGCACTCCTCGCCCAGCGCTTCGACCGTTTCGCCGGCCACGGCATAGGTTCCCCAGTAAATTTCGCCCATGCGGGCGTCCAGCGCCGCCGCGATGCGGGTATGCCCCGTTTC
>JAEUPW010000050.1 GCA_016790045.1 Candidatus Competibacteraceae bacterium
TTGCGGGTGGCTTTCTCGATGCGCGGGGCCATCTGCGGTTGCATCAGCCCGGTGGTGCGCTTGGCCACCAGGGCGTCCAAATCCGTGCCGTCGATCAGATCGAGCGGATCGAGCACGTTGCCTTTGGACTTCGACATTTTCTGGCCGTCCTGATCTCGCACCAGCCCGTGGATGTAGACTTCGCGGAACGGCACATCATTCATGAACTTCAGGCCCATCATGATCATCCGGGCGACCCAGAAGAAAATGATGTCGAAACCGGTCACCAGCACGCTGGTCGGATAGAAGGTTTTGAGCGCCTCCGTGTTGTCCGGCCAGCCCAGCGTCGAAAACGGCCACAGCGCGGATGAAAACCAGGTGTCCAGCACATCGGGGTCCTGGGTCAGCGCCACCTCCGGGCCGAGCCGGTGCTTGGCGCGGATTTCCGCTTCGCTGCGACCGACATAGACTTGGCCTTGCGGGTCGTACCAAGCCGGAATCCGGTGGCCCCACCAGATTTGCCGGCTGATGCACCAATCTTCGATCCGATACATCCAGTCGAAATAGGTCTTTTCCCAGTTTTCCGGGATGAATTTGATCTTGCCGGTTTTGACGGCGGCGATGGACGGACCCGCCAGCGGCCCGGTTTTCACATACCACTGATCGGTCAGGAACGGCTCGATGACCGCGTGACTGCGGTCGCCGCGCGGCACCATCAGCTTGTGGGGCTTGATGTCTTCCATCAGCCCCAGCTCTTCCAAGTCGGCGACCACCCGCTTGCGGGCCTCGAAGCGATCCAGCCCGCGATAGGCTTCCGGCCCGTTGTCGTTGATCTTGGCGTCGGCGGTGAAGATGTTGAGCAGCGGCAACTTGTGGCGCTGGCCGACCGCGTAGTCGTTGAAGTCGTGGGCCGGGGTGATCTTGACGCAGCCGGTGCCGAAGGTCGGATCGACATATTCGTCGGCGATGATCGGGATATTGCGGCCGGTCAGCGGCAGGGCCACATGCAGGCCAATCAGGCGCTTGTAGCGCTCGTCGTCGGGATGCACGGCGACGGCGGAATCGCCCAGCATGGTTTCCGGGCGGGTGGTGGCGACGATCAGATCGCCGCCGCCTTCCGCCAGCGGGTAGCGGATGTGCCACATGAAGCCGTTTTCTTCGGCGCTGACCACCTCCAGATCGGACACGGCGGTGTGCAGCACCGGGTCCCAGTTCACCAGCCGCTGGCCGCGATAGATCAAGCCTTCTTCGTGCAGGCGGACGAACACCTCGCGCACCGCCGCCGACAGGCCCTCGTCCATGGTGAAGCGCTCGCGCGCCCAATCGACCGACGCTCCCATCCGCCGCAACTGGCGGGTGATGGTGCCGCCCGATTCCGCTTTCCAGGCCCACACCCGCTTGATGAACGCCTCGCGGCCCAGATCGTGGCGGGTCTTGTTCTCGCCGGCCAGTTGCCGCTCCACCACCATCTGGGTGGCGATGCCGGCGTGATCGGTGCCGGGCTGCCACAGCGCGTTGTAACCCTTCATCCGGTAATAGCGGGTCAGCGCGTCCATGATGGTGTCCTGGAAGGCGTGGCCCATGTGCAGGGTGCCGGTGACGTTCGGCGGCGGGATCATGATGCAGTACGGCGCACCGTAGCCGCCGGGCGCGAAATGGCCGCGCTCCTCCCAAAAAGCGTACCAGCGCGGTTCGATGGCGTGGGGTTCGTAAGTCTTATCCATGGGTTGTTATCGGTTGCTCGGACTCGGACGGGCGCGCGGGCGGGCGCGATGCGGATTGCGTGACCGGCGACCAGTATAACGCAGCTTGTTTCAAGCGATTGGGCCGAACTCGTCGGGCGCATAGCCGACCAGCGGCAACAAGCGTTCGATTCCGGTTTGGAGCGCGCCATCATCGGCGGCCCGCAGCGTGATGTGGCCGACCTTGCGGCCGGGGCGCGACGCCTTGCCGTAAGCGTGATAGTGCGCGCCCGGCACGGCCAGCACCGCCGCTCGCTCCGGCATCGAACCGACGCAGTTCAGCATCGCGCATGGCCCCAGCGCGGCGGCCGAACCGAGCGGCAAGCCGGCGATGGCCCGCAAATGATTTTCGAACTGGCTGGTTTCCGCGCCCTCGATGGTCCAGTGCCCGGAGTTGTGGACGCGCGGGGCCATTTCGTTGGCGATCAACCGGCCTCGATGCACGAAGAATTCGATCGCCAGCAAGCCGACGTAATGCAACCGCTCCAGCAGCCGCCGGGCGTAATCCCAACCTTCGCGCTCCAGTTCCGGCAGCGGACAGGACGCGCGCGAGAGCCGCAAAATGCCCTCGCGGTGGTAGTTTTCCACCAGCGGATAAAACGCGATCTCGCCGTCGCGCCCGCGCGCCGCCAGCGCCGAGACTTCGCGCTCGAACGGGACGAAACCTTCGAGAATCAGCGGCGCTCCACCCAGTTCGCGCCACGCGGGCTCGATGTCCTCCGGCGCCCGCAACACCCGCTGGCCCTTGCCGTCATAGCCCAAACGGCGGGTTTTCAGCACCGCCGGCAACGACACTTTGTCTGCGGCATCCCGCAATTCCTCCAGGCTGTCGACCGTGGCGAAAGCGGGAACCGGAATATCCGACTCCCAGAACAGCCCCTTCTCGCACAAGCGGTCCTGCGCCAGGGCCAGCGCGCCGGGCGGCGGGAAGACTTCCACCGTTTTCTTCAACGCGCGGGCGGCGGAAGCCGGCACGTTTTCAAAATCGAACGTGACCACATCCGCCCAATCCGCCAGCGCGTCGAGTTGGGTTTCATCGTCATACTCGCCCCGAACGAGGGTGGCGACCTGACCGGCGCACGCATCGGCGGCGGGATCGAGAATCCGAAATTCGAAGCCCAAGGGATAACCGGCCAAGGCCAGCATCCGCGCCAACTGGCCGCCGCCGACGATGCCGATTTTCATCGCGCGCCGCTCCGAGGGTCGGGCTGAGACAGCACCTGCGCGGTCTGCCGGGCGCGGAATTCGCGCACCGCCTCGCGGATCGCCGGATATTTGTTGCCCAGCAACGCCCCGGCCAACAGGGCGGCGTTAATCGCGCCGGCCTTGCCGATGGCGAGCGTGCCGACCGGAATGCCGCCCGGCATCTGGACGATAGAGAGCAGCGAATCCAAACCATTGAGGGCTTGCGATTGCACCGGCACGCCCAGCACCGGCAACACGGTCTTGGCGGCGACCATGCCCGGCAGATGCGCGGCCCCGCCCGCGCCGGCGATGATCGCCTCCAAACCCCGCGCCTCGGCGGTTTCGGCGTATTCGAACAACAGATCGGGCGTGCGATGGGCCGACACCACCCGCACCTCATGAGGGATGCCAAGACCCTCCAAGGTCTTTGCCGCGTGTTCCAGCGTGCTCCAATCGGAGGTGGAGCCCATGATCAAGCCAACCAGTGGATTCATGCCCGTCGCGCCCGTGCAGAGTGAGGATGCTCGTGGTGGATTCGCGTAGCTTAACCCCCGCCCAACGCTTCGGAAAGCTTGCGCCAGACGTCGGGAGAGAGTAAATCCTGAATCGGGTCATCCGAGCGAGACTGTCAATATGTCCGAGGTCGCCACCGAACGAAAAACGCCATATCAACGCTTGCGGGAATTGCCGGAAAACATGGTGGGTCAACTCATCGACGGCCAGCTTTACATCCAGCCACGACCGGCAGGGCCTCACGCATTGGCTTGCGCGTCCTTGGAAATTGACATTGGATCGGCCTACCACAAAGGCCGAGGGGGGCCTGGTGGTTGGTGGATTATTGTCGAACCGGAAATTCATTTTGTCCGGGATCGCGAAGTGTTGGTACCCGACCTTGCTGGCTGGCGTCGAGAGCGGCTTCCCAAGGCACCTCGCGATCACCGTTTCGAGGTGGTTCCCGATTGGGTTTGCGAAATTCTCTCGCCTTCGACCGCGCGGGAAGATCGGTTGATCAAAATGCCCGTTTACGCCCGTTACGGCGCGCCCTATTTGTGGCTGGTCGATCCGCTCGCACGCTCCCTGGAAGCTTTCGCGCTGGAGCGTGATCGTTGGGTCGTCATCGGCTTGTACGGCGATCAGCAGACGGCGAAAATCCCGCCGTTTGAAGCGATCGATCTGCAACTGGCCGAGCTGTGGGCGGAGGTTTGAGCCACACCCGCTCATGTCCGCCCGATCGAGCATGAAATCCGTTTTGGAGAACTAGCGCCTTGACCCTCAGACCTATCGGCATCGACCTGTTCGCTGGCGCGGGCGGTTTGTCGCTCGGTTTCGAACAAGCCGGTTTCGACGTTGCGGCGGCGGTCGAGATCGACCCGATTCATTGCGCGGTCCACCACTTCAATTTCCCCCATTCGGCGACCCTTTGCGCCAGCGTCGTCGATCTGACCGGCGACGCCATCCGCCATCGAGCGGGTATCGGCGATCAAACCGTGGATGTGGTTTTCGGCGGTGCGCCTTGCCAGGGTTTTTCAATGATCGGCAAACGGGCCTTGGACGACCCTCGAAATCAGTTGGTGTTCCATTACGTCCGGCTCGTCCGCGAACTCCAGCCGAGCTATTGCGTTTTCGAGAACGTCAAAGGGTTGACGGTCGGCCCGCACCGGCGATTCTTGCACGAGTTGATCGGCGCGTTTCAAGAGGCCGGTTACGAGGTGCGGCTGCCTTATCGGGTGCTCAACGCCGCCGATTTCTCCGTCCCGCAAGATCGCCGGCGACTCTTTCTGATCGGCGCGAAACGCGGCTTGCCGTTACCGGCCTACCCGCAACCGTCCGACAAGACGAACGTCGCGGACGCCATCGACGATCTGCCGGACGCCGACCGCTTCGACGGGTTGCTCGCTTCCGATTCGGTCGCCGTCGATTTTGAAACCGTCCCTCTTTACGCTCGCCGGCTCAGAGGGTTGGACGAAGATCCGACGGATTATTCTTATCCGCGCGCGTTCGACTCCCGCCGGCTCACGGCCAGCTTGCGCACCGCGCACACCGAACTGTCGCGCCGGCGTTTTGCCGCAACGCCGCCAGGGAAAGTGGAGCCGGTCAGCCGTTTCCACAGGCTCGCTCCGCACGGCTTGTGCAACACCCTGCGGGCCGGAACGGACAGCGCGCGCGGGGCCTTCACCTCGCCGCGCCCCATCCATCACCGGCTAGCTCGCGTCATCACGGTGCGCGAAGCCGCGAGGCTGCACTCTTACCCCGACTGGTTCCGCTTCCACGTCACCAAGTGGCACGGGTTCCGGCAGATCGGCAACAGCGTTCCGCCGCTGCTCGGCCGCGCCGTGGCGGGCGAAATCGTCAAAGCGCTCGGATACATCCCGGAAAAACCGGCACAGGCAGGACCGTCCCGCCAGAATAACGAAAACTTGCTGAAATTCGACATGAGCGAGGCGGCCGCATATTTCGGAGTGCCGGCCGACACCATCGCCCAACGCACCCGAAACAGCGCGCCGCAAGCAACGCCGGAGAATCGGCAAATGGAGCTGCCCGTTGGTTAAAAAACCCGGCTCCGATCGCTATAGCGCCATCATCGACAGAGTGTTTTCCGAACACTTCGCGCCTGGTTGCAAGGAATTTGAATTCACCCGGGAAGAGTTTGAACGCACTGCGGAACAGCTTTCGATCAAACTGCCCAAAAATCTTGGAGACGTGCTTTATTCGTTTCGCTACCGTAAAAATTTGCCGGAATCCATCCGGCTGACCGCCGCCAAAGGGTTTGAATGGGTCATTGAAGGGGCGGGCAGATCCCGCTACCGGTTCCGGCAAACCAGAACCAGCCGCATTGTTCCGCGAGACGATTTGGTGACCGTTAAAATTCCCGACGCCACGCCGGAAATCATCGCCGCCTACGCCCAGACCGACGAGCAGGCGCTGCTCGCGAAAATCCGCTGCAACCGTTTGATCGACATCTTTCTCGGCATCACTGCCTACTCGTTGCAAAATCATCTTCGGACCACCGTTGCCAGCATCGGGCAAATTGAAGTGGATGAAATCTATGTGGGAATCGACCGCTACGGGCGCCAGTTCGTCATTCCGGTGCAAGCCAAGGGCGGAAACGACCAACACGCCGCCGTTCAGACCTATCAAGACCTGGCCTGTTGCAAGGCGAAATTTCCGACTCTGATTTGCCGTCCGATTTCCGCCCAATTCATGTCGGGAACGCGGATCGCGCTGTTTGAGTTAGCCGTCGAAGACGACGAGATCAAAATTGTGGAAGAGCGCCATTATCGGCTCGTGCCGGCCGCCGAGATTTCGCCCGACGACTTGCGCGCCTACGGCAATCGCGTCAAACCATAAGCGCGGCCGCCCATGCTCCCGATCACTTTACCGTTTGCTCTGCGCGCCAAGTCGTCTTACCGCGCAAGATAGCCCGCATGGCGAACCCGTCGCGATACCCGGCCAATATCCGCCAAGTGGCCGCCGCGCTCGCGGCCCGCTACGCCGATTTCGACCATCACAACCTCAAAGACCCGCTGGACGAATTGCTGTTTATCATTTGCAGCACCAAGACCGCCGAAACCGGCTATCGCGCCACCTTCGACAAGCTCAAGCGATCGTTTCCGACCCCGCGCGATCTGGCCGAAGCGCCGGCGGAGTATATCGCCAAACCCATCGCCAGCGGCGGGCTGTCCGGCCAAAAATCCAGAGCCATCCGCGCTATTCTCGATGCCGTCAACGACCGGTTTGGCGCGCCCACCCTGGAGCCGCTGCGGGGCATGAGCGACCGAGACGCCGAAGCCTTTCTGACCGCGCTGCCCAACGTCGGCAAAAAAGTGGCGCGCTGCGTGTTGCTGTACGCTTTTGGCAGGCGCGTTTTTCCGGTGGACACTCACTGCTGGAGGATCGCCCGCCGGCTGGGCTGGGTGCGTCGCACCCAAAAGGACGGTCACTGCGCGCCGCGCGACGCGGATCGGCTCCAAGCCAAAATCCCGCCCGAACTGCGGTTTTCGCTGCACGTCAACTTCATTTCGCTCGGCCGGGAAATTTGCGCGGCGGGCAAACCGAATTGCGCCGCTTGCCCGCTGACCGCCTGGTGTCGGCGAGTGGGCGTGAATCCTCGCGCATCGCGAGGGAGCCCCCCTGTGCGGCAACCGCAGCCCGGCAAGCGAGACGCCCGCGATGGATAGATCCTCCACCGTGCATCGCGCCGTCAAAGCCCATTACGAAAAGCACGTCTATCCGCGTTTCCCGCTGCTGACATCGCTCAGGCTGTGCGACACCTACGCGCTCAATCTCGATGCCTTGTGGGCCCGTTTCAACGGAGAACGGCTCGACCGCCACGATAAAAAGATTCTGCTGGCGGGCTGCGGCAGCTTCTCGCCTTATCCGACCGCGCTCGCCAACCCCAAGGCCCAAATCACCGCCCTGGATTTATCGAAAGCCAATCTTGATCGGGCCAAGCTGCATACTTGGCTGCATCGCCGCTTCAACGTGGATTTTGTCGAAGGCGATCTGCTTGGCGCAAAGGCGCTGCTAGGCGAACGGCGCTTTCATTTCATCGACTGCTACGGCGTGCTGCACCATATTCCCGACGCCGGCGCGGCCTTGCAAACCCTGCACTCGCTGCTGGATCGGGGCGCCATTCTCAGGCTCATGGTCTATAGCGCGCCGGCGCGGCGCTCCGTGCAAGCGGCCCGCACGGCGCTGCGAATCCTGGGCATCGCCGACGTGGCCCAAATCAAAGCGCTCTATAAAAAGGCCAAGGACAGCAGCCGCTTTCGGGGCTGCATCGAATCGGCTTACGAAGCTCGATTCGATTGGGGGCTCGCCGATCTGTTTCTGCATCCTTACGCCAAAACCTACACGCTGCACGAGCTGTTGGAAGCGCTCCAGCAGGCGCGGCTCGAACCGATTCAGTTTATTCACCCCGGCGCGCTCCCGGATGTCGATGCAGAAATCCAGCGGCTCGAACGGCTGGAAGCGAACAATGCATTGGCCAGCAATTTCATGTTGTTCGCCGGCCGGGCGGAGGATTCGCAGAAACGCCTGCATTGGCGGCAAGAAAAAAAGGATCAAGACACCCTGATCGCTTTGAATCCGGCCATCCAAAAATCGCTGCCCTTGCTGCCCTTCATCCCTCTGAAACCCGGCCCCAAGCTCGGCTTTGAAAATCCGGTCATCGGCTTTAAGGCCAATCGCCTGCTTGCGCGCTTCAAGCGGCCGCTCAGAAAATCGGCTCTCGGCCCCGACCGATGGACCGCGATTCAACCCTATCTCCACGCTCTGTTTCTGACGGAAACCTCGGCGCCACCCTGACTGGGCCGCCATCTTCAAGCCCGACGATCTCGGACTTCGGGTAGAATCCGCGCATTGATCAATAGCGGCCCGACCCGATTGTCCGATGACCACCTTTCTCGACGAACTCAGCCGGCGGCGCACCTTCGCCATCATCTCTCACCCCGACGCCGGCAAAACCACTCTCACCGAAAAGCTGCTGCTATTCGGCGGCGCGATCCAGTTGGCCGGCACGGTGAAAGGGCGCAAGGCCGCCCGCCACGCCACCAGCGACTGGATGGAACTGGAGCAGCAGCGCGGGATTTCGGTCACCTCCTCGGTCATGCAGTTTCCCTACCGCGACCGCATCATCAACCTGCTCGATACCCCCGGCCACGAAGATTTTTCCGAAGATACCTACCGCACGCTGACCGCCGTCGATTCGGCGCTGATGGTGATCGACTGCGCGCGCGGCGTCGAGGAGCGCACCATCAAGCTGATGGAAGTTTGCCGGCTGCGCGACACGCCGATATTCACCTTCATCAACAAGCTGGATCGGGACGGCCGCGAGCCCATCGACTTGCTGGATGAAGTGGAAGACATCCTGAAAATCCGCTGCGCGCCGGTCACCTGGCCCATCGGCATGGGCCGGGAACTCAAAGGCGTCTATCATCTCGACCGAGATTTCATCCATCTTTACGATCCCGCGCGCGACGGCCGCATCAACACCGGCCGCACCATTCGGGGTCTCGACAGCCCCGAAGCCGAGCAGGCCCTGGGCGCGGAGCGGGTGGCGGCGCTGCGCGAGGAAATCGAGCTGGTGCGCGGCGCGAGCCACGCCTTCGATCCCGACGACTATTTGGCCGGCCGCTTGACACCGGTCTATTTCGGTTCGGCGCTGACCAACTTCGGGGTGCAGGAAATGCTGGACGGCTTCGTCGAAAACGCGCCGCCGCCGCGACCCTGCGCCGCCGCCAGCCGCGAGGTGGAGCCGGCGGAAGACCCCTTCAGCGGTTTCGTCTTCAAAATCCAGGCGAACATGGACCCGCAGCACCGCGACCGCATCGCCTTTTTGCGCATCTGTTCCGGCCGCTATCAGCCGGGCATGAAAGCCCGCCACGTCCGGCTCGGCCGCGACATCAAAATCCCCGACGCGCTGACGTTCATGGCCGCCGAGCGCGAGCACGCCGAGGCGGCTTATCCGGGCGACATCATCGGCCTGCACAACCACGGCACCATCCGCATCGGCGACACCTTCACCCAGGGCGAGGAATTGCGCTTCACCGGCGTGCCCGATTTCGCCCCGGAGCTGTTTCGCCGCGCTCGCTTGCGCGATCCCTTAAAAATGAAGGCCCTGCAAAAAGGTTTGGAGCAGTTGTGCGAGGAAGGCGCGACCCAACTGTTTCGGCCGCTCAACAGCAACGACCTGATTCTGGGCGCGGTCGGCGTGCTGCAATTCGACGTGGCCAGTTTCCGGCTGCGCAGCGAATACAGCGTCGATTGCGGCTTCGAGAACGTCAATGTCACCACCGCGCGCTGGGTCAGTTGCCCCGATGCCAAGCGTTTCGAGGAATTCAAAACCAAGCTGCGCGACAATCTGGCGCTCGACCATCACGGCGAACTGGTCTACATCGCCTCCAGCCGGGTCAATTTGCAACTGACCCAGGAGCGCTGGCCCGAAGTGCGCTTCGCCGCGACCCGCGAACACGGGCTGCATTGAATCATGCGCCGAGCGCTGCAATGGCTGGCCCGATTCCTGTTCCAGCATCTGTTCCGGGTGGAATTGCGCGGCTGGGAGCACTACCCGCGCGACGAGGCCCGGCTGCTGATCGTCGCCAATCATGTGTCCTACCTGGACGGGGCGCTGCTGGCCGCATTCCTGCCGGAGATGCCGGTTTTCGTGGTCAACACCCACATGGCCCGCCACTGGTGGGTCAAGCCGTTCATCGCCATCCCCCGCCACATCAGCATCGACCCCACCAATTCGCATTATTTGAAAACTTTGATCCAGCATCTTAAAGCCGGCGAACGGGTGGCGGTTTTTCCGGAAGGCCAGATCGGCGTCACCGGCGCGTTGATGAAGGTTTACGAAGGCTCGGCGCTGGCCGCCAACAAAGCCGACGCCGCGTTGCTGCCCGTGCACATCGAAGGCCCGCAATACAGTTTCCTGTCCCGGCTGCGCGGGGTCGCGCGCCGCCGCCGGCTGCTGCCGCGCATCCGCCTGACCATGTTGCCGCCGCGCCGGCTGACGGCGGCCGCCAACGGCGGCAGCAACCAAGAACGCCGCCAACAGCTCGCCCGGCAGTTGAACGAGCTGATGATCGAACTGATTTACGCCGGCGCAAACATCGATCAATCGCTGGTGTCGGCGATGCTGGAAGCCTGGGAACGGCGCGGCGCGCGGCGCGCGATTTTGCAAGACGCCCAGCAACGGCGGCTCACTTGGCGTTCGCTGTTCGCGGGAGCCTTCATCCTGGGCGATCTGTTGGAGCGTTCCGCGCCGTCGCCCGCCGCGCCGGGCAACCGGATCGGCCTGATGCTGCCCAACAGCGCCGCGATGGTGGTGGCTTTCCTGGCTCTGCACCTGCGCGGGCGCGTCCCGGTCATCCTCAATTTCAGCGCCGGAAGCGCGGAACTCGTCGGGGCCTGCGACACCGCGCAAGTCCGCACCGTCTGCACCTCGCGCGCGTTTGTTTCCGCCACCAAGCTGGAAGGGCAAATCGCCGCCCTGAGCGAACGGGTCGCGGTGGTTTTTTTGGAAGACTTTCAGCCGCATATCACCCTGCCGCTGCGCTTGCGCGGGCTGGGCCGAGCGCTGCTGCTGGCGCGGGGTTTTCGCGCGCTGGCCGCCCCGGCCAAAGCCGACGATCCGGCGGTCATTTTATTCACGTCCGGTTCCGAGCGCGCGCCCAAGGGCGTGGTGCTGACCCATCGCAATCTGCTGGCCAACGTCGCCCAAGCTCACGCGGTGTTCGATCTCACGCCGTCCGATGTGATCTTGAACGCTTTGCCGATGTTTCACGCCTTCGGCTTGACCACCGCCACCCTGACGCCGTTGCTGCTGGGGGCGCGGGTCCTGCTTTATCCTTCGCCGCTGCATTACAACGTCATTCCGGAACTGGCGTACGAGCATCGCGCCACGGTGCTGTTCGGCACGAACACCTTCCTCGTGGGCTACGGCCGCAATGCCGACCCTTATGACTTTTTCAGCGTGCGGGGCGTCGTCATGGGCGCCGAGGCGTTGCGCGAGGAAACCCGGCGGCTGTGGATGGAGAAATTCGGCATCAGGATCTACGAGGGTTATGGCTTGACTGAAACCAGTCCGGTGCTCGCCGCCAACAGCCGCCGCTACCATCGCAACGGCACGGTCGGCAAATTGTTCCCCGGCATCGACCACTATTTGGAGCCGGTGGAAATGATCGGCGATGGCGGCCTGCTGTGCGTGCGCGGGGCGAATATCATGGCGGGCTATCTGTTGCCCGAGCGGCCGGATCGGGTGGTTCCACCGCACACCGAGCGCGGGCCGGGCTGGCACAACACCGGCGATATCGTTCGCTTCGACGAAGACGGGTTTATCACCATCCTCGGCCGGGCCAAGCGTTTCGCCAAGCTGGGCGGCGAGATGATCTCGCTGGCGGCGGTCGAACGGCTCGCCGCCGGGTGTTGGCCAGACCATCAGCACGCCGCGCTCACTTTGCCGGATGCCCTCAAAGGCGAACAGATCGTGCTCTTGACCACCCGCCGCGCCGCCGATCGGGGCGAGCTCGTCAGCGCCGCGCGCCAGCAAGATTTGAGCGAGCGTTACATCCCCCGCCGGGTGGTCGTCGTGGATGCAATTCCCTTGCTGGGGTCCGGCAAGCCCGATTATCCGGGCATTCGCCGGCTGGCGGAGAACATGTTGCAGCCAGCTCCTTCGGATGTCTGCGCTTCAGTCCAATAGTTCGCCACCGATTGCGAACGGGCGTTTTCACTGACGGGCGAGACGGTTTTTCCTTCATTGCCGCGCGCCGGATAAACGGCCGCGATCGGGCTCCACCATGAATCCGAATACCGCTTCATTTTTCGGAGCCGAGCCTCCCGGTCCGCGAGGTTGGCCGCTGATCGGTTCTCTGCCCGCTTTTTCCCGCGATCCCATCGGGTTCTGGATGCGCCTCGCCCTTCGCCACGGCGGCGTCGCGAAATACCGGATGGGGCCGGAGCGGCATTTCCTGATCAGCGATCCCGTCTTGATCGGGCAGGTCTTGCATCACGATGTCGTCCGCTACTATCGAGGCAAATATCACGAATTGTTGAAACCCGCTTTCGGCGAGGGTTTGCTGACCGCGAACGGCGACGAATGGCGACGGCAGCGACAGTTCCTCCAGCCGGCTTTCAGCAAGCAACGGATCGCGAGTTGGCTGGATATCGTGGTGGAAGGCACCGAAGCCCGCATGGCCGCTTGGAGCGCAAGGCCGCGATCTTCTCCGATCGGCATGGCGGGCGAAATGGCGGGGTTGATTCAGGACATCAACGCGAAAATTTTGTTCGGCCGGAATTTGCCGTATCGCGCTAACGCGGCCATGCTGGAAGCCGTCAACGCCATTAACGATTCCCTTTTACGGCAAGTCAAACGAGCCATGATCGGGGATGGATGGTTAAACCGGCTGCCATTGGCCGACGTGCGGCGTTTTCGCGGGGCGGTCAGCCTGCTGCATCAAACCGTGGATCACTTGATCGAACATCAGCGCGCTCAGGAAGAAAACGGAGGAGGTTTGTGCGCCTTGCTGACGCGCGCGGCGATAGAAGCCTCGCCCGAGGCGCTGCATCCGCGCGACCAGCTCATCACCCTGTTTCTGTCCGGACACGAGACGACCGCCGTGGCGCTGGCCTGGATTTTTTATTTTCTTACCGAGCATCCCGACTGGGCGGAGCGCCTGAGCGACGAAGCGGTCACGGTGCTGGCGGACCGCCCGCCCGCCGTCGAAGACCTGCCCCGACTTTCGCAAACCCGCCGCGCGGTCGATGAATCGCTGCGGCTGAGACCTCCCGTTTACGGCATCGGCCGGCGCGCCCGCATCGAGCACACCCTGGGAACATGGCGCATTCCCGCCGAGTCGCCGGTACTGATAAGCCCTTACGTCATGCACCATCACCCGGACTATTGGGAGAACCCCGACCGGTTCGACCCTGACCGCTTTGTTCCCGAGCAAGCTCGTTCTCGACCCTCTTTCAGCTATTTCCCGTTCGGGGGCGGACCCCATACCTGTCTCGGCCGCCACCTGGCGATGATGGAGCTGCTGACCATCGTCGCGCTGGTCGCGCGAGCCTTTCGTTTATCGGCCCCCAAAGGACGGCGGGTCGCGCTTCAACCTTGGCTGACGTTGCGGCCGAAGCCGGAAGTCCTCGTGTCGGTCGCCCGGCGGATGAATATTTCAATAAAATCAAGCATTCATCGTCAGAGGCCGGGACATGGTGCTGAAATTCCCCACATCTGAAGGTGGAGCCTTGCGCAGCAACCCGCGCGCGCACAAAGTCAGACCGCTGCAAAAAAGGGCCGGGTCTGAAACACGGAAACCGGAAAAGCACGCCCTTGCCAAGCCAGCAAGCGCTTCAGCGTGAAATCGAACAGCAAGGGATTATGCTCGCGCAGCGACGCCAAATCGGCCACGGCGTCGGCGGGAACCAACCCATTGCGCGCCAAAGCCGAAAGCGAAGTCAGCGGCACGATGCCGGGCAACGGATAATCCGACCCTTGCAGCAAGCGGTCGTGAAGGTCGTCGCGCTCCAACAGCGCGCGAATCACCGCGATCTTGCGGTTGCGTTGGGCGATGGCGGAAATGTCGCCGTACAAACAACCTTTGGCGCGCGCTTCGCCAAACAGCCGCAGCAACAACTCGAAACTGGCGCGGCGCGGCCCGTGTTCGCCTTGATCCAGATCCACATCCTCGCCGAGCGTGGCGCAGTGCGCCACGATCACCCGCACCCCGGCATCCAGGGCGCGGCGCAGCCGCAACGGATTGCCCAAATGATGCGTGCCGCCGCCTTCAACCGCTTTTTCGTCCCCACAATGGACGATCAGGGGCACACGCCGCGCGGCCAAAACCCGATAAAAGGCGTCGCAACGCGAGGACGCGGGGTCCATGCCCATCGCCGCCGGCAACCATTTGACCGCCCGCGCCCCGTCCGCCAAGCTCGCGAGGAGCGCATCGGCCGCATCGGCGCGATAGGGGTGAACCGACGCCACCCACTCGAAACGCGCCGGAAACTCGCGCGCCAGCCGCGCCGCCCACGCGTTGGGGACGTAAAAAGAGGTTCGTTCTCGATGGGCTTGACCACCCTCGTCATGAAAGCGCTCGAAAGCGAACAGCAGCGCCTTGAAGCCGGCGGGCATGGCGTCGCACAGGTTCAGCAAGCGCGCGGCATAGGCCGCATCGACCAGCCCCGGCGCGTGCTGCGCGCAACTGGCGTTCAGATAGAACAGGCGTTGCGCGTAGCGTAGCGGATGGCGGAGCGACGACAGTTGCGGCCCCACTTCGATGCCGCTGCCGCCGTCCCCCAGGCCCGCGAGATGAACGTGACAATCCCAGACTTGGGCCGGATCGACGCCGCTCCAGGCGCGCCGCACCCACGGGCTGTCGAGCAGCGCGACCGGAATCGCAATCCGGCAAGGGTTGAACGCCGCCCTGGCGATCATGTCCCCTCCGTCAGCCCGACTGACCCAAGATCAGCGCCTCGAAACTCGAACATCCGGCCTTAAAGCTGACTGAGCCGGGTGTTGATTTCCCGCGTCAGATTTTGGACCCAGCCGTTGTAGTTGCTGTGGATGTTGGCGCCATCGTAATTGAGGTTATCGCTGTCCCGATACAGAATGCTGTAGGTGTGGCGATCGTAGGGAATTTCCACTTTCGCCATGTGCTCGCGCACGCGCAGCGTAGCGATGATCAGACCGGGTCTGGCGATGCTCATTTGCCAACCGAGAGACGCCCCCGCCTGCAAAATAGCCCCGCGCACATCGCCCAGCGAATAGTTGCGCGTGCTGGTGGTCACCGGCGCGCCCGAAATCGTGTACACCGGATTGCTCCGACAAGCGCCCAACACCAAGCCCAGCGCCACCACGGCGGGAATCCACAGTTTCAGATTCATGATCTGCCCTCGCTATCTTTCTGTTTAATTGGAATTTCACCGGCAATCGCGGGTAATGGTAGCAGCCGCAGGGAACGCAACAAGCCCACCGGATAAAAGCCGCGCCGCAGCAGCGACCCTCCCACCCATTGCACGATCAGCCAGGTGTCCGACCACGGCCGGTAATGGCTGGGGCGGTTTTGCGCGTGATAGATCGTCTCGATCGGCACCGCCGCCGGATAGCGCCCCAAGCGGCCCGCCTGGATCAAGACATCGCTTTCAAAAACGAAACCTTGTCGGCGATCTTGGCCGGGCCCGCGCGCTTGGCGCAGAAACGCGCCGGGATAAAGGCGAAAGCCGGATTGAGTGTCGGCGATCGGGCAGCCGGCCGCCCAGGACACCCAGAAATCGGCCATGCCGTTGGCGAAGCGCCGCAGGCCGGGCGCGCGGTCGCGATGGGTCAGGCGCGCGGCGACGATCAGGCGCGCGGGATCGCGCCGGTGCGCGGCCAGCAGCTTGGGAATATCTTCCGGGCGATGCTGGCCGTCCGCGTCCAGCGTGACGATCGCTTCCGCGCCCCGCTCGACCGCGTATTGCATCCCGCGCCACAGGCTCGCGCCCTTGCCCCGGTTCTCGCTCTGGCGCAACACCGTCGCGCCCGCCGCTTCCGCCCGCGCGGCGCTGTCATCGCGGGAACCGTCGTCCACCACCACCACCCAATCGACCTGCTGGCGAGCGCGCCGGACGATAGCGGCGACGGTGGCGGCTTCGTTGTAAGCCGGGATCACGACGGCGACGGCCATGCCGGTCAGACGACGCCGCCGTTGAGGCCGATGATCTGCCCGGTCAAATACGCCGCCGCGTCCGAGGCCAGAAATCCGACCAAGGCCGCGACTTCGGCCGGCGTTCCCGCGCGCTGCGCCGGCACCAGCCGCTTGATGGCCGCCCGGTCGAACGCGGCGTCGCTGGCCTGTCCGGCGATGATGCCCGGCGCGACGGCGTTGACCGTGATCCCGCGCGAGGCCAGCTCCAGCGCCAGCGCCTTGGTCGCGCCGTGCAGGCCGGCCTTGGCGGCGGCGTAGTTGCTTTGGCCGCGATTGCCGGCCACGCCGGCCAGCGAAGAGATGTTGATGACGCGGCCCCAGCGCGCCCCGATCATCGGCAACAGCAAGGGCTGGGTGACGTTGAAAAAGCCGTGCAGGCACACGTCGATCACCCGATGCCACTGCGCCGACGACATTCCGGCCAGCGGGGCGTCATCGTGAAAGCCGGCGTTGTTGACCACCACTTGAATCGGCCCCTTTTCCAGCAGCTCGACCAGCAGGCGGCGGGTCTGATCCGCGTCGGCGACATCGAAGATCGCCACCTCCGCCGAGCCGCCGACCGCCTGGATGGCGTTGACCACTTCCGCCGCGCGCTCGGGATGCCGATAGGCGTGGACGATGACCTCCAGGCCATCGTTGGCCAGCCGCTGGCAGATGGCCCGGCCGATGTCGCCGCTGCCCCCCGTCACCAGCGCCCGCTTCATGCCGGCTCGACCTCCACCCGCAAGCCGCCGCCCCGCCCCGCCAACAGGATCGATTCCGCCCTGCGGCGCGCGATGGCGCACAGCAGCGGCAAGCCGCGCGCGGCGGGATTGCCGGAGCGCAGGCGCTCCAGTTCCGGGTCCGCCAATGGGGTCGCCGTCGACGGTGCCGCCGGTTCGAGCCGCAGCGTCGCCAGGCCGCGCGCCGGATTCGGATTCAGCAGCAGCGCGAGCGCGAACGGGGCGACGATGCGGCGGCGATCCGACAACGGAAACGGCGGCGGGAGATCGTAAGCCACCAGCAGCACCCGCGTCGCCTCGGCCCACGCCAGCGCCGCCGTTTCCATCAACCCGCCGCCAAAGCTGCCGTCGTAGGCGGACAGGCTCGATGAGGGATGGCGGCAACCGGTGGCGATGGACCAGTAGCCGGAAGGCGTGTTGTGCACCGATTGATGGAAATGCACCGGAGATACCGCGCGGTCGGGCAAGGCCAGCGCCGCGCAAATGTTATCCAGCACCTCGCTATCGCCGCCGGAGGAGGCGAACACCGTCGGCAGCGCCGCCGCGAGCTTCCCGTCCGGCGTGGCGGACGCCGAGCCGACCGCCTCTTGGGCGGCGTGCAGCGCCAGCTTGATGGTGGCGGTCACGCGCCGCCGCTCGTTGGCCGGCAGCAGCGACGCCGCGATCGCCGGCAGCGGTTCGGGCGCATACGCGCGCTCGCCGGCCAGCGCCGCCCGCCCGGCAGCCCAACTCGGCAATCCCGGCGCGCACAGGCCGACGCTTTCGACGGTGAGCGCCTTCATCCGGCGTTCCGCCCGAACAGCAGGCTACAGTTGGTGCCGCCGAAACCGAAAGAGTTGCTGAGCGCCAACGCCAGCGGGCGCTCCCGATTGTCCAGCACCACGCCCGCGCCCAGCTCCGGATCGCGCTGGCGGGTGTTGAGGGTAGCGGGAATCAAGCCCCGCTCCAAACACAGCGAGACGAAAATCGCTTCGGTGATGCCGGCCGCGCCCAGCGTGTGGCCGGTCCAGCCCTTGGTGGAACTGCACGGCGTGTCCGGGCCGAACACCCGCAGCACCGCCCGATCTTCGGCGGCGTCGTTCAGCGGCGTGGCGGTGCCGTGCAAGTTGATGTAATCGACCTGTTCCGGCCTGGCATCCGCCCGCGCCAGCGCCTGCTCCATCGCCAGCGCCGCGCCCGCGCCTTCGGGGTGGGCGGCGGTCATGTGATGGGCGTCGCTGCTTTCGCCGTAGCCCCGCAGCAGCACCCGCCAGTCTTCCGGCTCGGCCCATTCCAGCAGCGCGAATCCCGCCGCCTCGCCGACGTTGAGGCCGTCGCGCTCGATGTCCCACGGCCGGCACGGTCGCGGCGAGGCCAGCCCCAGGGCGTTAAATCCGTACAGCGTCGTCAGGCACAGGCTATCGACTCCGCCGACCACGGCGGCGTCGCAAAATCCGGCGCTCATCTGCCGCCACGCCGAGGCGAACGCCTTGGCGCTGGAGGAGCAGGCGGTGGAAAGGGCGAGCGCCACCCCGCTCAAACCGAGCCAGCTTCGGATAAAATCCGCCGCCGAAAAGACGTTGTGAGTGTGCTGGTAATCGAAATTTTCCGGCAGCGCGCCAGTGGCCGGATCGCGCTGCCGGTAAGCCTGTTCGGTCGCGCCGATGCCGGAGGTGCTGGTGCCGACGAACACGCCGATGCGGTCGGGCCCGTAGCGCGCCGCCGCCGCCGCCGCCGCCGCCGCAAAATCGTCCTGCTCCAACGCCAGCCGCGCCAGGCGGTTGTTGCGACAGTCGAAAGCGGCAAAGTCCCCGCGCAAGGGCTCGTCCTCCAAACCGGCCACCCGGCCGATCCATGTCGCCAGCGCGGCATCCTCGAAATCGCAAGGCCGCAACCCGCTTTCGCCGCACCGCAGCGCCGATAACGACGCATCCAGGCCCCGCCCCAAAGCGTTGGTGACGGTGCGGGCGGTCAAGGCAAGGGGTTTGATGGCCATCGCTCAATCCAGTCGGTTCAATAGAGGCCGCGCCACGATCAGAGCGGCGATGAAACTGGCGGCCGCGCCCAGGCTCACGGTCAACCCGATGGCCCGAAGCGCCGGCAGCGCCGACGTTGAAAGCATAGCAAACACGATCAGCGCCGAGGCGCAACACACCATCAAGGCGTGCAGGGTGCGGCGGCGCAAATCCGCGTCCGCGGCGGGCCGGCTGAAAAACAGCCCGTAATCGACGCCGATGCCCAACACCAGCAGCAGCGACACCAGATGGAACAGCGACAGCCGCTCGCCCAGGGCCAACAGCGTCGCCACGGTGAACAGCAGCGCCAGCAGCACCGGCAACAGCGCGGCCACGGCCGGCCTCCAGGCGCGCAAACCCCAGCCCACCACCGCCACGATCAGCGCGCTGCCCCAGGCCAGCCGCCACAGGGCCGCCGCGCGGAATTCCGCCACCAGCCGGTTGGTCTCGGCGCGCAAGTCCAGATAATAGGCCCGCGCGTTATCCGGTTGCGGCAACCCCGCCGCCAGGGCTCGCGCGTCCCGCACCCCGCTCAAAGGCAACAGCGCGGTCCAGCCGCGCGCTCCGACCGACAGCAGGGAGCGGACCCGGACGCCCAGCACGCTCTCGCCCACCTCCTCCAATCGCAGCGGCGAGGCGGCGCGCGCGGCGGCGATGGCATCGAGAAACGGCGCGAACAAACCGGGCTTGAACGGCAACCCTTCCAGCGCGATATCGAGGTTCGCGGCCAAGGTTTCCGCCTCCGGCAACGCCGCTTGCCGCTGGCGCTGGGTCGCGAGGCTCGGCAAATAGCGCATGGCCCCATCGTAACCGGCCAGCATCCCCGCCTGCCGCTGACGCTCCAGATAAGCCCCGACGCTTTCGCTGGCCCGCAGCGCGGTTTCGGCGTCGGGCGCGGTGATGGCGATCAGATGGCCGACTTCCGGCGCGCCCAGCGCGCCGCGCAACGCCTGATCGACTCGCAACAGCTCGCGCGGCACCGGGCTGAGCGCGGCCAGATCGTTTTCCCACAGCGGCGGCGCTTTGGCGAGCAAGCCGATCAGCAGCAGAACCCCGAGACCGCCGAACGCCAGCGCCAGGCGCGGCCGGGGCCGCAACAGCTTGTCGGCCCAATCGCCGACCACGGTCGGGCGCGGCGGCCGCCAGTGCGGCGGGACCAGCACCGGCAACAGCCAGCGGGTCGTCGCCATGGCGGCGATGACCCCGGCGACGGTGAACACCCCCAATTGGCCCAAACCCGGAAAGCCGGAATCCAGCATCGCCAGACAGCCGAGCGCGGTGGTGGCGGCGCACAGCCGCAGCGTCGGCCACAACTGCCGCAGCGTCTCTTCCACGGTTTCGCCGGCGCGCCGGTGGCTGAACAGATAGGTGGGGTAATCCAGCGTTTCGCCGAGCAGCGTCACGCTGAACGCCAGCGTGATCAGATAAAGCTGGCCGAACAGCAAACCGACCGCCGCCGCGCCGGCCAGCAGCGCCGAGAGCATCGGCAGCGCGCCGAGCCAAAGCGTGCGCGCCGAGCCGTAGACCGCCAGCAACAGCAGCGCGACCGCCGCCAGGGACAGCCCGCTCAGCCATTCCGCCTGCGCGCGCACCCGATCCTCGGATAGCGTCGCCAGCACGCCGGGGCCGCTCAAGGTCAGGCTGACCCCGGTGGCGGCCCCCGCTCCCGCAAAGGCTTGACGGATCGCGGCGACCACCGCGCGCTGGGCTTTGAGATCGTAGCCGGAGGCGCGCGTCTCGACCAGCAGCAAAGCGCGCGCGCCATCGGGAGAGAACCAGACCCCCAAACGCTTGGCCGGCTCGCGCAAGCCGCCTTGCAACAGCCGCAACAGGCTCAACAGCTCGCCGGTCGGGTCCTCGGCCAACCAGCGTTTCTGAAAGACCCCCAGCGGCGATTGCAGCTCCGCCAGCCGCTGTTGCAAGGCGGCGCGCAAGCCGCCCGCCGTGAAGCGCTCCGGCGCGACGGCGGGACTGAGCCAATAGCGCTGGGCGAGCAAGGCTTGCAAATCGGCGTCGGGCAGCGTTTCCGCGCCGTTGACCACCCGCGCGAACGCGGGATCGGGCCGCAACCGCTCCGCCAACCGGCGGCTGGCGGCGGCGCGATCGGCCTCGGAACCGCCGTCCAATCCCAGCAGAATCAACCGCGTGGTCGGGCCGCTGCGCAACTGTTCCAGCAGCAATTCGGCGGCCGGATCGGCGCGCGGCGCGAACAGGGTCAGATCGGCGACCACCGGCGTGGTCCAGGCGATCCAGCCACTCGCCAGCACGGCCAGCAACCACAGCAGCGGAAT
Source organism: Candidatus Competibacteraceae bacterium (assembly GCA_016790045.1). Classification (GTDB taxonomy): domain Bacteria; phylum Pseudomonadota; class Gammaproteobacteria; order Competibacterales; family Competibacteraceae; genus Competibacter_A. Next base: position 21,104 of record JAEUPW010000050.1, read on the forward strand.
CCACCGGCGAGGCGCGAAATTCAAGCGGCGTCTCTCCAATTTCGCCGGCCTAACGGGGCGTCAGCGTCAGCACGCCACGGTCGCCGCCGGCTTCCAAAGTCTCCACGCTCGCGATCCGCGCCTCCTGCCCGCGCAGCACGATCGCGGTCACGTAGCGGGCGGCTTCCGGGGCCAGCGGCGTCAGGCGCAAGCTCCAGGACGCGGGCGCGCCCTCGAACTCCAGGCGGTAAAAGCGCTCCAGCGTCTTGCGGTCGCCGGCTTGGGTGGCGCGGATCGCCTCCACCAGCGGCCGCAGTTGCGGATAACCGTTCAGATCGAACTGGCGGCGACCGGCGGCCGGCGTTTCCACGGTCAGCCAATCGCCGTCGGCCTCGTAATCCTCCGCTTGGGGAAACAGCGTTTGCTTGCGCAAAAAGCCCGGCGCGCGGTAATACAGCCGCCCGGTCGCGACCAGCGGCTCTCGCAGCGCCGCGAGGTGCTTTTCTTCCCGAAAATCGCCTTCCACCGCCGGCACCGCCGCCAGCAGCCGCATGACCTGATCCAAGCTCTCCTGACCGAAACCGGCCAGCGGCCCGCACAGCAACAGCGCCGCGAGCCAGCGCTTCATCGGTCGGCGCTTCCGGCGCTCGGGCGCGGGGCGATAGTCACGCGCGCCTCGGCCAACAGGCGACCGGCGGCGCTGACCGCAATCGCGTAAATGCATTGCGCGCCCTCGCCCAACAGCAGCCGCGCCTCGACCTCCAACGGCGCGGCGTCGGCGTCCAGCTCATCGGCGAACCAACGCAGATCGCGCAGCGCGGCCAAATAGCCGGGCGGCGCGGTTTGGCCCTCCTTGCGGGCGCGCAACGCGCCGTGAATCGCCGCCGCCTGACCGCCGTACTCCACCGCGTGCGCGGCGCAAAGCCGCCCCTCCCGGCGCAGCGGGTTGGCCGGGTCGCGGTGGGTTTCGGTCAAACAGCGAATGCTGTGCGCGTCCCAAGCCGCGACCTTCTCCAGCAGGCACATGGTCCCGCTGTGAGGGATCAGGCTTCGAATTTCAATGTTGTCGATCATCGGACCTGCACGTTCAGTTCGAGGCGGGCCGCCGGCAGATAGGGCAACGCGAGCGCCGCCGATCCGCCGATCGCGAGCCGCCGCAACAGCGGCAGCGCGCGCGCGGCGGGATTGCTCAAGCGCAGGCGCTCCAACCGTTCATCCGGCAGCGAATCGGCCGCGCCGGGCCGGATCCGCAAATCGCGGAGGGTGGCGATACTACCGGGAAGCGGCTCCGGCGTCAGCAGCAACGCCAGGCCAAACGGGGCGCCGACCGCCCGAAACGGTCGCAAGGCCAGCGGCGGCGGGGTGTCGTAAGCCACCAGCAGCACCGGCCGCCACTCCAGCCGCGCCAGCGCGACGGCTTCCAGCAGGCCGGCGGCGAAAGTGGCGTCAAACGCGCCGACGCTGACCGCCGGACGCATCGAACCGGTCGCGATGCTCCAATAGCCGAGCGGGGCGTTGTGCACCGAGTGGTTGAACTGGCCGGGCGAAAGCGCGCGTTCGGGTTCGAGCAACGCCTGGCACAGCGCGTCCAGGGCTTCGGTGTTGCCGCCGGCGCAGGCGAACACCGCCCCGCAACGCCCGGCGTCCAGCCCGGCGGCGTCCAGCGCCTCGCCCGCCGCCTGCAAGGCCAACCGGACGGTCAGCGTCGCCCGGCGCGCTTCGTTGCGCGGCAGCCGCACCCGATCGAAGCGCAAAGCCGCCTCTGGGCCGTAGGGCCGCGATCCCGCCAGCACCGGGCGCCCGCTCGGCCAGTCCGGCAGACCGGGCGCGCACACGCCCACGCCGCTGACCCACGCGCTCATGAGATGCGCGTCAGGTTCCGGCGGTTTCCGGTCCAGCGCGACCACGCCTTGCCGACGCGATACCAGTGCAGATAGTACGCCTCCCGGCCGAGCCGCCAGACGGTCAGCGGGTTGAGGTCGAGACGATCCTCGGCGGCGCACAGCCTGGGGTGCAGCGCCAGACCGCGCGCCAGCGCTTCGCTGCGGGCCAGATGGTGCCGGCTGGTCACCAGGACGAAAGGGCGGTCGCGCAACTCCGCCCGCAACCGGCGGGCGTGGCGCAAGTTGTCGAGCGTGTTCAGCGATTGATCCTCGACGAACAGCGCCGGCGCCGGGATGCCGGACGCTCGCAGAAATTCTCGGCCGCATTCGGCTTCGCTGATCGCGCCGCCGGTGGGACCGCCGACCAGCAGCACGCGCCGCCGGGGATCGGCCCGATACAGCGCGGCGGCGCGCCGCAGGCGGCGGGCATAGCCAGGCCCTACCGCATCGCCGATCAGGCGCGCGCCCAGCACCACGATCCACTCCCCCTCGATCCCGGAAACCGGCGTGCCGCGCGCGATCCGCCAGACCCGATAATAGAGCCAAACCCCGCTCAAACCGGCCGTCGCCAGCAGCACCAAATTGGACAAAACCAGCATCGCCGCGCCGTTCCAGCCGATGCCGCGCTGGCGGGCGAACCATCGTTCGGGAGCCAATCCGGGTTTCAACTCGATTCCTCGGCCCAGTAATCGTAGAAATTGAACCAATTATAAGGCGCGAGCCGGGCGTAATGCTCCAGGCGCTCGGCATAGCGCTGGACCCAAACGCCCAACTGCTCCTGGCGGCGGCGCGGCTCCAGCGCGATCCGCTCGGCCAGCTTTTCGAAATGCACGTCGTAGCGATCGCCGCCCCGATATAAACCGAAACACAGAATCACCGGACACTCCATCAGCGCCGCCAGCAGGATCGGCCCGATGGGAAACCGGGTTTCCTGGCCGAAAAACCGGCAGCATACCGTCTTGTCGTCCTGCGCCACCCGGTCGCCCAGCGCGCCGATCAAACAGCCTCGCGCCACGCTTTCTTGCACCGCCAGCAGCGTTTCGGGCCGACCGATGGGAATGATGGCTCGCGCCAGTTCCGGATTTAGCGCCTCGAACAACCGGGTCAGGGCTCGATTGTGTTCGACGTTCATCAAAATCTTGATCGGAAAGGGGCGCAGGGTCGAGCCGACCCCCCGCAAGGCGTCAAAGCTGCCCAAATGCGAGCCCAACAAAATGCAGCCCCGGCCCGAGGCCACCTGATCCAAAATCGTCTGGCCGCCGAAAATCTCGATGCGGAAATAATCCAGCCGGCCGGTCAGAAAATAGACCCGATCCAGGACGGTGGCCGCAAAACAGTGGATGTGGTGAAACAGCTCCCGCCAGCGCGGCTCCCGGCCCGACACCCGGCGCAGATAAAGCCGGGAACCCTGGCGGGCGGCGGCGGCGGTGATCAGAAAATACAGGGTGATGGGATACAGCAAAGCGCGGGCGGCGGGGCGGCCGAGATACAGCGCGATCGCGCGGATCAGCCAAAGCGCCAGCGGCGAGCCCCGCTCCGGCAACCGCGCCCAGTTCCGGCTTCGGCTCACGGGCTGGCGTCTCCGCTGGCGAGCGCGCCGTCAGCGGGCGCGCTGCTGTTCGATATGCTGGCTCAAGGCCCGCAGCGAGGCGAACACGCGCCGGTTTTCCTTGTCGTCCGAACGCAGTTGAAAACCGTAAGTCTTCGAAACCGCCAGCGCCAATTCCAGCGCGTCGATGGAATCCAAACCCAGGCCCTCGCCGAACAGCGGCTCTTCCGGAGCGATTTCTTCCGGCTTGACATCTTCCAGATGCAGGGTCTCGACCAACAGTCGAGCCACCTCCAGCTCGAACGGTGAAAGCGGTTGCATTGATGACCTCGCGGGAGTGTATTGTGATCTCGGTAACCGTTTTGAGTCGTGGTGCTATCACGGTTCGCACATGCGTTGATAGACTATATCATGCCCGTTAAAAATAACCTTTACCCGCTCGGATCGACGCTGTCGAAAGCCCTGCCCCCCCCTTGTGATCGCCGTGGAGCGCCGGGCTTGGAGGTCGGGGGCCGCGCCCGCCCACCCGGCCCGACATGAGCCTGTTCACCGTTTTCTATGGCGACGCCGCCGACTGCCGCGACCGCTTGCGCGACGACCGTCTGCTGGCGCTGGTCCGTTTCGCTCATCCCCCCGCCACGGAAGCGGACGGACGGATTTGCACCGTCGATCTCGAAGCGTTGGGCTCCGGCGCGACCGCCGAAATCTGGCTGGGCGCGCGCCCGGCGCGCGTTGCGGTGAGCGAAGGCATCTACCACGCCGATGACGGCGAGGTGCTGTTCCTGCACGCCCGCTCAGACGAATACGCGCCGGATGCGCTGCAACCGCTGACCGCCGTGCTTTACCGGCGGCTGTTCGCCAAGGCCCGCGCCCTGGGCTACCCGCACGTTCTGCGCGTCTGGAATTACTTTTCCCGGATCAACCAGGAATGCGGCGGCCTGGAACGCTACCGGGCCTTTTGCGCGGGCCGGCATCAGGCGCTGGCGGCGGAACTGGCCGAATTCGAAACTCGCCTGCCCGCCGCCTCGGCCATCGGCACCCGCGCCGCCGGCTTGCAAGTCTGCGCGCTGGCCGCTCGCGAGCCGGGCGCGCAGATCGAAAACCCGCGCCAGGTCAGCGCTTTTCGTTATCCCCGCCAATACGGCCGGCGCAGCCCTTCCTTTTCGCGCGCCATCTTGAAATCCTGGGGCGAGGGCCGCGAACACCTGTATATTTCCGGCACCGCCAGCATCGTCGGCCACGCGAGCAGGCATGACGATTTGTCCGGCCAGTTGGAGGAAACCCTCGCCAATCTGGACGCCTTGCTGGCCGAAGCGGAGCGACGGGCGGAAAACCCGCTCGCGCTGGCGCTGCTGAAAATCTACGTCCGGCCCGAACTGGACCCCGCGCCCTTGCGCGAGCGCATCGCGCGGACCTTCGGCGAGCGGACGCCGCTGCTGTTCTTGCGCGCCGACATCTGCCGGCGAGAGCTGCTGCTCGAAATCGAAGGGCTGGCGACCGCGCCCGCCGCCCGCCACCTTTAGGATCGCGCCCCTTGAAACCGGAAAAACCGCTCGAACCGCATCCGGCGTTGCCGGACTATTATCCCGACCTGGCGCAACGGCCCGCGTTCGTGCGCGGGCTGTTCGACCGCACCGCCCGCCACTACGACCGGATCTGCCAGCTAATGTCCTTCGGGTCGGGCAACTGGTACCGCCGCCGGGCGCTGGAACGCGCCGGCCTGCGCCCCGGCATGACGGTGCTGGATGTCGCCACCGGCACCGGGCTGGTCGCCCGGCAGGCCCTGGCGATCACCGGCGACCCGCGAGCGGTGATCGGCCTGGACGTGAGCGCGGGGATGCTGGCCGAGGTGAAACGGCTTTTGAACATCCCGCTGATGCAAGGCTTGATGGAGCGGTTGCCGGTCGCGGATGGCTGCTGCGACATGATCAGCATGGGCTACGCCCTGCGGCACGTCGCCGATCTCAACGCGACCTTCCGAGAATTCCATCGCGCGCTGCGGCCGGGCGGCGTGTTGCTGATCCTGGAAATCGCCCGGCCCGCCACGCCCTTGAAGCGAGGTATCATCAAATTCTATATGGGGCGGGTGATCCCGCTGCTCAGCCGCCTGACCACCGGCCAGCAAGACGCCCAAACGCTGATGCGCTATTACTGGGACACCATCGAAAATTGCGTCGCGCCCGACACCATCGTGCAGGCGATCCGCGACGCCGGTTTCGCCGAAGCGGGCTGCGATGCGGAATTCGATCTGTTCCGGGCCTATTTCGGGCGCAAGGGCGGCGGCGGGACTTGAGCGATCAGCGCAACAGCGTTTATCGCCTACAACAGGTGCTTGCCATCGAAAACGTCCGCTTCGAGCGCGAGCGGATCGACGCCGTCGACGCACCCCAGATTGACCCGGAAGTGTCCCGGCTTCCTGATGGTTTGGTGGAAGGTGTAGATGCCGCAGCGCTTGCAGAAATAATGCTTGGCGATGCTGGAGCCGAACTGGTAAAGCCCCAGCGCGTCTTCGCCGGCTTCGATCCTGAAGTTCTCCGGGGCGATGATCTCCGCCGACATCATCGCCCCCTTGCGGATGCAAAGCGAGCAATTGCAGCGCAAGCCTCTCTCGATCGCCTCGCCCCGATACGAAAAACGGACCGCGCCGCAATGGCAGGAACCCCGGTAAGACTGGCTCATCAATCGCTCCTCACAGTTGTGGAACCCGGACGCTTTGCGGCTTGCCGCCGCCAAACCCCTAAGGCTTGACCGCGCCCACGGCGGCCGCGACCAAGGCGGGATAGCGCTCGCGAATCCGGGGAATATCCGGCCAGACGAACGGCTCGGCGAAACCCGCCGCACGAAACGCCGCCAGCCACTGTTCGGGCGTCAGAAAGCCCCCGTTTGGCCGCCACTGCGGCTGCAAAACCGGAGCGCGGAACGAGTCGAGCAGCGCGAAGACGAATTCGACGTAAACCGTCCGACCGGGAAACGGCCGCACGCATTCGGAGGCGATCAAGCATCCGCCCGGCGCGAGCGCGGCGCGGATTTCCGCCAGCGTAAACGCCAGATCGCGCGCCACATGCAAAGTGTTGACCCCGTACACCACCGACAGGCTGCCCGGCTCCACGCCCGCCTTGGCAAACGGCCGGTCGATGTCGAGCAGGCCGCAACTGAGCCGGCCCGGCGCGTCGGGCCGGGCCATCAACGCCCGCTGGCCGCGCCGCAAAAACAGCGGCGATAGCTCGGTGAACCGATAGGCTTCAATGCGCTCCGTCGCGCCCGCCGCCGCGAAGCCGTCGAGCAAAGCCATCGCGCCGCTCCCGGCCCCGCCGCCGATTTCGAGAACGGTTCCGCGCGGATGCGGGAAGCGCGCCAAAACCGCCCTGGACCCGATTTGATTGCTGATCGCGTAGAGCGGATTTTGATTTGAAAAATAGTCGGACCAAGCCGAAATGCGGTCGGCGGAGAACAAAACCGCCTCTCCGGTCGCCGCACCGCGCATGACCTGCGGGTAGCCTTCCGCCGCGAGGGCCGCCAGGCGATACGACGGCAGCGCGGCGGGATCGTGCGCGGCCTGCGCCCGCTCGATCTCCGCCGGATCGAGGTCCGGCAGAGGCCCGAGCGCCTGAAAGCGGCCCGGTTCGCCACCGTTTCGCGCGACCGCGCCCCGTTCGACCAAAAGGCGCAACAGCCAATCGACCAGGGGCGGTCCGGGCGCCGCATCCAGGCCCGCGCGCGAGGCGATGTCCGCCGCCGCGCCGCCGCGCGCGAGCGCCTCCTCCAGACCGGCGTCGCGCGCGACCTTGAGCGCCAACCGGAAGACATACTCTTCGATCAGATCGCACGACGCGATGAAGCGATCGTCGAACAGCGGCAACAGCGCGACGGGCAGCAGGGCGGAGCGCAGGTCGGAACCGGTGGCGACGGGGCGGACAGGCATTAAAACCACCCCTCGACGCGCCCGACTTCCGGCGATAGGATCATTGCGCGACCGCGACGTCCCATGCCGGTCAACGCTTCGCCTCAACCCAACGCAACTGGCCTTGCGCCAGCATCTGGCCGTCCTCGCGGACGCACTCGAAACGCAGCTTGCCGGCGGTTGCACCCAGAAAACGGACGATGCACGTTTGTTCCGGCCGCAACGGCGCCAAGAATTTCACCACCGGCATCCCGCTCGCGTTCCGGTCCGGATATTGGGCCGCAAACGCTTGCAGCACCTCGTCCAAAATCACCGCGCCGGGCACGATGGGATTGCCGGGGAAATGCCCGGCCAGGCTGGGATGGTCGGCGGCGATGGAAAAAGATCGTTCAACGGTCATGCGGGAGCGTCGCGGCGGGATGCAGTCTGGCCAACAGCGCCAACAGCGCTTCCCGCGTCGGCTTGCCGGTTTCGTTGCGCGGCAGGGCATCGACCTTGACCAGCGGGCGCGGCAAAAACACCGGATCGAGCCGTTGGGCCAGGGCGGCGAGCAGTTGACGCTTGCTCAAGCCGGGCGCAACCACCAGCGCCGCCAGTCGCGCGACCTCGCCCTCTCCTGATTCCGGCGACAGAAAAACGCCCTCGACCACGCCGTCGATGTCGTTGAGCTGGTGGTTGAGATAGCCGAGCGAGGTCCGTTTGCCGGCGATGTTGACCACATCCTCCAGCCGGCCCAGCAGCTTGAATTCCGACGGCCCGCACGGCTCGACGATATCGTTCAACGGCACCGGTTCGGGCAAGTGCGCGCCGGAGAGCCGGCCGTCGCGCAGCTCGAAACCGTCGTACAGCCGCCAGCGGTCGCCGTCCAGGGTGCGGCGGCTGGCGATGGAGCCGGCTTCGGTGCAACCGTAGATTTCCAAAACCGGCGCGCCGAAAGCGGCTTCGGCCTGGGCCGCCAGCTCCGCCGACAATGGGGCGGTCGCCGAAATCAAAAACGCCGGTCGCGGCCACGTCAAGCCAGCCTGGACGCAGGCTTGCAGGTGAACGGGCGTGGTGACCAGCACGCGCGGTGCGGGTACGGCGGCCAGCGCCGCGCGCACGTCGCCCGGAAAAAACGGCCGCCCGCCGTGGACCCGTGCGCCGCTGGCCAAGGGCGCCATGATCGAGGTTTCCAGACCGTACATGTGCTGGGGCGGCACGGTCGCCACGATAGCGGTGGTCGGGTCAAAGCCGAAACGCTGTCGCGCCTGGCGCGCGCCGCCGATCAGTTCGCCCCAGGTTTTGACGTTCGGTTTGGCCTGCCCGGTGCTGCCGGAGGTGAAAGCCACCGCCATCACCTGATCGGCCGGCAGTTCGGGCACGGCGCGCGCGGTGTCGTCGCCAAAGTCCGCGTCCAGCCACGCTTCGATGTCGTCGTCCGCAATCGTGCCGCTGTCGGGATAATCCTCGGCCACGCGCCGCAAATGCAGGGCGGCGCGGCTGGAGGGCAGCAGATTGCTTTGGCCGTTCGCGCCCACGGCGGCGAACGCGACCAGAAAGCGGTAACGATCCTCGCAGAGGTTGATGATGAAACGGACCGGCAGCAACCGGCGGGCGACCCGCTCGACATGCGCCAGAAAAAGATCGCGCCGGATCGGCTGCGACCGCCGCCAGGCGATCAACTGATCCGGGGAAGCCATTGACAGCAAGGGAAATTTGGCGAGCATCGTGGAAGATCGGCGCATTGATGGTTTAATGTAGCAAAATTCAGCGGTCCTGCGCCCGTCTGTTGGGCCGGCGACTTCAAAAGACCCCACCTTTTCGATCCCTTGAACCGACGCTAAAGCCGATGACTCGTCCCCCCGATACTCCACCGCCCGATCCCAAGGATTCCCACCGACAACCCGGCGCGCTGGACGTGGTGTTTAGCGTGCTCGCGTCCTTTTTCGGCGTGCAAAGCGCGCGCAATCAGGAGCGGGATTTCCGCCACGGCCGCGCGGCCCATTTCATCATCGTCGGCCTCGGTTTGACCTTGCTGCTGATTTTCGGCATTTGGCTGGCGGTCAAATTGGCCTTGCGCGCCGCCGGCGCTTAGCTCGCAAGCCTTCTTTTTTAACCCCCGGCCCAGTGGATTTTAGCGATGAGCCGCATCGTTCTCACCGAAGAATTGGAGGCCGAGTACGGTCGTCTGTTCGCCGATTGCACGGCTCGCCCGGAACGGGACGCCGAGGTCGATGCGCTGGCGGACGCCCTTTTGGCTGATCGGGGCCGCTATCACGCGGTCGGCGCACGGTTGGGGATACCGTGGTTCGTGACGGCGGTGCTGCATTACGCCGATACCGGCCGCGATTTTGAAGTCCACCTGCATAACGGCGACCCGCTGACCGACCGCACCCAGCATTTGCCGGATGGCAGGCCGCCGGAAGGCGAGCCGCCGTTCGCCTGGGAAGATAGCGCCGCCGATGCGTTGCGCCTGCGCCATATCGATCAGTGGGATGACTGGAGCATCGCCGGGGTTCTGTTTTTGCTGGAAGCGCGCGGCGGCTGGAGCTACCGCCTGCACCATCCCGAAGTGCTATCGCCTTATTTGTGGAATTATTCGACCCACTACCGTCAGGGCAAGTACATCGCCGACGACACCTGGAACGAAACCGCCGTCGCCCAGCGCTGCGGCGCGGCGGTGCTGTTGCGGCGGCTGGCGGAACGCGGCGTCATCGATTTTGCCGGAGAGCGCCCGCCCCGGCCTTTGGTCCGCTACGACCGCGGCGAACCCGCGCCGGCGGTGGAAGCGCTGCAACGATTTTTGAACACGCTGCCCGGTATTTTCGTCAAGGTGGATGGCGTGGCCGGCCCCAGAACCTCGGAAGCGTTCCACAAACTCTGCGGGCGGTATCTGCTGGGCGACCCGCGCGACTCCGAACCGCCAGGCTAAAATCCCGATTCTATCTCAGCCCTTTAGCTTGATCGTCAGATCCAATTTCCGAATCGCCCGTAGCAGTCATTCCTCCGACTTAATAGGGCGCTCATCGCTGATTGATGGCGCGCTCCGTGCATCCCCCCAGCATTTTGCAATCAATCGGAAATCGGGATTTGCGGATGACACAGCTTAAATGTATGGGGTGCATGACCGATCGGGGAGCCGAAACTGTTTGTTCGCACTGCGGGTTTTCAGAATCCGATCAACCCGCCTCGCGGCAGCATTTGCCATTACGGACCGCATTGCAAGCCCGCTATACCGTCGGGCGCGTGCTCGGCGAAGGCGGCTTCGGAATCACTTATCTGGGTTGGGATGATACCTTGGCGCTGCGGGTCGCCATCAAGGAATTTCTGCCGCGCACCCTGGCCGGGCGAAGCGGTGATGGCCTATCGGTGCAAGTTTATCAGGGCAAATCGGCCCAAGAATTCGCTTACGGCCTAGAACAATTCCTGGATGAGGCGCGGAGGCTAGCGCGCTTCGCCAACCATCCCGGCATCGCGACGGTACGCGACTTTTTCGCCGCCAATCAGACCGGATACTTGGTCATGAACTATCTCGACGGCGTGACCTTGCAAGATTATTTGCTCCGCCAAGGCAATCGTATTTCCGTAGATCAAGCCCTTGATATCTTGCTGCCGGTCATGGACACCTTGCGAGATATTCACGCTTCGGGCCTTCTGCATCGCGACATCAGTCCCGACAATCTTTTTGTGCCGGATGGCAAACCGACCAAACTGATCGATTTCGGGGCGGCACGCACCGCCCTAAGCCAGCACAGTTGCAGTTTGTCGGTGGTGGTCAAACCGGGCTTCGCCCCCGAAGAACAATATCGCACGCGAGGAGAGCAAGGCCCGTGGACGGATGTTTATGCGCTCGGTGCAACTTTGTACTGGGCGTTGACCGGCGAACGTCCGCCGCCCGCTCCAGATCGCGCTTATCAAGACACACTGTTGCCACCCACGGTTTTGGGCGCAATTTTGCCCGCGCCGGCGGAGGACGCCTTGCTAAAGGCGCTGGCGGTGCGATCCGAACAACGCTTTCAGACTGTAGAAGAATTTCAAACCGCCTTATTGCAAGGCATCGGCAAGGCGGACATTTTTCACGGCACACCGCGCGTAACCGTTTCACGGCCCGCGCCGCCAGCGACCGTTGTTAACCTCAAGAAAGCCGAGCCCGCTTCTAATAAACTGCTGAGAGGACGGTATTGGCTATCCGAAAAACTCGGCGAAAGCGAAGGAGTATCGACCTACTTGGCAATTGATCATCACACCCATCAACGTTGCTTGATCAAACAATTTTTCTTGGAAAAGGCGAACGATTGGAAAAGCGTTGAACTGTTCGAACGCGAAATTAAAACCCTTAAAAATCTGAATCACCCACATGTTCCTGATTACCTAGATAGTTTCTTCAACGAAGAGGGCCATCGTCAGGATTTATTTTTGGTGCGGGAATATCTACCTGGAAAAACTCTCATCCAGCATATGGCCGAGGGACGTCGCTTTACCGAGCAAGAAGCGCGATCAATAGCCCTCGTTTTGGCCGAGTTGCTATGCTATCTCCATCGCTTCTCACCACCGCTAATCCATCGAGACATCAAACCCGGCAGTTTATTGTTGAGCGAAGAAGAGAAAATCTATCTCATCGATTTTGCTGAAGTGCAAGACGCCCTCAAATTGAGCTGGGGATCTACCGTAGCGGGAACGTTCGATTATCAACCCCCAGAACAGAAACGGGGGAAACCGGTCCCCGCTTCCGATATCTACTCGCTAGGCGCTACCTTGATCCATCTTTTATCGGGGCTCCGTCCCTCGCGCTTGCTCGCCAAAGACCAACGACTCCTGTTCCGCGCTCATGTCAATGTGTCTGAAGAATTCAGAAATATCCTAGAAAAAATGGTGGAACCAAAGCTGGATCGGCGCTATCGGACTGCGGCTCGGCTCTTGGAAGATTTACAAAATCTGAATGTGGCTTTGCCGGAATCCCGGCCTTTTAGAATCGATAAACGGCTCTGGCTGGCCGGCGGCTTGACGGTGCTTGTGGGCCTTGCCGGATTAATCGGCTTTATGGGATGGCCGGGAAGTTTGGTCTCGTTATCTATGGGACCCGCGATTCAGGAAGCTTTGGAGCGGAGCAGCGCTGTCAGAACTAATGTAACAGAGTATTTCATCACGAGCGGCAAGCTACCAAACAGCAACGCTGACCTTAAGCTACCCCAGCCCAGCGCTTACCGATCATCGCTGGTAGAATCGATTAGTATTTTACCTAACGGTTTCATTGAGACCAAATTAAATCGAAATGCCATTAACTCAGGAGGAACCATTTATTTTAAACCCCTTGTCAACTTTGAAACTTACTTTATTGAATGGAAATGTCTTTCTCCTGACATCAAACAAATTGCCAAAATCGCGCAAATATGTACTTATGAGCCTGGATTTTCATTAAAATAGATGGAAAAACTATTATTGACGTGTTGTTGATTTTGTCGAAGGTTCCAAGCATCCGTTATTTTGATATTGAATTCTAATCCTGTCAGGAACATCAAA
>JAEUPW010000068.1 GCA_016790045.1 Candidatus Competibacteraceae bacterium
CACCAGCGTTTGAGTGGCACCGACGCAGCGCAGGATGGCGACGCTATCCCAGTGGCGGGCGGCGAAGCGACGGGCGGCGATGGCGACGCCGACCCCGGCCAGGATCACGCTGACCAGCGCCGCCAAACGCAAGAACCGTTCCGCCCGCTCCAGGGCCAAGCGCAGTTCGGCGCGGGCTTCGCGCACCCCTTGCAGCTTCTCGCCGGTTTTCAAAGCGGATTGCGCCCAAGTCTTGAACGCCCCCAGCGCCGGCGGCTCGCCGGCCAGCAGCAGGCGATATTCGACCCGGCTGCCGGGCTGGATCAAGCCGGTGGACGGGATGTCCGCCAGATTGAGCAACAGGCGCGGGGCGATGCTGAACAGATCGCCGGCCCGGTCCGGCTCGTAGGCCAAGACCTGTCCGATGCGGAAACGCCGGGAACCGAACTCCACCGACTCGCCGACCTGAAGCCCGAGCGTCTGCAACAGGCGCTCGTCCAGCCAGACTTGGCCGGGTTCGGGGATGGCGGTGGTCGTCCGGGGGGGCGAAAACGGCCGGTCGCTGACCTGAAGGGCGCCGCGCAGCGGATAGCCGGGACCGACCGCCTTCACTTCGGCCAACTGGGTGAGATCCCCGGCGACGACCACGCTGCGAAAATTCAGAGTCTCCGCGGTTTGCAAATTCCGCTGGCGCGCGGCTTCCGCCAACTGCGGCCGCAAGGGATTCGGCGCGGCCACCACCAGATCGGCGCCCAGCAGCTCGCTGGCCTTGCGCTCCATCGCCTGCTGGATGCGGTCGGCGAAAAAGCCGACGGCGGCGACGCTGGCGACCGCGATCAGCAACGCCACCGCCAGCACCCGCAATTCGCCGGCCCGCCAGTCGCGGCGCAACGCGCGCAGGGCCATGCGGCCCAAAGCCAGCCCGCCGGGGATCGAGAATTTTTCTGCGACCGGAGCGTTCGGCGTCACGATCATCATCCCGCCTTGCGCCGTTCGCCCTTCAACCGCCCATCGTCCAGCTCCAGAATCCGGTCGCAATACGCCGCCAGCTCCGGATCGTGCGTCACCAGAACCAAAGTCGCCCCCTGCTCTCGATTGAGGGCGAACAGCAGCTCGACGATGCGATGGCCGGTTTTCTGGTCGAGATTGCCGGTCGGCTCGTCGGCGAACAGTACGGCGGGATCGCCGGCGAAGGCGCGGGCGATGGCGACCCGTTGCTGCTCGCCGCCGGACAGTTGGGCCGGATAGTGCCGGGCGCGGGCCTTGAGGCCGACCCGATCCAGCAGCTCCAGCGCCAGCCGGCGGGCTTCGGTTTGCCCGGCCAGCTCCAGCGGCAACATGACGTTTTCCAGCGCGGTCAGGCCGGTCAACAGTTGAAAGGACTGGAACACGAAACCGACCCGCTGCGCCCGCAACAGGGCGCGGCCGTCCTCGTCGAGATCGCCGAGATCGACTCCCGCCAGCCAGACCCGGCCGCCGGTCGGCGCGTCCAGGCCCGCCAGCAGACCGAGCAGAGTGGACTTGCCGGAGCCGGACGCCCCGACCACCGCCACGCTTTCGCCGCGAGCGATGCCGAAGCTGATGTCGTCGAGAATGACCAGCGGCCCTTCCGGGCTGGCGACCCGCTTGACCAGGCGCTCGGCCCGCACGATACAGTCCGCCTCTCGATTGTCCGCTCGCGGCGCTGCGGTTACGCTAATGCCGCTTCCCGCTTCCCGATCAAGGTCCACCCGCATTGCCAAACTCTCCGATGATGAAAGCGAATCGCTCAAGATGGCTACCCGTGTTGGTGCTGTGGCTGGCGGCGTTCGGCCCGCTCGCCCGCGCCGAGACCCCGGTGATTCTGGTGCTGGGCGACAGCCTCAGCGCCGGTTACGGCATTCCGGTCGAGCGCGGTTGGGTCAACCTGCTGCAACTTCGACTGAAGGAGCGCGGCTATCCGCACCGGGTCGTCAACGCCAGCATCAGCGGCGACACCACCGGCGGCGGCCTAAGCCGGTTGCCGGCGGCGCTGGAGCGCGAGCGTCCCGCCATCGTCATCCTGGAGCTGGGCGCCAACGACGGACTGCGCGGCCAGCCGATCATGGCGATGGCCGCCAACCTGTCCCGGCTGATCGAGCTATGCCAAAAAGCCGGTGCGCGGACGCTGTTGGCGGAGATGCGGATTCCGCCGAATTATGGCCCTTCCTACACGCAAAAGTTTCAGGCGACCTTCGGCCAACTGGCGAAACACTACGACATTCCGCTGATCCCGTTCCTGCTCGACGGCGTGGCGGGCGATCCGGCGCTGATTCAGGACGACGGGCTGCACCCCCGCGTCGAGGCGCAAGGGCGGATTTTGGATAACGTGTGGGCGGCGCTGGAGGGGATGCTGAACTGAGCCCGTCGCCGACATGGCGACCGCGCGGCTGGCCGCCGCGAGACGGGCGCCGCGAGACGGGCGCCGCCAGAACCGCTAGGCGCGACCTTCGCCGGCCGCGCTGGCTCCGCCGCGATGCGCTTCGGCCGCCACCTCGACCACCGCATCCAGATCCGGCGGGGCATCGCCGTTCTGCCCGCCTTGAAGAGCCGCTGCGTTCTCGCTGCCCGCGGCTTCCTCGATCCGCTCGATCCGTTCCGCGATCTCCACGACCTGATCGCTGCTCACACCGGCATCCGCCGCATGGGCATGCACGACAAACTCGTACAGGATAAACAGGCTGACATCGTCGTTGCTGCGCTGTCGGCCGACCTTGAACGGCTTGTTGATCACGTTGAGCAGACGCAGCAGGTAGAGGAAAAAAAACGACAGGAAACCGAGCGTCACCAGCGTCTCGACCCGGTCATGGATTTTGGTGAGCATGAGCAGGGTCAGGATCATCACGACGAAGCTGACGATCATGGCATATGCGGAGGGCAGGAACTCCTCGCGCTGAATCTGATAGACGCTCAGGAGCGCCTTGCGGAGTCCGGCCTGCTCTTGGCGCAGGCGCACGATGTAATTGGCCGGAACGTCGGATTCCTCAAGCTCCAGGAACGACTCCGAAAGATTTTCGACGGCTTCCTGGCACTCGCGGGTATCGCCGGCGGCGATGTCGCGGCGCAGCGCGTCCACGACGGCCACGAGCCGCTCGCGCAGCCGATCCAGATCGGGCTTTTTCCAGACGCGGTGCATGGACTCGGCTTCGCGCAGGATCGCGTACAAGCCTGCCGCGAGGTTGTTGGGAGTGCGCTCGGCCTCCCTGTAATCCGACAGCGTGCCGGCTATCACGAGACCCATGACGAACACGCCGCCGCCGATGACGCTCGCGGTCAGCGAGGTCAGCGCTATCCCTTCAATGCCGATGTAGAAAAGCAGTTCGCGTATTCCCACCAGCACGGCGACCACCGCCACCGTATCCAGGGCCAGTCGGTAGTCTTTGATCGAGATTTTCCGCCACATCGTACAAGGCCTCCAACACCAAGATTAGGGATCGGAATTTTAATGGGGTTCAAATAGCCGCATCAACATGACAAACAGATTACAAAAGCTGCCGCAACCGTCCTGTGGCCTTGCCATCGGCGTCACCGAGAGGCCAACGCGATTGGCGCCGAGCGTCACAACACCACCGGTTCCGGCTCCAGTTCGACCCCGAACATCGCCCGCACTGACTCCCGAATCGCCCGCGCCAGCCGCAGCACGTCCTCGCCCCGCGCCCCGCCGCGATTGACCAGCACCAGCGCCTGCTTTTCGTAGACGCCGACCGGGCCGAGATTTTTCCCTTTCCAGCCGCAGCGTTCGATCAACCAGCCGGCGGCCAGCTTGACCGCGCCATCCGGCTGGGCGTAACGCGGCATTTCGGGATACCGGGCGGCGAGGCGGGCGAAGGTGGCGGCATCCACCACCGGATTCTTGAAAAAACTGCCGGCGTTGCCGATCCGCGCCGGGTCCGGCAGCTTGCGCGAGCGAACGGCGATAACCGCATCGGCGATGTCCCGCGCCGTCGGGTCGGCGATCTTGCGGGTTTCCAGTTCTCGCGCCACATCGGCGTAGCCGGTCAGCGGTCGCCAGCGTTTGGGCAGGCGAAAAGTCACGGCGGCGACCAGATAGCGCCCGGCCGCCTCGCGCTTGAACGCGCTGTCCCGATAGCCGAACCGGCAGGCGGATCGGTCGAACGTCACCGTCTCGCCCGTCGCCAGATCCACCGCCTCCAGTTGCTGGAAGCGTTCGGCCATTTCCAGCCCATACGCGCCGATGTTCTGGATCGGCGCCGCGCCGACCGTGCCGGGGATCAGCGCCAGGTTTTCCAAGCCCGGCCAGCCCCGCTCCAGCGTCCAGCACACGAAGTCGTGCCAGCACTCGCCCGCTCCGGCGCGCACGGTCCAAGCGTCGTCGTCCTCGGCGATGAGTTCCCGCCCCGCAATCCGCGCGTGCAGCACCAACCCGTCAAAATCGCCGGTCAGGATCAAGTTGCTGCCGCCGCCGAGCACGAAACGCTGCAAGTAACGCCATTCCGGCGTGGCGATCAGCGCGACGAGTTGCGCGGGCGTCTCGATGGCCGCGAACCAGGCGGCGCGAGCCGGCAACCCGAAGGTATTGAGGCGATGCAGGGGCACGTCGCGCTGGAGCAATGCGGCCGGCGCCATCGCAATTCAGACCAACGCCCGTTCGAGATCACCGGCGAACTGGTCCACCGCTTCGCGCGTGGTGTTCCAGGAACACATCAGCCGCACGCCGCCGACGCCGATGAAGGTGTAAAACTGCCAGCCTTTCGCCCGCAGGGCCAGGATCGCCGATGGCGGCAATTCCAAAAACACCGAATTGGCTTGGCGCGGAAACATGAGGCGCGGACCGGAAATCGCCCGCAGCCGCTGTTCGAGGTAGGCGGCCATCTCGTTGGCTTGGCGGGCGTTCCGCAACCAGGCGCCGGTTTCGAGCAACCCCAGCCAGGGCGCGGCGATGAAGCGCATCTTGGACGCCAGTTGTCCGGCCTGCTTGCAGCGGTAAGCGAAATCGGTCGCCAGCTCCCGGTCGAAGAACAGGATCGCCTCGCCGACCGCCATGCCGTTCTTGGTGCCGCCC
>JAEUPW010000159.1 GCA_016790045.1 Candidatus Competibacteraceae bacterium
TGCCGGCCAGATTGTCGAACACCACCACGTCTTCCGACACCAGAAGAAGGATATCGGGGTTGTCCAGCGGATCGGGGTTGGGGCAACGCGCCAGCTTCGGCTCGATGTAGCGGATGGTGTCGTAGCCGAAATAACCGACCAGGCCGCCGATAAAGCGCGGCAAACCCTCGCCGGTGGCCGGCACCCGGTAACGGTTTTGGAATTCCTGCAACCAGGCCAGCGGGTCGGGGCATTCCAGCGCTTCGACGATTTCGCCGGCGTGCTCGACGGTCACCCGCTGGCCGCGCACCCGGATGATCTTGCGGCAGGGCAGGCCGATGATGGAGTAGCGGCCCCATTTCTCGCCGCCGTGCACCGATTCCAGCAGATAGCTGTACGGCGCGTCGGCCAGTTTGAGATAGGTGCTGAGCGGGGTGTCGAAATCGGCCAGCAGTTCGCGGGCGACCGGAATGCGATTGAAGCCTTGTTCGACCAGGCGTTGGAAGCTTTGCGGGTTCATGGAGTCACGGACATCCTAAACGGCGAATACGGGAGAGTGGGCGCGAAGCGAAAGGCGGCGCTAGCCGCGCCATCGGAAGTCCGGAGTGGAGCTTGGCGGTGATACCGGGAGGCGAAAGCGGGGACCCATCAAGCGGCCCTGCCCAGCAGGCGCGGCAGATCGGCGAGGGAGTCGATCACGGCGTCCGGTTTGGCTTCGCGGATGTCGCGGCCGTGGTTGTAGCCGTAGGGCACGCAGACCACCGGGCAGCCGGCGTTGCGGGCCGCGCCGACATCGTTGAGCGAATCGCCGACCATCAGGTTGTGGGTGATCGGCGCGCCCAGCCGGCTGGCGCAGAGCAGCAGCGCATCCGGCGCGGGCTTGGGGCGAGCGACACACTCGCCGCCGACCACGGTGGCGAAATAGTGGGCGATGCCCAGATAAGCCAACAGCGGCCGGGCGAATTCCACCGATTTATTGGTGACGCACGCCATCGGAAAACCGGCGGCGTACAGGCGGATCAAGCCTTCGCGCACGCCGGGATAAAGGCTGCTGCGGGTGCTGAGATGTTCGGCGTAGGCCGCCTTGTAAAGCGGCTTGGCGCGCGCGAACAGCGCTGGATCGGCGCGGCCGGCCATGTCGTCGGTCAGGGCGCGGTGAATCAGGTTGTCCACGCCGTTGCCGACCCAATCGCGCACCTGATCTTCCTCTCGCTCGGGCAAATTCAATTGCCCCAGCATCACGTTCACGGCGGCGGTGAGATCGGGCACGCTGTCCACCAGAGTACCATCGAGATCGAACAGCAGCGCGAGGATGTGGGCAAACGGGGTTTCAGGCATCGGCTTTGGCGAGTTCGGCGCGCAGCGCGGCCACGGTGGCCCGATAATCGGGCGTATTGAAGATGGCGGAACCGGCGACGAAGGTGTCGGCCCCGACTTCGGCGATGGCGCGAATGTTGTCGATTTTCACCCCGCCGTCCACTTCCAGCCGGATCGGGTAGCCGCTGGCATCGATCAAGCGCCGGGCCTCGCGCAGCTTGGCGAAGGTGCCCTCGATGAAGCGCTGGCCGCCAAAACCGGGGTTGACCGCCATCAGCAGCACCAGGTCCAGCTTGTCCATGACGTGATTCAAATAATGCAGCGGGGTGGCGGGATTGAACACCAAACCGGACTTGCAACCGCAATCGCGGATCAGTTGCAGGCTGCGGTCGATATGCTCGCTGGCTTCGGGGTGAAAGGTGATGTAGCTGGCTCCGGCCCGAGCGAAATCGGGAATGATCCGGTCCACCGGCTTCACCATCAGATGGGCGTCGATGGGCGCGGTGACGCCGTATTTGCGCAACGCCTCGCACACCAGCGGCCCGACGGTCAGATTCGGCACGTAATGATTGTCCATCACGTCGAAATGGATGACATCGGCCCCCGCCGCCAGCACGGCGTCCACTTCCGCCCCGAGCCGGGCGAAATCGGCAGACAAAATCGACGGCGCAATCCAATAATCCCGCGTGGCCAACGTCAGCGCCTTCCCAACAGCAGATGATTCGCGAAAGCAAAGAGTGAAGCGACTTTACCCGAATTGCCGGGTTTTGAACAACGCTTCGGAAAAAGGCCGCGAGGGTGGGCCGGGATCAAGCGCTCAGGGTAAGCGCCCGGTCACCCGCTCGCGAAACTGGGCGGCCGCTTTTGGGCCGGGAATTTCGGCGGCCAGCGCCCAGATAGCGTCGTCGAGCGTGAGGTCGGCGCGACACAGATCGGCGCAAATCACCTTGGCGATAGGGCCGATAAATTCCTTGAGCGTTTGCTCCAGAACCGTTTTCGAGGTGGCGGTTAACGCCGAAGCCGAAACCGGTGCGGCGGGCGAAGGCGGCGAAGACGCCGGCACAGAAG
>JAEUPW010000019.1 GCA_016790045.1 Candidatus Competibacteraceae bacterium
GCGGCGCTGGGCATCGCGCTGTTTGGCGAACCCGCCAATTCCGGTCGCTTGATCAGCTTGGGGTTGATCGTGCTCGGCATCGTGGGGCTTAAGCTCGCGTCCCCGAGCTAAGCGCCGCTCCTTAGCGCATGTAGTTGAACAACGAAAGGTTTTGAATTTTTACGAACGACTGTTGCGCGGCTTGCAAGGTAAAGGCTTCCTGGCTGAGCCGGGTCGCGGCCTCGGCGTAATCGAGGCTGTCGATGGAATTGATGGTTTCTTGAAGGTGGACGGAAAAATCGCCGTTGGCGGCTTCCTGGGCCTCTAGGGCGTTGAGCCGCGCGCCGACTTGCGCGCGGACGCCGGCCAAGTTTTCCAGCCCCTGATCCAGTTCGGTCAAGCCGGTTCCCATCGCGGCGTGAAATTGGGCGGACGGCGCTTCCAGCGCGACGGCCAATTTATCCAGCGTGGCAAACACGCCTTTCGCGGGATCGGCGGCATCGACCCGAAACGCCGCGCTCCCCGAATTGCCTACCGGAATGTCGAGCGAGGGTCCAGCTTTGATCGAACGCTGGCCCTGATCGCCTTGGTAGTGAGTCTGCTTGTTGGCGTCCATAACGAACGGCTGGGTTTGGCTCTTGAACCCCGCGAACAAATATTCGCCGTTGCCGTCCTTAGTATTCGCCAGCCCGACCATTTGCTCCTGAATCTGGCGAACCTGTTTGGCGATGGCCATTCGATCCCCATCGTTCAAGGTGTCGCTGTTGGCTTGCACCACCAGTTCCCGCGTCTGCTGTAATAGCTCGCTCGCATCGCCCAAAACGCTGTCTTCCAGATTCAGCCGGCCGTTGGCCAGGTCGATGTTGCGCTGGTATTGGCCGTAGCGGCCGAGTTCTTCGTTCAAATTCAACAGCCGCGCGCTGCCGACCGGATCGTCGGCGTTGGACATCAGGCGCTGGCCGGTCGCCATCTGCTGCTGCACCTTGTTCAACCCCACCTGCCGCTCGTTCATGGCCTTGGCGGCTTGCTGGTAAATTTGAGAGGTGGCGATGCGCAACATGGCTTATCTCCTGACCGCATCCAGCAAGGTTTGGATGATGGAATCGCCGACCTGGACCACGCGCGCGGCGGCTTCGTAGGCTTGTTGATACTTCATCAGGTTGGCCGCTTCCTCGTCGAGATTGACGCCAGAGACGTTATCGCGCGCCTGGGTGGACTGATCGAGCAACGCCGTTTGCGCCTTGAGGGCCGCGCGGGCGCTGCTGCCCTGGATGCCGACTTCCGCCGTCATCTTGCCCTGCACGTCGTGGAAGCTGCTGGAGCCATCCAGCAATTTTCGCTCGGTCTGCAAGTTGGCCAGCGCCAGCGCGTTGCCGTTGTTGCCGGTCCCGCCCGCCGCGTCGGCGGCGGCGAACGCGCGCGGATCGGTGATCGCCACCTTGAAATCCTTTGCGCCACTTCGGGTCGGCTGGATCAGGAAACGGTCGCCGGCGACCGGCGCGCCGCTGAGCGAAATCTCCATTCCATCCAACGTCGCGGGCAGCGAAACGCTGTTTGAAACGACCTTGTTATCCGACAGCCGGAGCAAGCTGTAGCTGGAACCGTCATATTTCAATTCGTAATCGGAAGGCTGCAACGCGCCCAAATCGGCGATGGCGACGCTCGCCGCGCCGCTGCCGGCGTTGGCGGCGTTGGCCGACACCTTGGGCGCGGGCGGCGCGAAGAAATCGCCGCCGATCTTGCCATCCAGATCGAGTCCCTTGGCGTGTTGTTCGTTGACGGTCTGCGCCACTCCGATCGCCATCAAACCGAGTTTATTCTGCGCCGGGTCCAACACTTTAGTCTGAAAATCTAATAACCCGCCGATTTCGCCGCCGTTCAAAAACTCTGAAATGCTGGACGCCGTTTTCTCGAAGCGGATGTCGAGCTTGCCCGGATCGGTGGTCGAATGGACCGTCTCCAGCGCGCTGGCCTTGACCCCGACCACCAGCCCTTGCCCCTTGCCGATAAAGACGTTCATGGTCCCGTCGTCCTGGATCACCGTGCTGACCGGGAGCCGCCGGGACAGATCGTTGACCAGGCGATCCCGCTGGTCCAGCAAATCCGGCGCGGCCGAGCCGTTGCCTTGCGTCAGCGCGATGGCGCCGTTGATCTTGGCGATGCCCTCGGCC
>JAEUPW010000088.1 GCA_016790045.1 Candidatus Competibacteraceae bacterium
ACAGATCGGCGCAAATCACCTTGGCGATAGGGCCGATAAATTCCTTGAGCGTTTGCTCCAGAACCGTTTTCGAGGTGGCGGTTAACGCCGAAGCCGAAACCGGTGCGGCGGGCGAAGGCGGCGAAGACGCCGGCACAGAAGACGGGGCTGGCCGAGGTGGCCGGGGCGGCGCAGACGGGGGAGGAGGCGCGGCGGGCGCAGTGGGCGCGCGAGCTTGGAGCGGGGCGACGTGTCCGATGAAGCTATCGAGAATGGCCAAAATTTCGCTGGTGGGCGGCAAGGTCATCGGCTCTGGCACCAGAGCGCCCGGCGCGAAGGCGATACCGTAATTTTTGATGTCGAGCAGGCACGACAGGGCGTCGGTGCCGCGCTTTCCCGGCGCGATCAGCGAAACGACTTCGCCCGCTTGCAGGCCAAACTGGCCGGTGATGTGCCCGTTTTCGATGATGTAGATCGTGCCGGTTTGTTTTTGGTCGCAGAGCTCGTGAATCCGGGCGATGACGGCGGGCAACGGTATGGATTGGCGGAACATGGCGATGTCTCTAGTTTGCGGCGGCGCGCGGGAGTCTCCCGGTTCCCGCGCGCCGCCGGAGGCTTAGCCCAGGGTTTTCTGCAACCGCCGCATGGCGACCACCACGCTGTTGCGCAACAGGTCGATGGCGTGGCGCACATGATCCACCTCGTCATGGCTGCCCGGATTGTCCTTCAGCGGCAGATCCAGTTCGCCCTGAGCCAAGCGCTCGGTGGTTTGTGCCAACTCTTTCAGGCGCTTGATGATGGTTTTTTGAGTGAACAGAAAGTTGAGCAGGAACGCCAGCACGATCAAGCCCAGGGTGAGCGGGTTGAGAAAGGTCAAGAACACTTGCGTCAGGGTCACATCCGGCAGCTTGACGCTGATGATGCCGCGCACGTCGCCGACTTTGTAGCCAAAGGCGCGCTTGTCGCCGTATTTCGCGATGACTTCCGGCGGCGCGTCTTTGGGGTCGCCGTGACATTTCAGACAGGATTGCTGCACGAAGATCGGTTGGCTGTAGCGGTAAAAATTGCCTTCAAACGCTTCCGTGAATTTTTGCTTTCGGTCGTTTTTGAAGGTCTGAATGGCGGCGGTCTCAAATCCGTCCGGCGCGTTGGCCGGATTGCGGTACTCGTCGCTGGTCACGCGGAATGTCGCGCGGGTCGCGGTTTTGCTGACGATTTCCGACAGCTCGCGCGTCGCCAGCGCCGGATTTTTGGAGAAGTATTCCGAAGTGTTGTCGCTGCTGGTGCGCTTGCCGAGAAAATCGCGGAATTCGGGCGCCAGATGATCGACCCAAACCACGCCGGTGTTGGCGATCCAGGCCCGAAACGCGACGACCTGTTCGGCCGAAGCGGTGGCTTCGTTGCGCAATTGAACGGTTTTGAGCGTGTAAATACCGATAAATAGGCCGGCGACGATAAGCGCCAAGGTGATAAGGAAGATCAAAGAATATTTAAGCTGGATGCTCCAATTGGAAAACATATAAATCCCTAACTACTCGTAAATTTATCGTGGGTTATCGGACTTATGGCCAAGTCTGACCGCAACGTCCTTCAAGAAACCGGATTCTACTAAGCAGATAATGTACCAATATTGTTTTAAAGTCTCAAATAATTTATGGAAAAAGTGCTGTTGAGTTAAGCCCGTTCAAAAAATAGAAAAGAAACATTGCATTGCGTTAAATGCGGAATAAAGCGGCTAACCGAAGTCGTATCACGGCAGGATAATTCGATGAAAAAATTGAGCATTGCTTGCGCTTGGGTTGTCGATTTTTTGAAATTCTGACCAGATTGGCCTGGTTCTGGATGAGCGCTGTTACCGAGATCGCCGCATGGGCTGTAGCGAGAGTGCGCCGAATGTCTTATTTCCGCTCAGTATATTTTGGCCGTCTTGGTGGCAAGGGGCAGGGCCGGGCGAAAAGCGTCATCCGCCCGCCGCTCGCGTCGCCCGATCATGCGCGAACGCCGGACAGCGGGTGGCGCGCCGCCGGCTTGCAAAGCGCTAAACCCGCGCTATCCGGGCGCGCTATCGACCAAAAAATTCCGGCCATTCGAGATCAAGCGTTCCGGCGCGGTTTCCGTTTCATCTTTGAGCCGGACCCCGGAAAGTTGCCGGCGACTCGCTTCCGTCATCAGATGGAAGAGCTTGTGCGCGGCGGCGGCATAACCGAGGCCCGCCGGGCGCACGTTGGAGATGCAGTTGCGTTCGGCGTCCGTCCTGCCGACGCGGGGCTGATAGGTGAGATAGACGCCCAAGCTATCCGGCGAACTGAGTCCCGGGCGTTCTCCGATGAATACCACCACCTGTTGCGCGCCCAGCAATTGACCCACTTCGTCGCCGATGGCGACCCGGCCTTGTTCCACCAGCGCGATGGGCGCCACCCGCCAAGTGGTGGCGCGCAGCTCGATCATGACGGCTTCAAGCAAAGGGACCGCGTTCCGATGAACCGCCAACGCCGAGAGTCCATCCGCGATCACGAAGGCGACATCGCAGGCGAGCGGCGCTTGCGCGATTCGGGCTCGCAAGCGATCCCGCGATGCCAGATCCAGCCGCCGTCCCAGGTCGGGCCGTTGCAAATAGCGGTGGCGGTCCGTGGCCGCGCTGTGAAGCGCGACGGTTTCGCAAGACCGCTGGTGGAGTTGCGTTTGCAGGCCGCCCAGATCAAACGGCAAATGCACGGCGTCGCGCGCCCGCGCGTGAGCGAGCTGAAACTCCAGTTGCGGTTGCGTCGGCAGGCTGACGCCCGCGCGCCCCAGAGCGATGCGGGCCGGGGTGAACTGCCGCAACCGGTGCCAGGGATTGGTCACGACAGCAGAAGGTTCATTCATCGTCATGGCCGTGGGCTCCTCAAGCGACTTTTGCCAGCACGCGGCCGAAAGCCTGGGGCAAGGCGTCGTTGAGGCGCGGCCGGTCGCCCGGTTCAAAGACGCCCGTCCGCTGCAACCACGCCTCGAATTCCGGGGCCGGTTTCAGCCCCAGCACCTCGCGCACGTAAAGCGCATCGTGAAACGAGGTGGTCTGGTAGTTCAGCATGATGTCGTCGGAGCCGGGAATGCCCATGATATAAGTGCAGCCCGCCACGCTCAGCAGCGTCAGCAACACGTCCATGTCGTCCTGATCGGCTTCGGCGTGATTGGTGTAACAAATATCGCAGCCCATCGGCAGGCCCAGCAGCTTGCCGCAAAAATGGTCTTCCAGCCCGGCGCGGACGATCTGTTTGCCATCGTAAAGATATTCGGGGCCAATGAAGCCGACCACCGTGTTGACCAGCAGCGGCTTGAACTGCCGGGCCACAGCGTAAGCCCGCGCCTCGCAGGTCTGCTGGTCCAGCCCGTGATGGGCGGCGGCGGAGAGGGCGCTGCCCTGGCCGGTCTCGAAATACATCACGTTGTCGCCGAGCGTGCCCCGCTTCAGGCTCAAGGCCGCCTGCTGGGCTTCCTGAAGGATGCCGAGATTGACGCCAAAACTCGCGTTGGCGGCTTCGGTGCCGGCGATGGACTGGAACACCAAATCCACCGGCGCGCCCCGCTCCATCGCCTCGATGGTGGTGGTGACGTGCGCCAAAATGCAGGATTGGGTCGGAATTTGGTACTGCCGGATGATGGCGTCCAGCATCTCCAGCAACGCGTTGACCGCCCCGGTGTTGTCGCTGGCGGGATTGATGCCGATCACCGCGTCGCCGTTGCCGTAGAGCAGGCCGTCCAGAATCGTGGCGGCGATGCCGGTGGGGTCGTCGGTGGGATGGTTGGGTTGCAGCCGGGTCGCCAGTCGCCCGGACAAGCCCAGCGTGTCGCGAAAGCGGGTGATGACCCGGCATTTTTGCGCCACCAGAATCAAATCCTGCACCCGCATGATTTTGGAGACGGCGGCGGCCATCTCCGGGGTCAAGCCGGGCGCCAGCGCGGACAGCGCCGCTTCGTCGGCTTGCGGCGAGAGCAGCCAGTTGCGGAAATCGCCGACGGTCAAATGGCTGACCGGCGCGAAGGCGGCCGCGTCGTGGGTGTCGATGATCAGCCGGGTCACCTCGTCGGTTTCGTAAGGGACCAGCGCCTCGCTCAAGAAGGTTTTGAGCGGCGTCTCGGCCAGCGCCATTTGGGCCGCGACCCGCTCCTCGGCGCTCGCCGCCGCCACCTCCGCCAGAAAATCCCCGGAACGGGCCGGGGTGGCCTTGGCCATGAGTTCCTTCAGGCTAGCGAAGCGATACGCGAGATCGCCCACGCAATGCGAATAGGTCGCCATTGGAGTCTCCTCGGCGCAAACGGTGCGCGTCTGGTTCTGGGGCCACGACCGGGCGGTGAGCCGACCCCGTCAGCCCAGTTCGGCTTCGGCCCGCCGGATCGCCTCGAACTCCTCCTCCGGCGCTTGGGCGACGAGGTGATGGCGGCTGTAAAACGCGAAGTAAGCGATCAGAATGCCGTAGACGATGGCCGCGCCGATCACCACGCGCGGGTCCACCAGAAAGCCCGCCACCACCGCCACCACCGCCAGGATCAGCGCCACGCCCGAAGTGAAAACCCCGCCAGGGGTGCGATAAGGGCGCTCCAGATGCGGCTCTTTGCGGCGCAACACGATATGCGAGAGCATCATCATCACGTAGGAAACCGTCGCGCCGAACACCGCGACCAGAATGAGCAGATCGCCCTGGCCGCTGAGCGAGAGCGCGAAACCGATAACGCCCGGAATCACCAGCGCGGCAACCGGCGATTTGCGCCGGCTGGTGATCGACAGGAAGCGGGGCAGATAGCCCGCCCGCGACAGGGCGAAAATCTGGCGGGAATAGGCAAAAATGATCGAGAAAAAACTCGCCACCAACCCCGCCAGACCCACAAAGTTGACGAACTGGCTGATCCAGGTCGAGCGGCCGTAAGCCAGCGGCGATTCCAGGGCGGCGATCAGCGGGTTGCCGGAAGCCATGATGGTGCTGGTGCCCGCGCCGCCGGGACCGACGACCAGAATCAGCGCGGCGAACAGCAGCAGCACCAGCATGCCGCCGATCAAGCCGCGCGGCAGGTCTCTGGTCGGGTCTCGCGTTTCCTCGGCGGCGAGCGGCACCCCTTCGATGGCCAGAAAGAACCACATCGCGTAAGGGATGGCCGACCAGATGCCGAGGTATCCCAAAGGCAGGAACGCGCTGGCGCCGACCGCCGGGGTCACCGGCAGGTCGAACAGCTTGCCCGAATCGAAGTGGGGCAACATGGAAACGATGAAGACCAGCAAGGCCAACGCCGCGACGGCCGTGATGACGAACATCAGTTTCAGGGCCTCGCCGACCCCGTAGATGTGAATCCCGATAAAAATGATGTAGAAAGCCAGGTAGATCACCCAGCCGCCGACGCCGAACAAAGATTCGCAATACGCGCCGATAAACGTGGCGATGGCCGCCGGCGCGATGGCGTATTCGAGCAGGATGGCGGTGCCGGTCATAAAGCCGCCCCAAGGCCCGAAGGCGCGGCGGGCAAAACCGTAGCCGCCGCCGGCGGTCGGAATCATGGACGACAGTTCGGCCAGGGAAAACACCATGCAGGTGTACATGGTGGCCATCAGCAAGGTGGCGATCAGCAATCCGCCCCAGCCGCCCTGCTGGAGGCCGAAGTTCCAGCCGGCGAAATCGCCGGAGATGACGTAGGCGACGCCCAGACCGACCAGCAGAATCCAGCCGGCGGCCCCTTTTTTCAGTTGTCGGTGCTCGAAATAGTCATTGCCGACTTTCTCATAGTCGACGCCGTGTACGTGGGTACTCTGATCGGCTGCCATGAGGGGTCTCCTGAGCTGTCCGCCATTGGCGATACGGCGCGGTATCGCCGAACACTGACAGGTCCGTTCGCCAGCGCCGGGCGGCCGCCTTGTTGTGCCTCAGGCGCGGCGGCCCACAGCTTCAGTGTAGCTTTCGGTAGCCCGAAAAAAGGGTTTGGTTGTCTTTATTTTATTTCGGGGCGCCCGCCCGCTTGCGCGGGGGATCGGGCGGGCTAAGGATGGCCGGGTCGCAACGCGAGATGGGATGACATCAATCGACCCTCGCTCGCGGCTCGCCGGCTTCCAGATAGCCGATGGTGGCCGCCTGCGCAAAGCCCGCCGCGCGAAAGCATCGCAACACCGTCGCGGCCGCTTCGGGCGCGCAAGCCGCCAGCAAGCCGCCGCTGGTTTGCGGGTCGCAAAGCAGCCGCCACGCCCAGTCGGGCAGGTTCGGATTTAAAACGACCTCCTCGCCGTAGCTCGCCCAATTGCGCTCGATCGCGCCGGGGCCGACGCCTTGCGGGAGCAAATCCAGCGCCGCCGGCAGAACGGGCACATCGGCGAAGCGGATCGACGCCGCCAGACCCGAACCGCGCGCGATTTCCAGCAAATGCCCCAGTAAGCCAAAGCCGGTCACGTCGGTCATCGCGTGAACGCCCGCAATCTCGCCGAGGCGTTGGCCCACGCCGTTGAGCTGGGTCGTCACCGCCAGCATCTCCCCATAGCTCGCCGCACCCAAAATCCCTTTTTTCAGCGCGGCGCTCAGCACGCCCACGCCCAGCGGTTTGCCCAGCACCAGGACATCGCCCGCTCGGGCGGTGTCGTTGCGCTTGAGGTGCTCCGGGGCGACGATCCCCATGACCGCCAAGCCGTAAATCGGCTCCGGCGAGTCGATGGAATGGCCGCCGGCCAGAGCGACGCCCGCCGCGCGACAGACTTCCGCGCCGCCGTCCATGATCCGGCGGACGATCTCCAGCGGCAGGGTATTGATGGGCATCCCCAAAATCGCCAGCGCCAGCACCGGGGTCGCGCCCATGGCGTAGACATCGGAAATCGCGTTGGTGGCGGCGATGCGGCCGAAATCGCGGGGATCGTCCACGATGGGCATGAAAAAATCGGTGGTGGCGACCAGCGCTTGCCGGTCGTTGAGCCGGAATACGGCGGCGTCGTCGGCGGTGGCGCTGCCCACCAGCAAGTCGGGATGCGGAAAACCGCCGGAGACCCCGGCCAGCGCCTCCCGCAACACTTTGGGGGCGATCTTGCAGCCGCAGCCGCCACCGTGGGTCAGCGCGGTCAGGCGAACGGGGGCGGGATCGAGAGCGGAAAGCGGTTTCGACGCGGTCATGACGGTGCTCCACGCGGTAAGGTTCGATTCGATCAAGTGCCCGCGCCAGACTGGCGACCGATTCGACCGCTCGCCTCTCAGGGGAGCAGCCAGCCAACAAAGCCGAGAAAACAAGGGCGGAAGGGCGTGGGAGTCGAACCCACCAAGGACCGCCTGACGGCCCCCACCGGATTTGAAGTCCGGCCGCCTCACCGGATGACGCCGCCCTTCCACGGGCGCTCGCTTAGCGGTGCGAGCCGTTCAAGCCGAGCAGGGTATCGCGAAAGATCCGATGCCCGTCGCCCACCCGGTGAGAGTAGCCAAGGCGGTCGAAGAATTCCAGGATATGGATGGCGACCTTGCGCCCGCCGCCGATCCGGTCGCGAAATTTCGCCGCGCACGCTTCGCCGTCGCGCCCGGCGACATCGATCATGATGGCGGCGAGTTCGGCGACCGCGTCGCTCGTGAAAAAATGGTCGCGGGCGACTTGAAATACTTCGCCTATACCTATCAGATGTTTGAGCAGACGCCGGACCCGCTCTTCCTCCAGATCGAGCCGACGGGCGATGTCGCGCACGCGGGGCGGGTTGAAGGGCTGGGCGCGCAGAAGCGGCGCGATCCGGTCCCGCCAGAGCGCCTCGTCCTCGGGCGACAGCCGCATTTGGTGTTCCGGCAGATGCATCCACGGGCCGGTGCGGGCGATCTGCCCCCGAGCCGTCAGATCGTCCAGCAGGGCGGTGAAGACCGGCCGGCTCAAAGTCGGCGCGGCCATGCGGCGCAAACGCTCGCGGTCCGGCCCCAGCCGTTCGGGAAATCGGGCGTGTTCGCCGCCGAGGGCGGACAGGACTCGATCCCGCAGCGCCTGCCAGCGTTCGGGCGCAAACAGCACCGGGCCGTTGGGGCCGGGCGCGCTTGCGGCATCCGGCAATGCCGCCAGCGCGGTCTCCTGCGCTGGCTCCAGATTCCATTGCCGGCCGAGCAGGCCGAGGTCCAGCCCGTATTCGGTCGCGCCCAGCGCCTCGCGGACCGCATCGAGCGGGTCCGGATGGGCGAAGGCGCGCAGCAGCGCCAGGCGCTGCGGTTTGCGGCGGCCGCGCGCCGGCGGGGCGACATCGAGCACCCGGCCCCCGCCCAAAGTGCGTTGCGCCGATTGATCGCGCACGATGAAACGGTCGCCGCGCAAGGCGGCCAGCGGCTGATCGAGCACCAGTTGCGCCAGTCCGGGCGCGATGGAGTCGCCTTCCAACACCGCCAGCCGGCCGGTGATATCGCCGGCACCTAGATGGCAATGCACCGGCAGCCAGTGCCGCAGCGGTTGTTCCTCGGTCGCCAGCACCCGCAACTCCACATCGAGCCGCGAGGCCGGAAAGTGCAAGGCCGGGTCCAGCACCCAGTCGCCGCGATGGAGGTCTTGCCGGTGCACGTCCGTCCCCGCGAGATTGAGCGCGCAACGCTGGCCGGCTAGGCCGCGCTGCACGGGCTGGTTCTGGGCGTGGACGGCGCGAACCCGCACCTCCCGCCCCAACGGCGAAATCGCGAGCCGGTCGCCGATTTGCACCGAGCCGCTGTAGGCCGTGCCGGTCACGATGGTGCCGATGCCGGTCAGGGTGAAGCTGCGGTCCACCGCCAGCCGGAAGCGCGCGCCGGTGGGGCGCGGCGTGCGCTGGCGCGCGACCTGTTGCAGAAAACGGCGCAGTTCGCCGATGCCTTCGCCGGTGAGCGCGCTGACGGGGAACATCGGACAGCCGGCGAGGCCGGTGCCGGCCAGAATCTGGCGGAGCGCGACGGTGGCGCGCTGGGCGCGTTCCGCCGACACCCGGTCGATCTTGGTCAGCGCCACCGCGCCGCGCGTCAGGCCCAGCAAATCGAGCACCTGAACATGTTCGCGGGTCTGCGGCATGGGGCCATCGTCGGCGGCCACCGCCAGCAGCACGAAATCGATGCCGGTCGCGCCGGCGATCATGGTGTGCACCAGGCGCTCGTGGCCGGGCACATCCACGAAGCCCAGCATCTCGCCGGAATCCAGCGGCTGATAGGCGTAGCCGAGTTCGATGGTGATGCCGCGCGCTTTTTCTTCCGGCAGCCGGTCGGTATCGACGCCGGTCAGGGCGCGGACCAGCGCGGTTTTGCCGTGGTCGATATGCCCGGCGGTGCCGACGATCATGGCCGCGCCAGTCGCGGCAGTTGGGCGATGAAGGCGGCTTCATCGTCCAGACAGCGCAGATCGAGCCACAGCGCGCCGTCCGTGATCCGGCCGATGACGGGGATCGGCAGTTGCCGCAACGCCGTTTCCAGTGCCCGCAAACCACCGCCCTTTTTGCGCGGCGGGGCCATGACCAGCGCGTGGCTCGACAGGCGATCCGCCGGCAGCGAACCGCTGCCGATCTGGCTTGAGGTCGGCGCAATGGCGACGTGAACCGGCCAGATCGTCAGCGCGGCTTGTAACTCCGGGAGCAAGCGCTCGGCTTGCGCCGCAATGTCGGCGTCCGAACGGGTGAGCAGGCGCAACGCTGTGAGCCGTTCCGGCAAGCGGTCGGGATCGCGGTACAGCCGCAACACCGCTTCCAGCGCCGCCAGCGTCAGCTTGCCGACTCGCAAGGCGCGTTTTAACGGGTTTTTCTTCAAGCGTTCGATCAAATCCCGTCGCCCGACCAGCAAGCCAGCCTGTGGTCCACCAAGCAATTTGTCGCCGCTGAACGACACCAAATCCGCGCCGTGCGCCAGCGTTTCCCGCGCGGTCGGTTCGTGGGGCAAGCCCCAGCGCGTCTGATCGAGCAACGCGCCGCTACCCAAGTCGACGACCAGCGGAAGCTCCCGGTCGTGGGCGAGTTGCGCCAGTTCAGGTTCTGGCACGCTGGCGGTGAAGCCGCTGATCGCGTAATTGCTGGCGTGCGCTTTCATGAGCAGGGCGGTGCGCGGGCCGATGGCGCTCTCGAAATCGCGCAGATGGGTGCGGTTGGTGGTGCCGACTTCGCGCAGTTTCGCGCCCGCCCGCGCCATGATGTCGGGGAGGCGAAACGCCCCGCCGATTTCGATCAGCTCGCCGCGCGAGACGATGACCTCTTTGCGCAATGCCAGCGTATTGAGCAGTAGAAACACCGCCGCCGCGTTGTTGTTGACCACGGTGGCGGCTTGCGCGCCGGTCAGTTCCTGCAACCAGTCTTCTATTAATTCGTCACGGTCGCCCCGCCCGCCGGAGTCCAGATCGTATTCCAGCGCGCAGGGATAGCGGGCGGCCATGACCAGCGCCTCCACCGCCGCTTCCGGCAACGGCGCTCGGCCCAGATTGGTATGCAGCACCGTGCCGGTCAGGTTAAAGACTCGCTTGAGCCGCGCGGCGTGGGAGCGGGTCAAGCGCTCGGCCAGTTGAGCGGACAATTCCGCTTCGGTGAATGGCGAAGGGGTTGCTTCGGATTGCGGCGTTGCTTGCCGCAGGTTGTCCAGCAGTTCGCGCGTGGCCGCCAGCACAGCGGTTCGGCCGTAGTCGGCCAGCAATGGCGCAACGGATGGCCAGTTCAGCAGGCGGTCAACGGAGGGGAGATGGCGAAAAGAGGGCGCGTCCGGCATTCTGGAACAATCGATAGACAATTCTGGTTTCTGATTGAAATCTAAAATAATTTTGAGCGTTTCTTGCTAGCGAAGCGGCAAATACAGAATCTGCCCTTCCCATTCATTTTCCAGACTGAACTCCGCTAACAGCAGCAAATCATCAATGGCTACCCTAACCGCTACTTGGCGGTTAATTTCGATGACTCCGGGCATGGAGCAGCCAGCTCGAATCCGGTCGTAAGCGTAGCGGGTGATCGTGGTGACATCATGCGTCAGTAAAATGCGCTGTTCGCGGGCCGTCCATGCGAGCACGGCCGGATCATCCGCGCCAGAGAGTTCAGTATCCTGAATGCGAACAATATTCAGCTCCGGCGCATGGCGCAGCAGACCACGAACAATATCGTTATTCAGATTCTCATCAGCGGCAAAGCGGAGCATGAATCAAGTCGCACCAATAACACGTCGCGCCAGCAGTCTGGCTCGGATGCCTGTTGGATTACAGTATGCCTCGTTGTTCTGACGAGCGCTTTCAGCCGTCTGTCGTCTCTGAGCTAGATAAGCCTCGATTTCCGGTCGCCGACGCAGGTAATAACCGATGAGCGAGTAAATATCGGCCAGAGATACCGCTGGGTACTGTTGGGCGATTTCTTCAGCGGTTGCCCCGTCCTCAAAGGCGTTGACCAGAGTATCCAGCGTCACGCGAGTGGGCGCGATGCGAATGACACCATCAGAATCCGTGATAATCGGCAGTGTTTCGGTAATATCCAGCGCATTCGTGCTTATCTTAGGCTATCTCCGTTATTTGAACCGGTTTGACAGCTACTCGCTTTGCAGCAGCCAGTAATTAACGCCGCTGCGGGCGAATTTCTGCTCGCTCATCAGCACATCGAGGGCGAGGCTGGCCAAATCGTCGGCCAGCGGCTCCATATCGATCTCTTGATCGCGCCGGCAGAGCTTCAAATAACTGCCGCATTCGGGACAGGCTTCGGCCTGGATCGGATGGGAATAACTTTCCACTGCGTAGTAAACCAAGCCCTTGTCGTTGTCGCACTGACTGCATTGCGCCCGCACCGCGTGCCACTCCGACCCGCATAAGGCGCAATGCAGATAGCGCAAACCGCTGTCGGCATCACCTGCACCGCCCACCACGCTAGCGACCGGAGGCATACCGCAAACCGGGCACAGCGCCGGAGTAGCCGGGGTTGCGATCCATGCGGCATCCAACGCCGCAGCCATTTTCGTCCAGCACACTTGCAGCGCCGCACCGATGACCGGGACACAGGCTAAATCCAGCATGGCCCGATGTTCCGCCAGCAAGGCGTCCGCTTGCGCTTCCATCCAGTCCGGTTCAGCGGCCCGCAATCGGGCGAAGGCGGCGCGAGCCGGCGCGGGAGCTACGGCGTCCAGCGCCTCGGTCAGCCGCGTCGCCACCGTCCGCCAGATCGGATCGCGCCGCCATCCCGCCGGAGCCAGTGGTGGCATGGCATGTTCGCGGCAGCGTTCAAGGACATTCTGATCGGGAATCGGCAGGGCGCGAAGCTGGTCGAGTTGCTGCTGCTGCGCGTCCGCCAGAGCGGCGGCGAATTCCAGATAGCTCCTCATGCTGTGACCCACCGCCAACTGGCGCAATCGGCGGGCGCGCCGGGCGAATAGATCAAGCACCGGCAGGCGCAATTCGCAAATCACGTCGGTGGTTTTGAGTTGTTCGGGGTCGAGGATGATGGGCATTAAACGAGTCCAGGCAAAAAAGGGAGAACGTCGCGCGCGGGTTCGACGTTCTCCCGGAGTATCGCCTAACGCGATTGGCCGTTACCGAGTCCAGTCATATACCGATACCACGCGCGATGGTGCTGCCGTGCCCAGGCGCGGGTCACGGTGCCGTACCACATGGCGCGAATCGTTCCCTTGACCCAAATCGAAGCGTAAATGTGGACCATGATCAGGCCGATCATCACCGCCGCAACGGCGGCGTGAACCACCGAGGCCAGCCTGACCTGATTGATATCGAAATGGAACCAAGCCCGCCAGATCACGACGCCGGAAAACAGCAGCAGGATCGTGCCAAACAGCAGCAGCCAGAACAGCAGTTTCTGGCCGCCGTTGTATTTGCCCTGCTCCGGCATGTGCTCGTCGTTGCCGTTGACCATTTCGCCGACGCGGCGCAGCCACTCCCAATCCACCCGATTCATCCGGTTGAGCCGCCAGAACCACACCGCCATCACCAAAAACGCCACCCCCATCAGCAGCCCGAAATAAGGGTGCAGGATGCGCGTCCAAATGCTACTGCCAAACAGCATCGTAAACGGCCAGAACGCCGGATGAAACAGCGCCAGCCCGGACAGTCCGGCCAGAATGAAGCTGATGCCGACCACCCAGTGAATGACCCGCTCGGAAGCGGTATAACGGTCGAGATCATTAGGATCGCGTCTCATTTTCCACCTCCTTCTCCGTTTCCTTGGACACTTCGTTCGGGCCTTTGATGATGTAGTGGAACAGGCTGGCGAGCGTGATCGCCGCCATCGCGCCGATGGCCAGCGGCTTGGCCAAGCCTTTCCAAATCCCCACCCACGGGCTGATCTTCGGATCGCGCGGCAGGCCGGAATACCACTCCGGGTGGTCGGCGTGTTGGAGCACGTACATCACATGCGTGCCGCTCACGCCCGGCGGATCGTACAGGCCGGCGTTGCTGAACCCTCGCGATTTCAGATCGGCGATGCGGTGCTCGGCGTGATCCTTCATCGCCTCCTTGCTGCCGAAATGCAGCGCGCCGGTCGGGCAGGTTTTGACGCAAGCCGGCGACTGGCCCACCGCCACCCGGTCGGAACACAAGCTGCACTTGTAAGCTTTGTGATCCTTTTCCGACAGGCGCGGGATGTTGAACGGGCAGCCGGTGATGCAATAGCCGCAGCCGATACAATTTTCCTGATGGAAGTCCACGATGCCGTTGGCGTACTGCACGATAGCGCCGGGCGCCGGACAGGCTTTGAGGCAGCCGGGGTCCTGGCAGTGCATGCA
Source organism: Candidatus Competibacteraceae bacterium (assembly GCA_016790045.1). Classification (GTDB taxonomy): domain Bacteria; phylum Pseudomonadota; class Gammaproteobacteria; order Competibacterales; family Competibacteraceae; genus Competibacter_A. The sequence goes on from JAEUPW010000088.1 coordinate 13,638, forward strand.
GCCGTCTTTGCGGATCAGCCATTCCAGCCGGCCGTTGTTTTCCAGCTCGGTATAGCGCATCAAGGTCCAGGTCTGGCTGTCCAGATCGCCGGGGTTGTCGTAGACGCCGGCGCAATGCCCCACCTCGCCGCGCAGGTCGTTCCACTCCATGCAGGCGACCTGGCACGCCTTGCAGCCGATGCATTGCGAAATGTCGATCAGCTTGGCCACCTCGGTCGCCTGGCGGGCGCCGGGTGCCGGGGTGGTGGTCGCCGAGCGGCGTTGGATGTCGAGCGATTGCCATGCCATGCCGATCTCCTCACGCCGGTTCGATGTTGACCAGAAACGCCTTGAACTCCGGCGTCTGGATGTTGGCGTCACCGATGAACGGGGTCAGCTCATTGACCAGATGGCTGGGACGGGTCGCCCCCCGGAAGCCCCAGTGGAAGGGGATGCCCACCATGTGCACCTTGCGCCCGTTGACGCTGAAACTGCGGACGCGTTTGGTCACCACCGCCACCGCCAGAATCTGGCCGCGCTTGGAGCGCACCCGGACCCGATGGCCATTGCCGATTCCCTTTTCGCGCGCCAGCTCCTCGCCGATCTCGACGAATTGCTCCGGCTGGGTGATCGCGTTCAGCACCGCGTGCTTGGTCCAGAAGTGGAAGTGCTCCACCAGCCGATAGGTGGTGGCCACATGCGGGAACTCGTCCGCCTTGCCCAACGATTCCATGACCCCCGGATAAATCCGGGCCGCCGGATTGCTGACCGCCAGCGGGTTGTTGGGGTGCATCGGGTTCAGGCCCAGCGGAGTTTCAAACGGCTCGTAGTGTTCGGGCAACGGGCCATCCAGCATCCGCTCGACCCCGAACAGCCGCGCGACCCCCTCCTGGTTCATGATGAACGGCATCACGCCTTCCTCCGGCCTGGCGTCCGGGCGCATGTCGGGGATGTCGTTGCCGGTCCATTTGGTGCCGTCCCACTTGATCACCGCGCGGCCGGGGTCCCACGGCTTGCCGGCCGCATCGCACGAGGCGCGGTTGTAGAGGATGCGGCGGTTGGCGGGCCAGGCGAAGCCCCAGTTGTGGCTTTGGCCCAGGCCGGTGGGATCGGACGGATCGCGCCGGGCGGTGAGGTTGCCCGCTTGCGACCACATGCCGCAGTAAATCCAGTTACCGGCGGCGGTGCTGCCGTCGTCGCGCAGTTGGGCGAAACCCGCCAGTTGCTCGCCCGCCTTGGCGAGAACTTTGGTGGCATCCTTCGGGTCGGGCACATCCGCCAGCGCTTTGCCGCTGATTTCCATCGCGATTTCTTCGGGACTGGGCTGGTGCGGAATCCGGTAGGGCCAGGCCAGATTCAACACCGGTTCCGGGAACGCGCCGCCGTCTTTGGCGTACAGCGCCCGCAAGCGGACAAACACGCCGGCGATGATGTCCAGATCGCTCAGCGACTCGCCGGGGCCGTCGGCCCCCTTCCAGTGCCACTGGATCACCCGGCTGGAATTGGTGAAGGTGCCATCCTGCTCGGCGAAGCAGGTGGCGGGTAGCCGGAACACTTCGGTCTGGATGGTTTCGGGCTTCGCGTCGTTCAGTTCGCCGTGGTTTTTCCAGAACTCGGCGGTTTCGGTGGCCAGCGGGTCGATCACCACCAGAAACTTCAGCTTGGCCAGCGCCCCGTCCACCTTGGCCTTGTGCGGCACCGAGGCTTGCGGGTTGAAGCCCTGGCAGAAAAAGCCGTTCATCCGGCCGCGATCCATCTGCTCGAACAAGGCCAGCACGTCGTAAGCGGCTTCCTTCTTCGGCAGCCAGTCGTAGCAGAAGCCGTTTTCCGCCGTGGCGGCGCCGCCGAACCAGGCTTTCATCAGGCTGGTGTGCCACTTCGGGAAATTCTGGCCGTAATTCATCTGGTTGGGCCGCACCGGCTTGGGCGTGCGTTTGGCCAGATACTCCTCGCGGGTTTTGTCCGAATCCGACGGCGAACCCAGATAGCCGGGCAGCATTTCGGTGTAGAAACCCTGATCGGTCAGGCCCTGCACGTTGGCGTGGCCGCGCAGCGCGTTCACCCCGCCGCCCGCCATGCCCATATTGCCCAGCAGCAACTGGATGATGGCCATGGTGCGGATGTTCTGGGTGCCGACCGTGTGATGGGTCCAGCCCAGCGCGTAGCAGATGGTCATGGTGCGGTTGGGGGCCGAGGTGTCGGCGATGAATTCGCAAATCTTCAGAAAATCGGCCTGCGGCGTGCCGGTGACCTGGCTCACCGCCTCCGGCGTGTAGCGGGCGTAATGCCGCTTGAGGATTTGCAGCGCGCACTGCGGGTTTTGCAGGGTGTCATCGACCTGGGCGAAGCCCTGCCCATCGACCTGATACTGCCAACTGGCCTGATCGTAGCTGCGCTTGGCCTCGTCGTAGCCGGAGAACAGCCCGTCGGTGAAGGCAAAACCTTCGTGGATCAGAAACGACGCATTGGTGTAGGCTTTGACGTACTCGTGATGAATTTTATCGTTGGATAACAGATAATTGATCACGCCGCCCAAAAAGGCGATGTCGGTGCCGGGACGAATCGGCGCGTAAAAATCGGAAACCGCCGCGGAGCGGGTGAAGCGCGGGTCCACCACCACGAGCTTGGCTTTGCGGGTCGCCTTGGCCTCCATCACCCACTTGAAGCCGCAGGGATGCGCCTCGGCCGCGTTGCCGCCCATTATCAGAATCAAATCGGCGTTTTTGATGTCCACCCAATGGTTGGTCATCGAACCGCGCCCGAATGTCGGAGCCAGACTGGCCACCGTCGGGGCGTGTCAGATGCGCGCCTGGGTATCGAGCGAGACGACGCCGAGGCCGCGAACGACCTTGTGCAACAGATAGCCGGACTCGTTGCTGGTGGCGGAACTGGCCAGAAAGCCGGTGGTGTTCCAGCGGTTGACGGTGGTGCCCGCGTCGTTGGTTTTGATGAAATTCGCGTCGCGGTCGGCTTTCAGGTGCCGGGCGATGCGGTCGAACGCCTCGTCCCAGCCGATCCGTTTCCAGTCCTTGGCGCCCGGTTCCCGCACTTCGGGGTGTTTCAGCCGGTCGGCGCTGTGGATCATGTCCAGCAAGCCCGCGCCTTTGGGGCAAAGGGTGCCGCGATTGACCGGATTGTCGGGATCGCCCTCGATGTGGATGATCTCGGTTTTGACGTTCTTGGATTTGTCGCCGAGCGAGTAGAGCAACACGCCGCAACTGACCGAGCAATAGGGGCAGGTGTTGCGGGTTTCGGTGGTGCGGGCCAGCTTGAAATTGCGGATTTCCGCCAGCGCCGGCTGCGGCGAGAAACCCAACAGCGCCAAGCTGGAACTGCCCAGCCCGGCGGCGGTGATTTTGAGAAACTGTCGTCGGGTGACGTCCATCATGCTGTGCGCTCCTCCGCTCGGCTGTCGGATCGGTCGGAATAAGTTTGAGTCGCGCGGGAGCCCGGTGATCGCGTTCGGCGGCATTTTCCAGAACGGGGTTCGCCGTCTCGGCAGTAGCGGGTGCTCCCGGCATTTGTGGTTCGCGGAACGAACTTGCAAGCGACTTTTTAAGTATAGAGCGTTATAGCGGCTGTCAACGCCATCAAGCGGAGTTGGAAAAAATTCCGGAGGGCTTTCCACTCAATCACTTGCCGCAAAATTTGGAGATCGCAAATCGCTCGTTAAATGGCGCTGACTGCATTCGCGCCTGGCTGGGTTCCGAGGATGCCCGCCATACTACCAACTACCCCGGCTTGCACGGGTTCCGGCAGCCGGTGAGGGTCAAGCCGAGTCGAGCGGTCGAGCGAGCGGACTCCTCTTGATTTGCTCGGAAGCTTGCCGTGGTCGTGCTTCGGAAGAGGGGGCGGTTGCCGGAGCCGGGCTCAGCCGTCAGCCCCGATGGCGCGACCTTTGGAATGGCGCGAGCATCAGCTCAGCCGCTGCTGCACCCGTTCCCGGAATTTGACTGCCGCTTCGGGATCGGGGATTTCCTTGGCGAGCGCGTCAACCGCGATATCCAAGCTGGGCGCGAACCGGAAACAGTCGGTGCACAGTATTTTGGCGACGGGGCCGATGAATTCCTTGAGCCTTTGTTCGACGACGGCTTTGGACGTGCCGGTCAAGGGAGCCGCAAGCGGGTTTTTGCCGAGCCGCGCCCTCGAAAGCTGGCTGGGCGGGTCGCCTCTCAAGGGCGGGATCAAAGAGTTGCGCTCCGTTTGCGCCGGCGCGACGGAAAAAGTGTTGCCGAAAGCCGCCAGGATTTCGGCGGTCGGCGGCAGCATCATTTCAGCCGGCGGCGGGCCTTGAACGAAAGCGACAGTGGCGTTGTTGATGGCGCGCAGAATGGGAAGCGCGTCGATACCGCGATGTTTTTGGGTCCAACAGGCGATGATTTCCCCCTCGCGCAGGCTGATTTGCCCCAGCGAGCGCCCGTTTTGAAAAAAGTACAGGGTGCCGTTTTTTTTCTCTTGGCAGAGCGTGCGCAGTTGGGCGGCGATGGCCGGCATCGATAGCAATTTTTGCGGCATGACAGTGCTCTCTTGGCAAGCGGGCGCAGCATGAACGGACAATCGAAAGCGAAATCCGCATCCTCGTGTTGGAGCCAGGGGACCCGAATCGACCCATCCCTCGCCTAAAGATAGTACGGATGCCGCGAGCTTACCCGAATCTGTGAGTCGATCGCCTTATCCCGCGCGGTGAGAGCCGAAGAACGGTCGCAGCAGCCGCGCGCACGGTTCGGGGTCTTCCAAATGGGGATGGTGGCCGCCGGGGAGGATGTGAACGCTCAGATCGGCGATGCGGGCGTAGCGTTCCCGCATGTAGGCGCGCTTGACCAGATAGCCGTCCGCGCCGCAAATCAGCAAAGCCGGGACGGCGATGCGCGCCATGTAGGCGAGAATCTGCGGTTCGGTGAGATAGAGCGGCGAGACGAAGCGCAAGCGGGGATCGGTGCGCCAGCCGTAACCGTCACCGTCCAGCGTTTGGAGGCTGCGCCCGACCAGAATCGATGCGGCCGCCCACGACAGGCCGCCGGCCTCGCAGCGCGTTTGGATCGCGGCTTCCAGGCTCGGATAGCGCGGCGGGCGCTTGTGCGGCAGCGCGTCCATCTGGTCGATGGTTTTGCGCAAATTGGCGGGGCCGTCGGCGGGATCGCTGGTCGGCGGCCCCAAGCCTTCGATCATCGCCACCCGGGTGACCCGCTCCGGCAGGATAGCGGCGACGAAGCTGGCGATGCCGCCGCCCAAAGAGTGGCCGAGCAGGGCGAAATGCGTCCAGCCCAGCGCATCGGCGGCGGCGATGGCGTCGGGGACAAAATCGACGAAGTGGTAATGGGCTCCCGGCGGGCGATGTCCGGAATGGCCGTGGCCGGTCAAATCCAGCGCCACCAGCCGCGTGTCGGGCAGCAGCGGGGCGAGCGCGTCGAAGCTGGCGGCGTTGTCCAGCCAACCGTGCAGCGCCAGCACCGGAAGGCCGTCCGGTGGCCCCCACGCCCGCGCCGCCAGCCGCAGATATGGCGTTTGCAGCGCCAATTCTTCCGGCATCGGCGAGGGCTCTCAGATGTCGGCCGGGTAATCCCAGCCCGCGTCAGCCGGAAACAGGTTGGCGTATTTCACGCTGGAGCGCGGTTCCGCCATCATCTCGGCCACCGTATCGCGCCAGCGGGCGTAATGGGCGGTTTCCTTGTGTTGGCCGGTGGCCTCGACCGTGCGGTAGACCTCGACCAGCACGAAACGGGTGGGGTCATCGGTCTGCCGGATCACATCGAAACGGGCGATGCCGGGCTCCCGGACGCTGTGGCGGGCGTTTTCCAGAGAGGCCGCCTCGAACGCCTCGACGCAGTCGGGTTTGACGCGGACGAACACATGGACGATCAGCATGACGTGCTCCTTCGGGTGCTCGAGAAGTTGAAGCGGGAGTCAGGTTTCCGCCGCGCGCAACGCTCGACGGACCTCCATCAGGATTTGGCCGAGTTTGTTCTGGCCTCTGCCGTCGCCGCCGTCGCCCCAAAAAGCGTCGTTGGTCGTGTGTTCGACCAGCTTGGCGTCGCCGGTCGAAAGCAGCAGGGCCTTGAGCGTCGGGTGCTGGTCAAATTTCGCGCTCACCGCTCGCTGCATGATGCCGACTTTCACGGATTCCCAGTCCCGCCGCAGTTTTTGCTTGCGATCCCGGCCCAGTTGCGCGGCAATCCAAGGCGAATGGGCCTGTCGAATTTTTCGCCGGTAGCTCGCGTCCTCGAACTTTTGAGCCTGGAAATAATGCTCGGAGGTCGGCCAAAGTTCGCCCTCCAGTTGAATCGGATAGGGGGCAAAGTTGGAAAATTCTCCAAAATCGTCGCCGGCCCGATAGAAATTGATGGTGTCCATCGTGACAGCCGTATTGAGCATCCTCTCGGGCGGTGGCTCAGGTCGAGCTCGCCGGCAAGAAATCCAGCAGCAGCCCGCAAAAGATTACCAACCCGAAACCGTTGTTGTTGAGAAACGCGTTAAAACACCCTTCCGGGACGCGGTCGCGAATCAAGTATTGCTGGTAGAGCGCGAACCAGGCCGCCGCGAACAGCCCGGCATAATAAAAGCTGCCGCGCCCGGCCAGCAGGCCGACGGCGACCAGCAGCGCCAGCAACGCCACTTGCAGGTAGCCGATGATCCGCTTGTCCTGGTCGCCGAACCACAGGGCGGTGGATTTGACGCCGATTTTGCGGTCGTCTTCCCGGTCCACCATCGCGTATTGGGTATCGTAAATCATCGACCAGAGCACGTTGCCGAGAAACAGTAGCCAGGCGGTCAACGGCAGGCTATCGGTGATGGCCGCGTAAGCCATCGGAATACCCCAGCCGAACGCCGCGCCGAGATGAGCTTGCGGCAAAGAGTGAAAGCGTTTCATGAACGGGTAGCTGGCGGCGAGCGCCAAGCCGACGAAAGACAGCTTGACCGTCAGCGGATTTTGGGTCAGCACCAGCGCGAAGGCCGCCAAACACAGCGCCAGCGCCAGCCCGACGGCCTCGCCGACCGCGACCCGCCCCGCCGCTAGCGGCCGGTCGCGAGTGCGGGCGACATGCGGGTCGAATTTGCGGTCGGCGATGTCGTTCATCACGCAGCCCGCCGATCGCATCAGCGCCACGCCGAGCGCGAACACCAACACGATCTCGCGCGGCGGCTGGCCCTCGCCGGCGAGCCACAGCGCCCACAGCGTCGGCCACAGCAGCAGATAGATGCCGATGGGGCGGTGCAGGCGCATCAGCAGCGCGTACTCGCGCAGGCGGTCTTCGAGACGTTCGAGAGTCATGGGCGGCTTGGGTCCAGGCAAGGACAGGGCGGCGACAAGGGCAACGCCGGCAAGAAAATTTCCGCGACCAGCAGCGGGGCGCCGTCGATTCGAAACACCGAACGCCGCCCCCAGATCGCTTCCGGCGGTCCGCCAAGATCGGCGAAGGCTCTGCGGTGCAACCGCTGGCCGGCCACGATCCGGGCGATTTCGACCGGGCCGCGCCGGACGCCGGGATCGGCGAACAGCACCGCGCCCAGCGGTTTGGTTCCCAGAGCGGTCAAGCGCCGCCCGCGCCCGCGCAGGGTTTTTTCGGGGATCACGGTGCGGGCGAAGACCCAGGGCCGGCCGTCGCACAGCAATTGCACTTCGCGGGTCCAGGCCCGCGCGTCCCAGCGCAGCCGCAAAGCGCGCGCCTCATCGCGGCCGGGGCGAGCCCAGCGCTGGTCCAGCACGCGCACCCGAAACTGGCCCGAACAGGCGTGACGCACGCGCCGGGTCAACGACCCGGCGTCGAGCAGCCAAACGGCCAACCCCGGAGGCAGGTCGCGCAGGAACAGCCGCGAGCGCGAATGCCAGCGGGGCACGGAGAAAGGAGCGTGGTCGGCGCACAAAGCGATAGGGAGCGGGCTGATGGAACCCGATCATTATGGCACGGTTGCCGGCGGCCGGGCGAATGGCGCGAGCGTTCGACGGCCGGGGAGATGAGGCGGCGCGACGCCGGTCCGGGTGTCCGGGGCGGACAATCGCCTTTAAATCCTCGTTCATACTGGATTCAGCCCTCGTTTGCTGAACTTCAAGCGCGCTTTTGGCCGCGCGGGAACGCGCGGCGACGCGAAAGCGGGTCAGGGGTTTAGCAGACGTAATGCCGCGCCCGGTTCCGATGGCCCCGCGCGGCGCTGTGAATGTCGGCTGGCGAGGTGTCGCGTGAAAGCAAAAATGGGATGGGCGCTGGCGGTCGGCGCTTTGTTGATGAACGCCGGCTTGAATCCGGCCGACGAGTCGCGGCTGTCGCTCCTGGGCGGCGCGGCGGTTCGCGCCGAAATCCAGGTCGATTTCGGTTTCTTCCACGAGGAGCTGGCCCCGTTCGGGCAGTGGCGCAGGCGTCCGCCCTACGGCTGGGTGTGGTATCCGGAGGTTTCCCGCAACTGGCGGCCTTACACCATCGGCTACTGGATCTTTACCGACGACTACGGCTGGACCTGGGTCTCGGACGATCCGTGGGGTTCGCTGCCGTTTCACTACGGCCGCTGGTTTTATGACGATTTTCGCGGCGGCTGGGCGTGGGTGCCCGGCGCGGAATGGGGGCCGGCCTGGGTCGGCTGGCGCAGCGGCGGCGGCTATATCGGCTGGGCTCCATTGCCGCCCTCGGTCGAGTTCGATCCGAGTGTCGGATTTGCTCCGCCCGACCAGAATTTTGGCGAGAGTTGGGGCGCGTGGTACTTCGTTCCCTCGGATCGGTTCTTGAGCCGTCGCGTCGACCGGTTCATCGCGCCCCGCCCCCGCGTGAGCGCGCTCCTCAACAATACGGTAAATGTCACGCGCTATACCGTGATCGACCGGCGGGTGGTCAACCGCAGCCTCGACCCCGACCGCATCGAGCGCGATGTCCGCCGGCCGGTGGTCCGCCATCAGGTGGAAGAAACCGACCGCCCCAGCCGGCGCGGACCCTCGGTGCAAGACGGTCGAATCCGGCTGTTCCGCCCGCAAGTGGTCGGGAGCGCGGCCGATCTGGCGCCCGCCCGGCCGGATCGGCCGCGCCGCAGGGACGCGCAACCCGGTTTTGCGCCCGAGCCTCTCGATGCGGGTGCGGGGCCTTGGGAGCGGCCGGCGCCGGGCCGCGATCCGAACGGCCGGGATCGCCCCGGCCGGCAAGCCGGCGAACCCCCCGAACCGGATGATCGCGAGCGAGCCCGGAATTGGGCCGAGCGCGAGCAGCGGCGGCAGATCGAACAGGATCGAGCGGGCCTCCCGGACGAGGAACGCGCGCGCCGGCAAGCGGAACGCGAGCAAGCCCGCCAGGAAGCCGTTCGCGCGCGGCGGCAGACCGAGCAGGAACAAGCCCGGCAATTGGCCGAGCAGGAGCGCGCCCAGCGGCAGGCGGAACGCGAGGCCCAACGCCAGGCCGAGCAGGCCCGGCGGCAAGCGGAGCAGCAACAGGCCCGGCAACAGAGCGCCGAACAGGAGCGCGCCCAGCGGCAGGCGGAGCGCGAACAGGCCCGGCAACAGGCGATCGAGGAGCGGCGGCGGATGGAACACGAGCAGGCCCGGCCACAGATCGACCAGGAGCGCGCTCAACGGCAAGCCGAGCGGGAACAGGCGCGCCAGCAACAGAGCGAACAGGAGCGCGCCCAGCGGCAGGCGGAGCGCGAACAGGCCCGGCAGCAGGCGATCCAACAACTCCAGCAGCTAGAGCAGGATCAGCTCCGGCAACGGGCCGAGCAACAGCGCGCCCAACAGCAAGCCGAGCAGGCGCAACGGCAAGCCGAACGGGAAGCGCGGCGGCAGGCGGAGCAAAACCAGCGGCAAGCCGAACGTCAGGCCCAGCGGCAAGCGGAGCGCCAGGCCGAGCAGGCGCAACGGCAAGCGGAGCGCCAGGCGGAACAGGCGCAACGGCAAGCGGAGCGCGAGCAGGCCCGGCAACAGGCCATCCAGCAGCGCCAGCAACAGCAGCAGCAACAGCAAGCCGAACAGGAGCGTCAGCGGCGGCGGAATCTTCCGGAGTGCAAGAGTTTGCCGCCCGGACAGCAACAGGAGTGCCGCTAGCGGCATTTCCGCGCCGGCCGGCCCATCGGCCGGCGCGCGCGACTGCCGCCCGATTCCGGCCGCCATTTTCGATAGCCTGAGCCGGGATCGACTTTCCGTCGCGCCAATCCGGACATCGGCGGCAAGCGCGCGCCGGCGACGATGATCGCGGCGGCGGGAGACAAGCCCTATGCGCGGCAAGCGCGCGCGCCGGCGGCGGGGAATAAATGATTTGGCGAGTACGGTAATTTTTCCTATAATCGCGACCATTTTTCGGCCGAACTGAATCCCAAAGGGGGGTTTGGCGCGACCGGACATCCCTCGCGATCTCTCCGGTGAACGTCCCAGCAAGAGCGACGCGCGCAATCAGGGCGCGACGTGCGGTTTTCGAGTTCAGCGCGTTGATCCTGGCATTTCCCCGCTATTTTATCGTTTTAGGAGAGAGTTGATGCCCCCGCGTAGCGAAATGGCCGCCCGTCGCTTGTTGGACACCCCGACCGAAGCCGCAGTCGTGGATGGCCCCATCGGTCAAGAACCCCTGGCTCCCGCCCCCACTCGCCGGGAACTGGCCAACGCCATCCGCGCCCTGAGCATGGACGCCGTGCAAAAGGCCGAGTCCGGCCATCCGGGCGCGCCGATGGGGATGGCCGATTTCGGCATGGTGCTGTGGAACGATTTCCTGCGGCACAACCCCGCCAACCCGAAATGGTTCAACCGCGACCGCGTGATCCTCTCCAACGGCCACGGTTCGATGTTGCAGTATTCGCTGTTGCACCTGAGCGGCTACGATCTCGGCATCGAGGATTTGCGCAACTTCCGCCAGTTGGGCTCGCGCACGCCCGGCCATCCCGAATACGGCCGCACGGCGGGCGTGGAAACGACCACCGGCCCGCTGGGGCAGGGTTTGGCGAACGGCGTCGGCATGGCCTTGGCCGAACGGGCGCTGGCGACCCGCTTCAACCGCCCCGGCTTTCCGGTCGTCGATCATTACACCTATGTCATCCTGGGCGATGGCTGCCTGATGGAAGGCATTTCGTATGAAGCCTGTTCG
>JAEUPW010000112.1 GCA_016790045.1 Candidatus Competibacteraceae bacterium
GTTCGGGCTGAGATTCGAGCTGTCGTCGATGAACAGCCGGGCGTTCGACAGCATGGTCACCGCCGAGGTGATCCGGGGCCAGTCCGCGTCCTCCAGGCGGCCGGTGCGGACTTTGTGCTGGTCGATCCGGCCCAGCGAGGACAGCAAGCGCATGATCAGGCTCTCGCCCGGCATCTCCATGCTGAACACGGCCACCGGCAAGGCGCCCTGAATGGCCGCGTATTCGGCGATGTTCATGGCGAAGGCGGTTTTGCCCATCGAGGGCCGGCCGGCGATCACGATCAGATCGCCGCGCTGCAAGCCGGCGGTGCGGTCGTCGAAATCCGGCCAGCCGGTGGGCACGCCGGTGATCGGGTTGTCGTGATGGAACAGGATATCGATCCGCTCCACCGTGCGCGCCAGCAAGTCTTTCATGTTGCAAAAGCCCTGCTGGGCGCGCATGCCCTGTTCGGCGATGGCGAACACCCGTTTTTCGGCGTCGTCCAGCAGCTCCTTGGAATCCCGGCCCTTGGGGTCGTAGGCGCTGTCGGCGACTTCGGTGGCGATGCGGATCAGATCGCGGCGGATGGCGCGCTCGCGGATGATGTCGGCGTAGGCGCGCACGTTGGCGGCGCTCAGGGTATCGCGCACCAAAACGCCCAGGTAGGCGAAGCCGCCCGCGTTCTCCAACTGATTGTTGTCTTCCAGCCACTCCGCCAGGGTCACCAGATCGAACGGTTTGCCGTTTTCGGACAGCCGGCGGATGGCGCGGAAAATCAGGCGGTGATCGCCGCGGTAAAAATCGTTCTCGTCCAGGCGGTCGGCGATTTGGTCCCAAACCGAGTTGTCCAGCATCAAACCGCCCAGCACCGCTTGCTCCGCTTCGAGCGAGTGCGGCGGGATCCGCAGCGCCTCGGCGGCGGCATCTTTGCGGTGGGGGAACGGGGTGACGGGCTGCATGACGGCGCTCTCGGGATGAAACCGGCGATCCGCCGTCCGTCGCGGCCACGCGGCGACACGGCTTCGAAGCGTCCCGGCAAAATAGGTTTCATGGCCCGCCGGCAATCCGTCGTCGGATGGCGCCCGCGCGGGTAACGCTTAGTCTAGTCCAAAAAAACCCGGCGCGGGCTCCGCCAGCTTTTAAGCTTCCGCGATGACGTTGACCCGGATTTGCGTCTTGACCTCGCTCGGCAAATGCAGGTCCACGTCGTACTCGCCGATCTGGCGGATCGGCCCGGCGGGCAGGCGCACTTCCTGTTTTTGCAGCTCGATGCCGGCCGCGGAGACCGCGTCGGCGATGTCGGCCGCGCCCACCGAACCGAACAGGCGGCCTTCGCTGCCGGTTTTGACCGACAGCGTGACGATCAATTCCGCCAGTTGCGCGGCGCGGGCTTGCGACTTGGCCAAAGCTTCGGCCGCGACGCGCTCCAGCTCGGCGCGGCGGGCCTCGAAGCGCGCCACGTTGGCGGCGGTGGCGGCGGTGGCCTTGCCCTTGGGGATCAAAAAGTTGCGGGCGTAGCCCGGCTTGACCTTGACCCGCTCGCCCAGCGTCCCCAGATTCGCGACTTTTTCCAACAAGATGATTTCCATGAACCCACTCCGAGAATTTTGATAGCGTGAAAGAAAAACGGCTGCCGGCTCACGGCTTGCGGGTCCGGGGCCGGATCCGGTTGCGGAAATCCGCCCAGGCGTCGGCGACGCCCAGCGCCATGACTAGTTGCGACAGCAGCGGAACCAGCAACAAGTAAAACAGCAGCAGCCAGGCCGGCGAAAGTTGCAGTTTGAAGGCGGCCGCGTGGACCAGCGCGACGCCTTGCAGGGTGTAGAGCGCGCCCAGCACCAGGGCCAGATTGACCAGAGGCGGCCAACGGATCAGCAGCATCGCGGCAAACAAAACCAGCGTCAGCGCGGCCAAAGTCCTGCCCAGGCGCAATTCTTGAAACTCGGGGCGAAAGCCGCCCGGATTGTAGAGCGTCGCCTGCCACCAGCGGCCCAGCAACAAGGCCAGCAGCGCCACCATCAGCGCCGCGCTGACCATGTGGCCCGGCAAATACGGGGCCCAGCCCTCGATCAGCTCCAACAGTTGCTCCCAACCGGCTCGATCGGGCGCCAGTCCCGCCGCCGCCGGGTCGGCGAACTCCTGGCGCAAGCGCGCCAGAACGCCGCGCCACCAGGCGGTGGGGTCGGGAAACACCAGATAGATGCCCGCCACGCCCACAAAGCCGAGCAAAGCGGCGGCCTGGAAGGCGCGGGACAGCGAAACCGTGGCGCGCAGCGTCAGCGCCAACAGCCACGCCGCCGACCAGCACGGCAACAGCAGTTGCAACATCGGCCACGGCCGGCCGAACGCCCCCCACGTCAGGGCGGTCGCCGCCGCGCCGGCCGCCAGCGCGACCAGCGCCCCTTCGAGCGCGCCCCGGCGCAAGGTGACCAGGGTCACAACCGCCGTCGCCACGATCAAAAAAGGCGGGAACAGCCAGAACAGCACCGCCGCGGTGGCGGCGACCAGCGCCGCCCCGGAGCGGCCGCGCATGACGAACGCGGCGAGCGAACGCATCGGCGGCGATCTTGGCGCGAGAGCGACAGCCGGCCCCGAGGGGCTCTCAGGCCGTCAATGCCGGTCGCAGTAAGGCAGCAACGCCAGAAACCGGGCCCGCTTGATCGCGACCGAGAGCTGGCGCTGGTAGCGGGTCTTGGTGCCGGTGATCCGGCTCGGCACGATCTTGCCGGTTTCGGTGACGTAGTTCTTCAGGGTGGCGATATCTTTGTAATCGATTTCCTTCACGCCTTCGGCGGTGAAGCGGCAGAACTTTTTACGGCGGAAAAAACGCGACATGGGGTTTTCCTTCAATCAGATAAAGAGCGTTCGAGCGCGACGGGTAAGGGCGGAGCGCGACCTTGGGTCAACGCGGCGGACCGTTGCCCCGGCGTTGGCTTGAGGGTCGGCCAAAGCTGCGGGCCGCGCCGAGCCCTTCGGGAGCGTTCGGTTCGGATCGGGTTTGCCAGGCTTCAGGCCGCTTCATCCTCGACGTCGATCTCTTCATCGTCGGTGTCGCCGCGCCCGATGCGCTCCTCGCGGTCGTCCTGCCCGTCGCGATCCGGTTGGCCTTCGCGCTCGTCGCGCGATTTGATCAGCGGCGAGGGTTCGGTCTCGGGGGCATCGCGCTGGATGACCAGATTGCGGATCACCGCGTCGTTGAAACGGAACGCGCTTTGCATTTCTTGGAGCACCGCCAAGCTGCATTCCACGTTCATCAGCACATAGTGGGCCTTGTGAATCTTGTTGATCGGGTAGGCCAGTTGCCGTCTGCCCCAGTCTTCCAGGCGGTGAATTTGGCCGCCGTCGTCCTGGATCATCGCGCGGTAGCGATCGATCATGGCGGGCACTTGTTCGCTCTGGTCGGGATGAACCAGAAACACGATTTCATAATGGCGCATCGGAACTCCTTACGGATCAATACAGCCTCCCGCGCGGCGGTGAGGCAAGGAGTCGCGGCCCGGATCGAACCGCGAGGGCCGAACATTCTAGGGGGAAAGCGACGGTGGCGCAATGGCGCGCGAAGCGCCGGGCGTCCGCGAGCGCCGCCAGGGCCGCTCGCGAGCGATTCGCGCGATCCAGGGTTTTAAGTGGCGCGATTGCGCCTACAATTTTAAGCGCGTTTAAGCGCGCCGGCGCGACCCAGGCGCGGCGTCGTTCCCGATAATCATTATAATTGGTTGATATGAAAACGCTTATTCTTGGAGGAGCCCGTTCGGGCAAGAGCGCCTTCGCCCAGCGCCAGGCGCTGGAGGGCGGGCTGGAGGTGATTTATGTGGCCACCGGCCAAGCCGGCGACGGCGAAATGGCCGAGCGCATCGCCCGCCATCGGGCCGAGCGTCCCGCCACCTGGGGCTTAGTGGAAGAGCCATTGGCGCTGGCGGCGGCTTTGCGGGCGCGGGCGACGCCCGAGCGCTGCCTGCTGGTCGATTGCCTCACCCTTTGGTTGACCAACCTGCTGGCGGCCGGCGATCGGCGCGCGGAACGGGAAATCCGGGGCTTGCTCGACCTGCTGCCAGCGCTGCCCGGCCACGTTTTGTTCGTCAGCAACGAGGTGGGGCAAGGCATCGTCCCGATCCATCCGCTGGCCCGCCGCTTTCGCGACGAGGCCGGCCGCTTGCATCAGGCCGTCGCCCGGCAATGCGACCGGGTGACTTTCATCGTGGCGGGATTGCCGCTGGTTCTCAAGGATCGTAGCGCATGAATCCAAATTGGTACGACGAGCCGATCGCCGCGCCCGAAGGCGGCCTGCTGGCCGCCGCCTTCGAGCGGCAGGCGCAACTGACCAAGCCGCCCGGTTCGCTGGGGCGGCTGGAAACGCTCGGCGCCGTGCTGGCGGCGATGCAAGGCACCCAGCAACCCAGCCTGGAACGGATCTGGATCACCGTGTTCGCGGCCGATCACGGGGTGGCCGCCGAAGGGGTTTCGGCCTTCCCGCAAGCCGTCACCGCCGAAATGGTCCGCAACTTCGCGCGCGGCGGGGCGGCGATCAGCGTGCTGGCGCGGGAATGGAACGCGCGGCTCGAAGTGGTGAACGTCGGCACCGTGACCCTTTTGGAGGAGTTGCCCGGCGTGCTGGACGCCCGGCTCGGGCCCGGCACCGCGAACTTCGTCGATGCGCCCGCCATGACCGACGACCAGTTGCAGGATGCGCTGGAAGTGGGGCGCAGCGCCGCCGAACGGGCCGTCATCGGCGGCGCGCAACTGTTTGTCGGCGGCGAAATGGGCATCGGCAACACCACCAGCGCCGCCGCCGTCGCCTGCGCGCTGCTCGGGTGGCCCGCCGAGAAGCTCGCCGGGCCCGGCACCGGTTTGGACGCCGCCGGCGTCAGCCGCAAAGCGGGCGTCATCGGGCGGGCCTTGCAACGGCATCGCAGCGACCGGCCGCTGGAGGCGCTGCAACGGCTGGGCGGTTTCGAAATCGCGGCGCTGGCCGGCGCTTACTTGCGTTGCGGCCAATTGAAGGTGCCGGCGCTGGTGGACGGCTTCATCACCACGGTCGCGGCGCTGGCGGCGGTGCGGCTGCGCCCGGAGCTGGCGACGTGGCTGCTCTACGCGCACTGTTCCGCTGAACCCGGCCACCGCCATCTGCTGGAGGCGCTGAACGCCCGGCCGGTGCTGGACTTGGAGATGCGGCTGGGCGAGGCCAGCGGCGCGGCGCTGGCGGCCCCCATCTTGCGGGCCGCCGCCGCCCTGCACGCCCGCATGGCCACGTTCGCCGAAGCCGGAGTCTCGCGAGGATGAGCGAGTTTACGGTGGTCGACTTGTTGCGGCACGGCGAGCCGGAAGGGGGCCAGAAATTCCGGGGCGCGGTGGACGATCCGCTGAGCGAGTGCGGCTGGGGGCAGATGCGCGCGGCGGTGGGCGACTATCGCGGTTGGGAGGCGGTGATCAGCTCGCCGTTGACCCGCTGCGCCGCTTTCGCCCGCGAGCTGGCGGGGCGTCTGGATCGGCCGCTGGAAATCGACGCCGGCTTCAGCGAATTGAGCTTCGGTGTCTGGGAAAGCCGCACCGTGGCCGACGTCAACGCCGCCGAGCCGCTGGCGCTCGCCCGGTTCTGGCGCGATCCGGTGGCCCATCCGATCCCGCAAGGCGAGCCGGTGGCCGCTTTCGACCGGCGGGTCGGAGAGGCTTGGGAAGCGCTGCTGGCGCGCCATCGCGGTCGGCACGTGTTGCTGGTCGCGCACGGCGGCGTGATCCGCATGATCCTGCGCCGCTTGCTCGATATGCCCTTGCAGCGGATTTGGCGGCTGGAAGTGCCGTACGCGGCGATCAGTCGCATCCGCCGGCACCGCGATCCCGAGTCCGAGCCGCATCTGGTGTTTCACAACGGTCGCCTCGCATGATTCGCGCCTTCATTCTGGCGTTGCAATTGTTGACGCGGTTGCCGGTTCCCTTGCTCGGTCCGCCGCCGCGCCCCGAAGAATTGGGGCTTTCCGTGGTTTTTTTTCCGGTGATCGGGTTTCTGATCGGCGCGCTGTTGGCCGGATTGCACACCGTGCTGTGGTTGGCCGATCCCGGCGTGCTGGCGGGGCTGGTGCTGGCGGTTTGGGTGCTGTTGACCGGGGGCTTGCACCTGGACGGTCTGGCCGACACCGCCGACGCCTGGATCGGCGGACAGGGGGCTCGCGAGCGCACGCTGGAGATCATGAAGGACCCGCGCTGCGGTCCCGCCGCGATCGTCGCGGTCGGCCTGGTGCTGCTGAACAAATTCGCCGCGCTGCAAGTTCTGCTCGCCGGCGATGCGCGAGCGGTGCTGGTGCTGGTGCCGGTGCTGGCGCGCGCTTCGCTGGTGTTGCTGCTGGCGACGACCCCGTACATCCGGCCCGAGGGTTTGGGTTCGCCTTACGCGCGCCATTTGCCGCGAGCGAGTTGCGGTCTGATGCTGCTGGCGTGTTCGGCCGCGACCTTGTGGTGGCTCGACGCGCAAGGCGCGGTGCTGCTCGGCGTTCTGGCCGCCGTTTTCCTGATCGTGCGCCAGCGGTTTGTGAGCCGTTTGGGCGGGGTGACCGGCGATGCCCTGGGCGCGAGTTGCGAGCTGCTCGAAACCGTCTTGTTGCTGGCCGTGGCGCTGTCCGCCGATTTTCAAAACGGCTGACGCTCGCCTGGCCCGGCAGGCGCGAGCCTTTTCCCCTTAGCTTTCGATTTTCCCGGCAAAGTTTTGCGGGAGGTGCCGGAAGCGTCGCGCGTCCCTTGCTCCTGGGCGGCATAAATATTAGACTTAGCTAATATATTAATATAGAGGTCGCCGGGAAGGGTATGCCGATGTTCGCGCCGAAATCTCTCGTGTGCATGTGCGCTTTGCTGGCGAGCGCGCCGGCTTCGAGCGCCGCCGAGCCGCCTTTCTCCGTCGCCGAAGCGAAGCGACAAACGCTGTCGGACGAGCGGGTGCTGGACGGCGTGGTCGAGGCGGTGAACCGGAGCACCGTCTCCGCCCAAACCGCCGGGCGGGTCGAAACCATCATGGTCGATGTCAACGATTTCGTGCCGCAAGGCGCGCCGATCATCCGCATCCGCAACATCGAGCAGCGCGCCGGCCTGGATCAGGCGCAGGCCAACCTGCGCGAAGCCCAGGCCCGGTTTCTGGAAGCCGAGGCCGAATACAACCGGATTCGCGGCGTCTACGAAAGGAAAGTGGTCGCCAAGGCGCAGATGGACGCCGCCACCGCCGGTTTCGACGCCGCCAAGGCCCGCCTGGAAGCGGCTCAGGCCGGCGTTTCCCAGGCCAGGGAATCGCTGGGCTACACCACGATCAACGCCCCTTACAGCGGCATCGTGCTCGAGCGGCACGTGCAGCTCGGCGAGACGGTCCAGCCCGGCAAGCCGCTGATGACCGGATTCTCGCTCGACGAGTTGCGGGTGGTGGCCAACGTGCCGCAGCGGCTGATCGCGCCGGTGCGGCACTACAAAAAGGCTTGGGTGGTTCCACCCGACGGCGGCAAGCCCATCGCCGCCGAGAAGCTGACCTTTTTCCCTTACGCCGACCCGCAGAGCAACGTGTTCAAGGTGCGGGTGTATCTGCCGAAAAAAATCGAGGGCCTGTATCCGGGCATGTTTGTCAAGACCGCTTTTCAAGTGGGCGAGGCGAGCGGTTTGACCGTGCCGCGCCAAGCCCTGGCCCAACGCGGCGAGGTCAGCGCGGTTTACGTGGTGCGGGAGGGCCGGGTGCAGTTGCGTCAAGTCCGCCCCGGCCGGAGCGAGGGCGAGACGGTCGAAATTCTGGCCGGATTGGAGCCGGGCGAGCGGGTGGCGCTGGACCCGATCCAGGCCGGCATCGCGCTCAGGAACCAGCGGCAAGCGGGGCAATGACATGAGCGCCGCCACGGGTCTCGGCCTTTCCGGGACCATCGCCCAAAAATTTCTGCTGAGCGAAATCACCCCGCTTTTGGCGCTGGTGGGTTTGCTGATGGGGGTGTTCGCGGTATTGGTGACACCGCGCGAGGAAGAGCCGCAGATCAACGTCACCTTCGCCAACGTGTTCGTCGCCTTTCCCGGCGCGACCGCGCGCGAGGTCGAGCGGCTGGTCAGCGGGCCCGCCGAGCAGATGCTGGCGGAAATCGAGGGCGTGGAGCACGTCTATTCGGTGTCGCGGCCCGGCATGGCGGTGCTGACCGTGCAATTCAAGGTCGGCCAACCGCGCACCGACGCCATCGTCCGCCTGTACAACAAACTCTATTCCAACGCCGACTGGCTGCCGGCCAACCTCGGCGTCGGCCAGCCCATCGTCAAGCCCAAGGGCATCGACGACGTGCCGATTCTCGGCTTGACGCTGTGGACGGACGACCCGCAACGCGGCGCGGACGATCTGGCCCGCGTCGCCCACACTTTGGAAACCGAATTGAAACGGGTGGCCGGCACCCGCGATCTTTACACCATCGGCGCGCCCGACCGGGTGGTGCGGGTGCAATTCGATCCCGCCCGCTTGGCCGGTCACGGCTTGGCCTTGGCCGATCTGCGCCGCTCGCTGCAAGCGGCCAACGCCTCGGCTGACGCCGGCGCGCTGGTCGGCGGCAACCGCGAGATTCCGGTGCAAGCCGGCAGCTTTCTGGTCGATGCGGCGGACATCGGCGGCTTGGTGGTGGGCCTGCATCAGGGTGCGCCGGTTTATCTGGCCGATGTCGCCGAGGTCGAGCTGGGGCCGGAAGTCCCGGAGCGTTACGTCTGGCTCGGGACCGGGCCGGCGGCCGCCGCCAGCGGCATCGCGCTCAAGGGCGAATTTCCCGCCGTGACCTTGGCCGTGGCCAAAAAGCCCGGCGAGAACGCGGTCGCCATCGCCGAGCAGTTGCTGGCGCGGGTCGAGCAACTCAAAGGGGCGTTCATCCCCGAAGGGGTCCAGGTCACCGTGACCCGCAACTACGGCGTCACCGCCAACGACAAGGCGATGACCCTGATCAGCAAGCTGATCTTCGCCACCGCGCTGGTGATCGGCTTGGTGTGGCTGGCGCTAGGCTGGCGCGAGGCGCTCATCGTCGGCGCGGCGGTGATTTTGACGCTCACCATCACCCTGTTCGCCTCTTGGGCCTGGGGTTTCACCCTCAACCGGGTATCGCTGTTCGCGCTGATCTTTTCCATCGGCATTTTGGTGGACGACGCCATCGTGGTGGTGGAAAACATCCACCGCCACATCCATTTGGGCGGTCACACGCTGGTCGAGGCGATCCCGCGAGCGGTGGACGAGGTGGGCGGGCCGACCATCCTGGCGACTTTCACCGTCATCGCCGCGCTGTTGCCGATGGCGTTCGTCTCCGGGTTGATGGGGCCGTACATGAGCCCGATCCCGATCAACTCCAGCATGGGCATGCTGATTTCGCTGGCGGTGGCGTTCGCGTTCACGCCGTGGCTGACTTATAAGGTGCTGCGGCGGGCGGTGGAGAAACGCGCCGCCCATCCCGCCGGACCGGCCCTCGCCATGAACGCGGTGGCGGATGCCCCGGCCGAGCCGGAAGATTTCGCCCATCGCCTGTTCCGCCGCGCGGTCGGGCCATTTTTGCGGGGGCGTCAGGGCCGGCCGCTGCGCTGGCTGCTCGGCCTCGGCGTGCTGGCCCTGATCGGCGTTTCGATCAGCCTGGCGTATTTTCAACTGGTCGTGTTGAAAATGCTGCCGTTTGACAACAAGTCGGAATTCCAGGTGATCGTCGATCTGCCGGAAGGCACCACCCTGGAACAGACCGCCCAAGTGCTGGGCGAGCTGGGCCGAGAGCTGAGCAAAGTCGAGGAAGTGACCGACTATCAAGCCTATGCCGGCACCGCCGCCCCGATCAATTTCAACGGCCTGGTCCGGCAGTATTATCTGCGATCCGGGGCCAACGTCGGCGATTTGCAGGTCAATCTGGTCGACAAGAAACACCGCAACCGCAAGAGCCACGAAATCGCCCTGGCGGTGCGCGGGCCGCTGCGGGAGATCGGCAACCGCCACGGGGCCAACGTCAAGGTGGTCGAAGTGCCGCCCGGCCCGCCGGTGATGGCCCCGCTGGTGGCGGAAGTCTACGGACTGGATTATCCCGGCCAGATCGCCGCCGCCCGCGAGGTGCGCGCGCTGTTCGAGGCGACCCCGGACATCGTGGACGTGGACGATACGGTCGAAGCGCCGTCCGAGCGGTTGATCGTCCACGTCGACCGCGCCAAGGCCGCCTTGCTCGGCGTCTCGCAGCAGGCCATCGCCGCCGACCTCGGCACCGCTTTACGCGGCGAGGACGTCAGCTACCTGCACTCCGAAAGTTCCAAATATCCCATTCCGCTGCGGCTGCGGCTGCCGGTGGCCGATCAAGCCGCCGCGGCCTCGGTTTTGGCCTTAAAAACCCGCAGTCAGGGCGGCGGCCTGGTGCCGCTGTCGGAGGTGGTCGAAATCGAGCGCGCGCAACGCGAAAACGCGATCTATCACAAGGATTTGTTGCCGGTGGTGTTCGTGTTCGGCGACATGGCCGGCAAGCTGGACAGCCCGCTTTACGGCATGTTCGAAATCTTCGGCGCTCTGAAGGATCGGGTGATCGGCGGCGGCCCGCTGGAGCAATTCTTCATCCGCCAGCCGGACGCGCCCTACGGCTACAGCCTGAAATGGGACGGCGAATGGCAGATCACTTATGAGACCTTCCGCGACATGGGCATCGCCTACGGCGTGGGGATGATTCTGATTTATCTGCTGGTGGTGGCGCAGTTTCGCTCGTATCTCATCCCGCTGATCATCATGGCCCCGATCCCGCTGACCATCATCGGGGTGATGCCGGGCCACGCGCTGCTGGGCGCGCAATTCACCGCGACTTCGATGATCGGCATGATCGCCCTGGCGGGCATCATCGTCCGCAATTCGATCCTGCTGGTGGATTTCATCAATCTGGAGGTCGCCGCCGGCGTGCCGTTTCAAGAAGCGGTGATCCGCTCCAGCGCGGTGCGGGCCAAGCCGATCATCCTCACCGCGCTGGCGGCGATGCTCGGCGCGCTGTTCATCCTGGATGACCCGATTTTCCGGGGTCTGGCGATCTCGCTGATTTTCGGGATCCTGGTCTCGACCTTGCTGACGCTGGTGTTTATCCCGGTGCTGTATTACGCGGCGTTTCGCAAAAAGCTGGACCCGGCAGCGCCGTAAATTTTGATGCGGGTCGCACCGGCTCGCCGCAAGCGGTTTTTTCCGGCAACCGTCGCCACTTTTTCGGGCAAGCCTTCTAAAAATATTATCTTTTTCAACGGCATCCGGCGCCCCGGATAAAGCCTTAAGCTATGCCCCAATCTTGGGCTACAATTCACCGTTCAAGAATCCTCAGTCTTCCCGCGCCAGTCGATCCGCTGGGTCGAGCTTGGCGTTATTTGCTCGCAGCGAATTGATCGATATATAAAATCCAGAAACAAGAGAGCGACGTATGAGCGACCAGGCCGGTGACCGACAAGCTGATGGCCAACCCGAGATTGAAGATCACAGTAGATCGGTGAACGCGAACGACGCGGAATTCTTTTTTTTGAATCACGCTTATCTGAATGCTTATATCCAACTGTTGAAAAGTGTCCGCCAGCACGGCGGACTTTTTTTGCTCACCGGAGAACCGGGGGTCGGCAAGACGTTTTTGTTGCGCAAACTGGAAAGCGCGGCGCCCGATAACATCAAATTCATCAGCCTGTTTTCGGGCGATCCGGATTACGAGCAGCTCATCAAGACCCTGTGCGACCGCGTGGGCATCAACGAAATCGAGCCTTACCGGCCCACCGATAACGCGGCGCTGAGGGCGTATGTCAAACAGGAAGACGCCGAGCAACGCAGCAGCGTGGTGCTGCTGATCGATAACGCGCACAAACTGGGCGAGCGCGGGCTGGCCCATCTCATCGCGCTGTTCGATTGGACGCTGCCGGACCCGCGATCGCCCCGGATCGTGCTGGGCGGCGCGCCGGAGCTGGAAGCCACGGTCGACCGGATCGGGGCCGACCAGATGATCGCGGCCCGGCGTCTGCACGTCCGGCTGGAGCCGCTCGCCGAAAACGATGTCGCCGCCTATATCGCCCGGCAGTTGAACACCGGTGCGACGCCGGAGATGAACCCGCTGTTTTCCCGGTGGGCCATTCAAAAGATCACGCGCTTGACCGGCGGCGTACCCGATCTGATCAACACCCTCTGCAAGCGCGCTTTGGCGATTACTCGGGGCAAGGGCAAAACCACGGTTTCGATGCTGTCGATCGATCAGGCCGCGAAAGAGATGATGCTGGAGGCCGAGGAGAACAGCGCGGATGGCGTGACCTTGATCCCTTGGGCCAAGCATTACGCGCCCGATTCCCCCCAGCCGGCAGACGCGAACGCGGTCGGGCCGGCCGAGCCCGAGCGCGCGCTGATCGGCGAGGAGCCCGACGCGATCGTCGGCGCCGCGCCACCCGCCGTCGGCGCCGCGCCATCGGCTGAAACCATCGCGGCCAAGCGGCGCGAAAAAAGCAAAGGTTTTGCGTTGGACAACGCCGACGATTATCCGGTCACGATGGTGTCCTTCGCCAAACCGGACCCGGAAGACACGCGAGCGACCGCTTATTCGCTGGCGCCCGTCAATCAGGAGCTTTATCGGCGCCACGAAAACGCCGGCTATCAGATGCTCGACCGTTTGATGGAAGACGATCTGTTGGCCAACGCGACCATCAGCATGCAATGGGACGAGCGCTACGCCCAACAAAATCCGCCAAAAACCTTTTCCTCGCCGACGGTGCAGTTCATCGCCTTGATTTTGGTGTCCATCCTGGCGGGCATCGCCGGCGGGATCGGCAGCTATTATCTGTTCGACAGCAAGCCGGTTCAGATTTCGGTGGTCGCGCCGGCGGGAACGGCGTTGGCCCTCGACGCCAAGCCGGCGGTCGAAACGGGCGGCGCGGCGTTGGCCCGGCCGGCCGAGCCGGTGCAGTCGCGCCCGGCGGCGGCAACCGGAGCGGAACAAGGCGAGCGCGCCGCCAGCGCGCCGCCGGCGAAAACCGCGACAAGCGCGACGGCCGTGGCCCAGTCTTCGGGCGCGACCGCGGTGGCGGCGAAAAGCCCATTGCCGCCGGCGACCGCGCCGGCGCTGGTCGCCACCCCGCTGATGGCCTCTTATATGAGCAAGGGCGACGCTTTCATGGCCCGTGGCGACGTCGCGTCGGCGCGCTCCTTCTATCTGGAGGCGGCCAACATCGGGTTGCCCGCCGCCATGGCGGCGGTCGGGAAAACCTACGATCCGATCGTGTTGAGCGGCTTGCAGGTCAAGGGGTTTTCCCCCGATCCGGTCAAGGCGATCGAGTGGTACAGCAAGGCGGAGCGAGCGGGCAGCGCGGAGAGCGCGGCCTCCCTGGACGCGATCAGGCAGTTGATGGCGGACGGCTCGTATCCGGCGCGGGCGAGCGCCGCCGCCGATCGCTGAGGGCTACCGGGGCCGCTTTTGCAGCCATTCCTCGGCCGCCGGAAAGCGCGTCCAGCCGGGCAGCGTGGCCGACAAGTTCACCTCCCGCCATTTGGGGTGGCGGGCCGGTTGGCGGAATGCTTCGAAATGCCGAAAGAATGCGTCGGTGAAGCGCGCGACTTTGCGGTACCGCTGCGAGTCGGTTTTCCAGTGATAGGCGGCCAACACGGCGCCGACCGCGATGGTCTTGATGTCTCGATCGGCGGGGATCAGGGCCGGATAGTCCTGGGCGTTCAGGGTGGCGGGCAGATAGGTTTCCATCAGGTCGGGCGTGTACTGGATGGGCAAGAAATGCAAGGGCTCGGCGGTCGCGATTTTCTCGAACAAAGGCGTGGGTTTTCCCGCCACGTAGGCCAGCGCGCTGATTTCGCCGTCTTTCAGTTTTTGCAAAGCGGTCGCTTGGTCGAAATAGGTGGGCTCGACCGCGATGTTGAGCGTCTCGAACAGCAGGGTCGCCGTGAGCGCCGTGCCGCTGCCCGCGACATCGAAGTTCACTTTCTTGCCGGCCAGATCCGTCAGGGTTTCGGCCTTGGCAGTCGCCAGCAGATGGAATTCCTCATTGTACAGCTTGGTGATATAGCGGATTTTGTCTTCGATCTCCCGGCCGCCGTCCTGGCGCTTCACGTATTCCAAAACATCGGATTGGACGATGGCCATATCGACCCCCTTGAGATAAAGCAGGTCGTTGATATTTTGCGCCGAACCCTTGCCGACCATGGCCGCGATGCGCAGCGCGGGCCCATCGAGCACGGACGCCATATCCGCCGCGACGCGGATGTAGGTGCCGCTCGCGCCGCCCGCGATGATGCCGAGCACGCTTCTCTCGGCAGACGGGCGGCGGGTCAGGTCCTTCAAAGTATCCTCCCGAGGGTTCGGCGCTGCGCCAAATGCCACGGAAGCCAGCAGCAATAACCCCCACCCGAAGCCACGGGTCACTCGTTTCTCGTTCATTCTCGCGATCCGACACTGGTTAAAAATCCAATTTTATCCATCCCCAGCGCTCGGCGACGAAGATTTCGTGGGGTTTGAACCGGGTTTTATAAGCCATCTTGTCGCACTGCTCGACCCAATAGCCCAGATAAAGCCACTGCAAGCCCAGGCGCCGCGCCTCGGCGACCTGCCAGAGGATAGCGTAAGTGCCGAGCCCTCGCGCCTTTTCTTCGGGGTCGAAGAAGGTGTAAACGGCGGACAGGCCGTTGTCCAGGCGATCCATCACCGCGACCGCCACCAGCGCCCGATCCCGGCGAAATTCGCCCAAGCCGGTCGGGCTCCAGCGGGAGGTGATGAAAGACCAATAGTTTTCGGGGTTGTCGGGATCCATGCCGCCGCTGGCGTGGCGGGTTTTGAGATAGCGGCCGAACAGTTCAAAATGCTCCTGCTTGAATTCCGCGTCGATCACCCGAACGGTCAGATCCCGGTTTCGGTTCCAGATCCGCCGTTGCGCCCGGTTGGGCCGGAAGCGCTCCACCGGAATCCGCAGGGACCGGCACGCCATGCAGCCCCGGCAGTGCGGCCTGTAGACGTGATCGCCGCTGCGCCGGAAGCCCAGTTCCGCCAGTTGGGTGTACAGCCGCCCGTCGGTCGCGCCCGGATCGGCGACCAGGTTGCGCGCTTGCCGGCCCGGCAGGTAGCTGCACGGGTAGTCGGTGGTCAGAAACATCTGCAAGTCGTACAGGGAACTGCGGGGGTTATTCATGCGGGCGACACCGGCGCGGCGGCCAGCAAGTCGCCATCGAGCCGCCAGGGCCCGGCCCGGCCCGGCAGCGCGCAATAGCGTTGCAGCAATTCGAGAAACACGTCGCGCGCGATGTCGACCGCGCCCATGCGGGCGAGATGCTCGGTGCGGACCTGGCAGTCGATCAGGGCGAAATCCCAGCGGCGCAACTGGGCGGCGAGCGCCACCAGCGCGACTTTGGAAGCGTCGCTCAAGAAGCTGAACATGGATTCGCCGTAAAACACCCGACCGACCGCCACCCCGTACAAGCCGCCCGCCAATTGGCCCGCGTGCCGGACTTCGAGGGAATGGGCGTGGCCGAGGCGGTGCAGGCGGCAATAGGCGCGGTGCATTTCCGGGGTGATCCAGGTGCCTCGATCGGTGCTCCGAGGCGCCGCGCACGCCGCCATGACCGCGGCGAAATCGGTGTCGGCGCTGACCTCGAAAGCGCCCTTGCGCAAAGTTTTGCGCAGGCTGCGCGAGAGGTTGATCCGCTCGGGAAACAGCACCAGACGCGGGTCCGGCGACCACCACAAAATCGGTTGGCCGGGCGAGTACCACGGAAAAATCCCGAGCCGGTAGGCCCGCAACAGCCGGCGCGGGCTCAGGCAGCCGCCGGCCGCCAGCAACCCCTGCGGATCGCGCAGCGCGCGGTCGGGATGGGGGAACGGCTGGCTGTCGTCACGCGGGTCCAGCCACGGCAGTCGCATCGAGCGTCACCTCGTCTCGATAAGGCGAATGTTGCAAAAGCGTTCGGGCGTAGTCCCGCACGGCGGGCGTCTCCCGAGCCAGAAATCCGGCGATGGCCCGGCGCGAGCCGGGATGGGCGATCCAGTGCGCCGAATGGGTCAAGGCCGGCAGGAAGCCGCGGTAGATTTTGTGTTCGCCTTGCGCGCCCGGCTCGAAGCGTTGCAGGCCGCGCCGGATGCAATAGTCGAGGCCCTGATAGTAACAAGCTTCGAAATGCAAGCTGTCGAATTCCGCCTGGCAACCCCAGTGGCGGCCGTAGAGGGTGGTGTCGTCGCGCAGGCTGATCGCGGCGGCGACCGCGCGGCCCTGGCGGCTGGCCAGCACCAGCACCAGCCTCTCCCGCAAAGCGGCGGCGATGTCGAGAAAAAAGGGGAGGGTCAGGGTGGGAATGCCGCCCAGGCGATCAAAGGTGGAGCGGTAAAATCCGTGGGCGGCGTGCCACTGCGCTTCGCCGGCTTCGTGGCCGTGCAGGATTTGCAGCTCCAGGCCGGCCTCGCGCACCAGGCGGCGTTCCCGCTGGATGTTCTTGCGCCGCTTGGCGGTCAGGGTGTCCAGAAAATCCTGAAAATCGCGATAGCCCCGGTTGCGCCAGTGAAATTGGCAGCCCAGCCGCTGGAGAAAGCCGCGCCGGCCCAACGCCTCCAGTTCCTCGGCGAGCGGAAACAGGCAATGGACCGACGAGAGCCGGTGGCGTCTGGCTTCTTCCAGCGCGAATTCGACGATGGCCTCGGCGGTTTTCCGGGGTTCCGGCTGATCGGGGGCCAACAGCAACCGGCGACCGGTGGCCGGAGTATAGGGGATGGCGCTCACCAGTTTCGGATAATAATCCAGCCCCTGTTGCCGGTAAGCGTGCGCCCAGTTCCAGTCGAAAACGAACTCGCCGTAGGAGTTGAATTTCAGGTAAAGCGGCGCCGCGCCGAGCAGCTTGCCGCCCTCGTCCCGAACAAGAATGTGCCAGGGCAGCCACCCGGCGTGTCCGCCGACGCACCGGTGGCGCTCCAGGGCCGATAGAAATTCGTGACTGAGAAACGGGTGGCGATCTGGCGCCAGCGCGTTCCACTCGGGCGCGGGGATGGTTTCCAGACTGTCAAGCCGTTGAATGCGCATGATCTTGGGTGGTCGAGACGGCGCTGCTATACCGCTGTCCGTTCGGGCGCGCGGGGTGGGCCAAGAGCGGCGCTCGTCTCAATGTAACACCGTTTACGGATGATAACTCGCTAAAAATTATAGAGGGCGCCAGCGAGGGCGTCCAAAAGATCGCCCGCTATACTTTTGACCTCATCGGCTCGGTTTAGTCCCGATGGGCCCGCGCGGGGTTCCCGGCCCCCGCCGCCTTGGGGCGTTCGACCCTCAAGCGCTTCGCCCTTCACCACGGCGCCGTGGAATGGGACAATACCCGCGTGGCCCCGAACCGCCGCGACCTTCCGGGGGCCATGCTCCGACGGTCGCCCACCGCAGCGCGAACTCATCGAATAGGACTGAATTTTGGCCCAGGCACATCGCATCAAGACCGAGCAGCCCCCGATTCGGGCCGGCATCTTCCGTTTTCTCAAGGGAACCTTGCAAGAGATCGTTTTCTGGCTGGTGGCGGTGATCGCCTCGGGCATGATCCTGGCGCTGGCCAGCTATCATGTCGACGATCCGGCGTGGACGCATACGGCCAACGTCGCCAAAATCCACAATCTGGTCGGGACGGCCGGGGCGTGGTTCGCCGATATCGGGTTGTATTTCTTCGGCTATCCCGCCTATTGGCTGCCCTTGAGCCTGCTGTTTGCGGCCTGGCGTCTGTTCCGGCAAGGCTCGCTGTTAGAGCTGGACGCCGAGCTGGTCCTGTTTCGGGTGCTGGGGTTTGCGGTGGCGCTGGCGATGGCTTGCGGCTTGGCCGCGCTGCACCTCAAAGCGCTGCCCGGCACGATTCCCGGCGCGGGTTCGGCCGGCGGACTGATGGGGGTGCACGTGGGCCAGTTCCTGACCCAAGCGTTCGGCCATGCCTGGGGCAACCTGTTCATGATCGCGCTGTTGCTCGCCGGCGTGACGTTGAGCACCGGTTTTTCCTGGATCAGGCTGGTGGATTGGATCGGAGGCACGGTGCTGAGTTCGACGGGCAAGCTCGGCGGCGCGGCGAAACCTTCCCGCCGGGGCAGGCCGTCGTCGTCGGTCAAAGCGGGCGATGATCGCGCCAAGGGCCCCGCGCCCGACAAAGCGGCCAAGTTCAAGCCGAAACCCGGCGGCGACGAGCGCTCGGGAACGGCGGGCCTGAGCAGTATCGCCGCCATGACGCGCGCGTGGTGGCAAAGCCGGCGCGCGTGGCGCGGACCGGCGGAGGCGGGTTCGGGCAGCGCCGAGACCGCCGTCAAAGTTTCGGATTCCGCCGGCGCGGGCGCGCCGGTGACCGGCGGCTGGCAGGCCGGCCGGATCGAGCCGGTCCTGGACTTGGAGCGCGAGCGCAAAGGGCGCGGCGGGGCCGGGCGCAACGAACCGAAGCGCGCGGGCGAACCTGTCCCGCCGGCGGTGCCCGATCTCACCTTGGTGCCCGGCAAGTTTGCCGGGCCGGGCTCGGCGAGCCGACAGCCCGCGTTCGCGGAACCCGTGGCAAACCCCGCGACCGACGCCGCGCAGCAGTTGCTGTGGACGTCCGATGCCGATTATGCGGCCGAGGCGTCGAACGATCCGATGCGGCCGAAAGCGGCGGCGGTGAAAACGCGCCCGGCGGTCGCGGCGCCCGTGGCGGATCGGCCGGCAAAGCGGGCGCTGGCGGACACCGGGGTTTTGCCCTCGCCGGATCTGCTCGACCGGCCGCCGCCGAGGACGGCGGGTTATTCCGCCGATAATCTCCAGGAGATGTCCCGGCAGGTGGAGGTGTTGCTCAAAAGTTTCGGGATCGACGCCCGCGTGGTGGCGGTGGAGC
This sequence comes from Candidatus Competibacteraceae bacterium, assembly GCA_016790045.1. Classification (GTDB taxonomy): domain Bacteria; phylum Pseudomonadota; class Gammaproteobacteria; order Competibacterales; family Competibacteraceae; genus Competibacter_A. The sequence goes on from JAEUPW010000112.1 coordinate 18,783, forward strand.
CGGGGCCGGTCATCACCCGCTTCGAGGTCGATCCCGCGCCGGGGGTCAAGGTCAGCCAGATCAGCAATCTGGCCAAGGATTTGGCGCGCGGCCTGTCGGTCATCAGCGTGCGGGTGGTGGAGGTCATTCCCGGCAAGTCGGTGATCGGTTTGGAAATCCCGAACCGGCACCGGGAAACCGTCTATCTGCGCGAGGTGCTGGAAGCGCCGGTTTACGACCAGTCCGCCTCGGCGCTCACGCTGGCGCTGGGCATGGACATCGGCGGCAATCCGGTGGTGGCCAATCTGGCCAAGATGCCGCACTTGCTGGTCGCGGGCACCACCGGTTCCGGCAAATCCGTCGCGATCAACGCCATGCTGCTGAGCTTGCTGTACAAAGCGCCGCCGGCCGAGGTGCGGTTGATCCTGGTCGACCCGAAAATGCTGGAACTGTCGATGTACGAGGACATTCCGCATTTGCTGACGCCGGTGGTGACGGACATGAAGGAAGCGGCCAACGCCTTGCGCTGGTGCGTCGGGGAGATGGAGCGGCGCTACCGGCTGATGGCGGCGCTCAAAGTCCGCAACATCGCCGGGTTCAACCGCAAAGTGCTGGATGCGCTGGAAGAGGGCGAGGGGCTGCCCGACCCGTTCTGGAAGCCCGAGGCGGCGCTGGCGTCGGACGATGTCCCGCCGCTGGAGCCGCTGCCGTTTATCGTGGTGGTGATCGACGAGCTGGCCGACATGATGATGATCGTCGGCAAGAAGGTGGAAGAACTGATCGCCCGGCTGGCGCAGAAAGCCCGCGCGTCGGGCATCCATCTCATTCTGGCGACCCAGCGCCCGTCGGTGGACGTGATCACCGGATTGATCAAAGCGAACATTCCCACCCGAATCGCTTTCCAGGTGTCGTCCAAAGTCGATTCGCGCACCATTCTCGACCAGATGGGCGCGGAGCAGTTGCTGGGGCACGGCGACATGCTGTATCTGCCGCCCGGAACCGGCCTGCCGCAGCGGGTGCACGGCGCGTTCGTGGACGATCAGGAGGTCAATCGGGTGGTCGATTTTCTCCGGGAAACCGGCGCGCCCGATTACATCGAGGAGGTGCTGGCAGAGACGCGCGAGGAGAGCGACTTCGGCGAGGAAGGCGAGAGCGGCGGCCGGGGCGGCGAGAGCGATCCTCTGTACGATGAAGCGGTGCGGATCGTCGTCGAGTCGCGGCGGGCCTCGGTTTCCGGCGTGCAGCGCCGGCTGCGGATCGGCTACAACCGCGCGGCGCGGCTGGTGGAGGAAATGGAGGCGGCCGGCGTGGTCGGCCCTTTGCAATCCAACGGCAGCCGCGAGGTGCTGGCGCCCGCGCCGCCGTGATCGAATCGGCAGGCGGCGCGATCAATCTCCGCCGCCTCCGCCACATCCCCCGCCGCACCCCCCGCCGCCATCGCCGCAGCTCGAGTCCCCGCCGGACCCGCCTCCCGCAAGGCCGTCGCCCTGACAGGCAAAACCGCCGCAGCCGACGGCGCCGCCACCGCCGCCCTCAGCGCTTCTCGAAGCCGGATCGGGTTTGCTGAGGCGGTACACGTTGCCGTTGGCGATTTCCAGTTCGGCGTCGATGGCGAACAAAAGCGGGAGGCGCACGGGCTTTTTTGGATCGATCTTTTCTTCGAGGCAGGCGTGACGCCAAGTCCGGCGAAGCGCGGCGTCCGAGGACATGTCGGCCGTCACTCGAGCGGCGGGAATGTGGTGAAAGTAGCCGCCGAAGGCGTGTTTGCAGAAAGCGTGATAGCTTTTCGTGTCCAGGATGAAGGCGTGCCAGAGGTCGTCCACGACGCGGGAGGGCATTCCGATGACGGCGGGCGCGGTGCGCGCGTGCACGAGAAAATAAATCCGAAGCGCCTCCACCACGCGGCAGGCGTCCCGTTCTTCAAGGTGGGGGTGCGCCGTCAAAAGCGCGTCGAGCAAGGGTTTCGGAAAGGCGTGGTTTCGGATGTGGCGCTCGCGCTCTCGCCGTCTTGCGCCACGCCGCGCAAGATGCAGGACGGCGCCCAAGCCCGATGCGAACAGCAGACCGCCAAGAAGCGCGTACACGGTTTTGAAACTCCTTTGAAGCCGCTCGACCAGGCCGTCATCCGCAGGCCCTGCGGCCAGGCCCGATGCCGGGCGAGAGGTTCGCGCCGACGCGCCGGGACCGGGCCTGGCCGGCCCGGCTCAGCCGTGGGATCGCGGCGCATCGGCGCGGGCGCTCAATGGCTGACCGCGACTTTTTTGCCTTTCGGTTGGCCGATGGCCTTGAGCATCTCGGTGAACCACGGCGTGTCGATATCGAACGGTTTGCCGCCCTTGATGCGCGGAAACTCGATGGCGCGCAACACGCCGCCGCGATCTTCGTCGTGGCCGATCACGCCGGATTCCCCGCGCATCGCGCACTCCACCGCGAGATCGGCGCAGGATTTGATCAGGCGCAAATCGTCGGTGTTGGCGGCCGAAGCCCGCGAAAAGTAGCCGGATTTCTGGATCAGGGTCTTTTCCGAACCGATCATCTGCGCGAACTGTTCGCCGAACCACTTGCCGGGATTGACGGCGTCGAGCTTGATGTGGCCGAAAGCGTCGCGCGGGACGTCCTGGCCCTTGGACTGGAGTTCGGCCACGATGGCCTCCACGCCCGCGCCTTCGGAAACGAAGATGTTGATGCAGTCCACTTTGTCCATGGCGGCGCGCAAGCGTTTGGCTTCGGCGGCGATATCCACTTCCATCTCGGGCACGAAAACGGCGTGAACCTCGAAGGCGGACCGGTCGAGCCCCAATCCGGGCAGCCATTCCGAGCGGTCGAGCAGCTTGCGGTATTCCTTGGCGGTGGCGGCGGTGAGCCAGCCGCAGTTGCGGCCCATCACTTCGTGGATGATCAGCATGCGCGGGTTGGCGTTGTTTTCCGCCACCACGTTTTGGAAGAAGCGCGCGCCCTGTTCGGCGGCGGTCCACGCGCCCAGCGATTGCCGGATGGGATACACGTCGTTGTCGACGGTCTTGGGCAAGCCGATCACGGTGAGGCCGTAGTCGTGTTTGGCCAAAAACGCGGCGAGGTCGGCGGCGGCGGTGTTGGTGTCGTCGCCGCCGATGGTGTGCAGCACGTCCACGCCGTCCTTGACCAACTGATCGGCGGCGATCTTTTGCGGGTCGTCGCCTTCTTTGACCAGCCCGCGCTTGACGCAATCCTTGACGTTGGTGAGCTTGACCCGGCTGTTGCCGATGGGCGAACCGCCGAAGGTGTGCAGCAATCCGGCCTTCTCGCGAATTTCCGGCGTCACCTTGTAGGAATCGCCGAGCAACAGACCTTTGTAGCCGCTGCGGTAGCAAATGATGTCGATGCTCGGGTCGATCTCGGTGTAGCGCTCGATCAGGCCGCCGACGGCCGAACTGAGGCAGGGGGCCAAACCGCCCGCGGTGAGGATCGCGACTTTCTTGGGTTTGCTCATGGTTGCCATTAACCTTGATGGAGAGTGGAGGGAAAACCGAACGGATAGCGCCATACAAACTAGAAGCGTAGGAGGAATTTTGGCCGGGAGCAACGCGTCCGGACGACTTCGGCGCGCGGGCGCCCTCCAACCGGGCGACAGGGTCCCCGGCCATGCGCGGCGGCGACGGCGCAAAAAAGTCTGAAACAACCGCCCGGCGCGCGGTCTATGCTGGAAGCTTTCAAAACGTGGAGACCGATGACGATGCGTTCAGTGTTCGTGCTGGTGCTGGTTCTGTTGGCGGCGCTGCCGGTCGGGGCGACACCCGCGCAAGTGCAGCGCTATTTCCGGGACCTGCGCTCGTTGCAGGCCGAATTCACCCAGCGGGTTTACGACGAAAAAGCGCGGGTGGTGCAAAGCGCCAGCGGCCAGATGTGGATGCAGAAACCGGGCAAGTTTCGGTGGAACTATCAAGCGCCCGCCAAGCAGATTATCGTCGCCGACGGCGAGCGGTTGTGGTCTTACGATGTCGATCTGGCGCAGATCACGGTGCGCAAGCTGGATAAGGCGCTCGGGTCAACCCCGCTGGCGCTGCTGAGCGGCGCGGCTCCCATCGAGGATTCCTTCACCGTCGACAACGCGCGCGGCGAAGACGGGCTGACGTGGTACGACTTGACGCCGAAGCAACCGCAACCCGAATTTCGGTTGCTGCGGGTCGCGTTCAAAGGCGAGCTGCTGGTCGCGCTGGAACTGGAAGACGGCTTCGGCCAGCGGACCCGGCTGGATTTTCAAAAGCTGGAGCGCAATCCCGAACTCGATGCCGATTTGTTGAAGTTTGCGCCGCCGGCGGGCGTGGATGTGGTCGGCGATTCGGGCTAAGACGCGGTATGGCGGACCCATCGGCAGCCAACTCCGACGCGCGCCGGCCGCTGGCGGATCGGATGCGGCCCCGGCGGCTCGACGAATTCGTCGGCCAAGCGCATTTGCTGGGGCCGGGCAAGCCGCTGCGGGCGGCCATCGAGCGCGGCCAGCCCCATTCCATGGTGCTGTGGGGTCCACCCGGCAGCGGCAAGACCACGCTGGCGGAACTGGTGGCGGGCTCCTGTCAGGCCGAATTTATCCGGCTGTCGGCGGTGATGGCCGGGGTGCGCGAGCTGCGAGCGGCGGGGGAGCGGGCTCGGGAGATATGGCGCGAGAGCGGCCGCCGCACCGTGCTGTTCGCGGACGAGGTTCACCGCTTCAACAAAGCCCAGCAGGACGCTTTCCTGCCTTACGTGGAAGACGGCACGCTGACCCTGATCGGCGCCACCACCGAAAATCCCGGTTTCGCCCTCAACAACGCCTTGCTGTCGCGGGTGCGGGTGTACGTGTTGAACGGCCTGGACGCGACCGCGCTCGGGGAGGTGCTGGAGCGGGCCTTGCGCGACCCGGAGCGCGGGTTGAGCGGGCGCTGGCCGCTGTCGGAGCCGGCGCGGGAGCGGCTGGCGCACGCCGCCGACGGCGATGCGCGCCGCGCCCTGATCTGGCTGGAATTGGCCGCCGAGCTGGCGGAGGCCCAGGGCGCGAGCCTGGAAGCGACGCTGCCGGAGGTGCTCGGCGATGGCTCGGGCCGGCGTTTCGACCGGGGCGGCGACCTGTTCTACGATCAAATTTCCGCCCTGCACAAAGCGGTGCGCGGCAGCAGCCCGGATGCGGCCCTCTACTGGCTGGCGCGGCTGCTGGACGGCGGCTGCGACCCGCTCTACATCGCCCGGCGGGTGGCGCGGATCGCCAGCGAGGATGTCGGCAACGCCGATCCGCGCGCCTTGCAACTGGCCTTGAACGCCTGGGAAGCGCAAGAGCGCATGGGCAGTCCCGAAGGCGAACTGGCCATCGCGCAGGCCGTGGTCTATCTGGCGGTCGCCCCCAAAAGCAACGCGGTTTACACCGCTTTCGCGGCGGCCCGGCGCGATGTCGGGCAACACGGGACGCTGGAGGTGCCGGCGCACCTGCGCAACGCGCCCACCGCGCTGGCGCGCGAGCTGGGGCACGCCGACGGCTACCGCTACGCCCACGACGAGCCGAACGCTTACGCGGCCGGCGAATGCTATTTTCCGCCGGCGCTCAAAGGCGCGCGCTACTACCGGCCGACCGCCAACGGCCTGGAAGGCCGCATCGGCGAAAAGCTGGCGCGGTTGCGGGATTGGGATCGGGGCAGCGAGCGGCGGCGTTATCCCTGAGGCGAGCGCTCGCCCGGGCGGTCGAGGCCGGGCGCGTTACCGGCGCAAATACGCCAGTTCCTTGGGCAAGGCGATGTTGTTGCCGAAATGATCCTCGCCGTAGCCGGATTCCGCCAGCAAGGCAAGATCGCTCAACACCCGTTTATCGCCGACGAAAGCGATGTTCAGATCGGTGCGGATATCGATCTGGCCGGTCGCTTGCAGCTTGGCGATTTCTTTGGTCACCGTTTCCAGCAGGATGCTTTCTTTGTTGAACTCATCCGAAAATTGTAGCGGTTGCTGGTAAACGACCACTTTGCCCTGTTCGGACAGCTTGATCACGATGTCGAGCACGGTCGCCCGGATTTGATTGTCGTTCAGCTCGCCTTCCGGCAACGGCTGCCGGCCGATTTCCGACACCAGCCAGCGCCGCTTCTGAGCGTTGATCTTTTCGTTGGCCCTGAAAAGATCCATCGGTGAACCGGCGTCGTAAGACTGGCCGTCCAATTCCATGACCACCATGCTGCCGTAATGCTGGACGATGCGCGCGATCAGGGTCGAGGGCCGAACGTGAAAGCCGCGATAGGACGGCACCGGCGCTTCGATCTTGCCGATTTCGGCGTAACGCCTGAGCATGCTATGGCAAAAACAGCGGCCGTATTTCAGATAAAGCCCGGAAAACGCGATGGAATAATTCATCATCATCGCCAGCAGCGTCCCCGGCGCGATCACCGGGCGGCGCCTTAGCGCCGAATCGCCCGTGTGTTCGTTGAGGTGGCGCTCGTAGTAATGCACGAGGTAGGTGGCGATTTCCAACAAGTGGAAGACGATGCTGATATGCCCGCGCAGCGTGGGCAAATTGGGGTCCAGCGATTCGATGGCGGTTTCCGAGACGTAGGTGTCGTACAGCGCCTGGAGACAGTGGAAGCGCACTTTCAAATAGCGCAGGTTGTCCTCGCTGATCGGATCGGGGAAACAGGTGGCGTAATCTTTGGGTTCGACGTTTTCGGCGGTGTTCAACAGCTCGCTGTCGGCGGCCAGGTTCAAATAAGCGGTGGCCAAATAGGTGACGGTTTCGTCGGCGCTTTTGATTTTGCGCATGGATCGATCGTGCGGCAGGCGGCCCGGCGGCAGGTGTTCGATATAGTGGTCGGGATGAATCCGGGCCACGGGGAGCTTGAGGCCCAGACGGTTGGCTTGCGCCAACAGCCAGGTCGCCGCTCTGACCAGGACATCGGCCGTCAGGTCCAGCGATTGCAGCGTGGCGGCCGCGAAGTCGCGCTCGACTGGCAACAAGCGATACGAGGGCAGCGAGTGGTGGATGTGCAGCAGTTCGTAGCTGACTTCCGCAAACAGCTTGATTGTGGCCACCAAAGACCGAAACCGGCACCACTGGCGGTTGTTGCGCGCGCCGTAAATGTCCAGCAGCTCCTCGATCAGCAGCGACTGCGACAGCAGATCGGCGATCAGGGGGCGGGTCAGCGTGATGGGCTGCGGCCGTTGGGCCGACAGAAACAGGGCGATGGCCAGTAAATCGCAAGCGCGTTTTTCGATCAGCTCGATGAAATCACCATTTTTGATGACAATCGGTTTTTTCGGGTGGGGCGGGTCAGCTTCTGCGGGCAGCGTCATGGGTGGCAGAACCCCTCATTCTTGCGATCCGGTCTCGTCAGTATAGCCAGAACTCGGCCCGTAAAACGAGTGTTAACGCGAGTCGTTTCGGCGCGGCCCCGCTGGGGTGAAGAATCTGCGGCGGCCGCTAAAATCCGCTGGCGCAACGAGCGATCGATCTCCATATTATACCATCTTCTTAATGGCCGCTTTGCGAGCGCTTGGCGCAGGCGGGCTCGACCGCGAAGGACTGGCGGGAGCGCCGAAAAACTCCGAACCGGCTATTAAAGTATAAGATAATGATTCAGTTTAAAAAGATCATCAATCGGAGCGTTGTTTAAAACTTCGGCGCACATTTGACATACGCTTAAGATAAGCTTTACTTTCTGATGTCTGCTCCGGCAACCTCGGATGGAACAGCGCGGGGCATCAATACAGGTCATTCAGCACCGCGGTCCGGGACCGACCGATCTGAACCCACCACGAACCGCATAACCACATCATAACGAGGAGTAACTCGATGGCAAACAAAGAAGTCGTGATCGTTGGCGCCGCCCGGACGGCCATCGGCAAATTTATGGGTACCCTGAAGGACGTGCCGGCGCGCGAGCTGGCGATCACCGCCGCCAAGGCCGCGATCGAGCGGTCCGGCGTTCCCGCCGACCAGATCGACGAAATTTGCATGGGCCAGCTCTACGGCGGCATGCAGGGTTCGCTGCCGGCGCGGCAGGTAAGCATGCGGGTCGGGCTGCCCCACCGCAGCAGCGCCGTGTCCGTCAACCAGAATTGCACCTCCGGCATGCGCGCGCTGGAAATCGCTTGCCACAACATCATGCTGGGCCAGACCGACATCGGCTTGGTGGTCGGCGTCGAGAGCATGACCAACGCGCCGTATCTGCTGCCCAAGGCCCGCATGGGTTACCGGATGGGGCAGGGCAACATCGAAGACAGCATGATTCACGACGGGCTGTTCGACGAGCTGGTGCCGGGCCACATGGCCATGACGGCGGAGAACGTCGCGGTCAAATACGGCATCACCCGGCAGGAATGCGACGAGCTGGCGCTGATCAGCCACAGCCGCTGCACCAAAGCGACCAAGGAAGGCGTTTTCAAGCGCGAGATCGTGCCGGTCGAGATGAAGTCCAAGAAGGGCTCGACCTTCTTCGAAGCGGACGAAAATTTCATTCCCGACGCCAGCATGGAAAAGATCGCCAAGCTGCCGACCGCCTTCAAAAAAGACGGCGTGGTGACGGCGGCCAACGCCTCCAGCATCAACGACGGCGCCAGCGCGGTGGTCATCATGTCGCTGGATAAAGCCAAGGAAATGGGCCTCAAGCCCTTGTTGAAGCTGGTCAGCATCTGCAACGCCGGCATCGACCCGGTGGTGATGGGCCTGGGCCCGGCGGTAGCCATCCCCAAAGCGCTCAAGCAAGCGGGTATGAAGTTCGAAGACATCGATTATTGGGAAGTCAACGAAGCGTTCGCCGCCCAATGGCTCGGCGTCGGCCGGATGTTGAAACAGGATCACGGCATGAACCTCACGACCGACAATTGCAACTTTAACGGCTCCGGCATCGCCCTGGGCCACCCGGTCGGTTCGACGGGCTTGCGCATCGTGGTCAGCCTGTACTACGAGCTGGAGCGTCAAGGCAAGAGCACCGGCGGCGCTTCGCTGTGCGTCGGCACCGGCCCGGCCATGGCGTCGCTGTGGACGCGCAACATCTGAGCTAAGCCAGCTCGGTAAAAAGCGAGGCGGCCCGAGGGCCGCCTTGTTATTGTCCGGTTTTTATATCATCACCTAAATCTTCGAGACCCAAATTTCGCTATAATCCGCTCCCACGCAAGCCCACGATGCCAAAAAGCCACAGGAGCGTTATTTGCCATGCTCGATCCGAAGTTATTGAGGGGCGAACTGGAACAGATTGCCGCCCAGCTCGCGCGCCGCGGTTATGACTTGGACGTCGGATCGATCAACGCTTTGGAAGCCCGGCGCAAAGCCTTGCAAACCCGCACCCAGGAATTGCAAAACGAGCGCAACACCCGATCCAAGGCCATCGGGCGGGCCAAGGCTGGCGGGGAGAACATTCAGCCCTTGCTGGACGCGGTCGCCTCGCTCGGCGACGAACTCAAGCGCGCCGAAGCCGACCTCGAACGGTTGCAAGCCCAGCTTGGCGCCTTGCATCTCGGCATTCCCAATCTCCCTCACGCGAGCGTTCCCGACGGTGGCGGCGACGCCGACAACGTGGAAGTCCGGCGCTGGGGCGAGCCGCGACGATTCGGGTTTCCGGCTCGCGATCACGTCGATCTCGGCTCGGAAGGGGGGCTGGATTTCGAGGCGGCCACCCGTCTGACCGGCTCCCGCTTTACGGTGATCCACGGCCAACTGGCGCGGCTGCATCGCGCGCTCACCCAGTTCATGCTCGATTTGCACACCCAAGAGCACGGCTATCGGGAAGTCTACGTGCCGTATATGGTCAATGCCGACAGCTTGCGCGGCACCGGGCAGCTCCCGAAATTCGAAGCCGATCTGTTCAAGCTAAGCGGCGATCTGAACTACTACCTGATCCCGACCGCCGAGGTGCCGGTCACCAATCTGGTGCGCGACGCCATCGTGGATCCGGTTCGCTTGCCGCTGCGCTATGTCGCCCACACGCCGTGTTTTCGCAGCGAAGCCGGCTCCTACGGCAAGGACGTGCGCGGGATGATCCGCCAGCATCAGTTCGAAAAGGTGGAACTGGTGCAGATCGTCCGGCCCGAGGATTCTTACGCGGCGCTGGAGGAGCTGACGGGACACGCGGAAAAAGTGTTGCAGCGGCTGGAGTTGCCTTATCGCGTGGTCGCCTTGTGCGCGGGCGACATCGGCTTTTCCTCGGCCAAGACCTACGATCTGGAGGTTTGGCTGCCCGGCCAGCAACACTATCGAGAAATCTCCTCGTGCAGCAATTTCGAGGATTTCCAGGCGCGTCGGATGCAAGCGCGCTGGCGCAATCCGGCGACCGGAAAACCGGAACTGGCCCACACTTTAAACGGGTCCGGGTTGGCGGTAGGGCGCACCCTGGTGGCGGTGATGGAGAACTACCAAGACGAGCGTGGCCGCATCCGGGTTCCCGACGCGCTCAAGCCCTATATGGGCGGCCTGGATCACCTCGCGCCAGACGGGCGCTGAGCGGACATGCGAGCGGTTCCGGGCGTGGCTGGACCGACGAAAAAGCCCATGTCTCGCCGGGCCGCCGTCGGCGGAGCTTGGGCCGGGCGAACGCCGGCGCAAATCCGGCCAGCCGGATGAACGGGCCACGCCGTCGCCGGATGGATCATCCCCTCGGAGCGCTGGCGTCCTCCAGCCAGAATGCTATTATCGCGCTCCCTCCAACAACGCCTTTCACTTCACTTTACGCTCGGGAACACGCAGGCTCATGATCGTTATTTTGGGTTCTACTGTCGAGGATCATTCGGAAGAGTACCGGCTCACGCTCGATTATTTGGCGCGCTTGCCAGGCATCGCCGCGCGCGTCCACAAAGTGCAAGGCACCCAGCAGGCCCTGACCGAAATCTATTTGATCGGAGACACCAAGACGCTTGCCGCCGAGGAGATCGAAGCCCTGCCAGGGGTGGAGCGCGTCGTGCGCATTTCGGAAGAATACCGGATTCTGGGCCGGCATCGGGACGAGCGGCGGGTCAGCGGTTTCGAGTACAACGGCGTGCTGTTCAGTCAGGATAACCTGAATGTTTTCGCCGGCCTGTGCGCGGTAGACACCCCCGAACACGTCGAGCTGATGTTGAAAGCCTTGCGCGAGCACCAGCAGGTCTGCACGCGGATGGGCGCTTACAAACCCCGCACCAACCCCTATTCGTTCCAGGGGCACGGCAAAAGCTGTTTGCCCTACGTTTTCGATCTGGCCGGCAAGTACGGCATCAAAGTCATCGCCATGGAAGTCACCCACGAAAGCCACGTCGATGAAATCCACGAGTGTCTGGAGCAGACCGGGCAGGCGACCGGCGTCATGCTGCAAATCGGCACCCGCAACACCCAGAATTTCGAGTTGCTGAAAGCGGTCGGGCGACAACAGGAATTCCCGGTGCTGCTCAAGCGAGGCTTCGGCATCACCTTGAACGAATCGCTCAACGCCGCCGAATATCTCGCCAGCGAAGGCAATTCGCGGGTGGTGTTTTGCCTGCGCGGCGTCAAAACCAACATGGGCGACCCGCACCGCAATCTGGTGGATTTCAGCCATGTGCCGGTGCTCAAGCGATTGACCCGGATGCCGGTTTGCGTCGATCCCTCGCACTCGGTCGGCACGCGCGAGCGCTCGCCCGACGGCCTTTACGATCTGATGCACGCCACCGCTCAGGGTGTGGTGGCCGGAGCCAATCTGGTGCTGGCGGATTTTCATCCGGTGCCGTCCAAGGCTTTGGTGGATGGGCCGCAAGCGATGCTGCTCGACGAGTTAGGCTGGTTTTTGGCCGATGTTGCGGCAGCGCGCGACTGTTACGAAAAACGCCAAAAATTGGCTGAGACCCACCACGCCAAGCGATGAGATCAAGGCTGGTTATTCGAGGCTGGTTATTCGAGATTTTTATACCATCATCTTGATGAAGGCCATCACACCGAGGCTTCTCCAAAGTTAGCGACACTGAAATCGCGCAACCAGAGAGGAAAATAGCGGCTCAAATGGCGTTCGGTTTAACGGCGTCGCACAAGGCTTATTTTTTGCGATGGTCGATGACCCGCACGGCCTTGCCCTCGGAGCGCGGCAAGTCGCCGGTGCGCTTGACCGCGACCTTGGCGCTCACGCCGATGAAATCTTTGATGTCTTTTTGCGCTTTATGGGCGACCCGCGCCATGGCGGCCTCGCCCTGCGCGACCAGCGGAGGGCTTCCTTCAACGTTGACGGTGAGCAGATCGAGATTGCCCTCGCGGGACACTTCCAACTGATAAAAGGGCGATAGCGTTTCGGTCTGCATCAGGATCGCTTCGACCTGGGAGGGAAAGACGTTGACGCCGCGAATGATGAGCATGTCGTCGGTGCGGCCGGTGACGCGCTTCATGCGCACGTGGGTGCGCCCGCAGCGACAGGGCGCGGGATCGAGCACCGACACGTCGCGGGTGCGGTAGCGCAGCACGGGGAAGGCTTCCTTGGTCAGCGAGGTGATGACGATCTCGCCGGCCTCGCCGTAGGGGATCGGTTCGCCGGTGTCGACATCCACCGCTTCGATCAGGAAATGATCCTCGAAAACGTGCAGGCCATTCTTGGCTTCGATGCACTCGGTGGCGACGCCGGGGCCGATGATCTCGGAGAGGCCGTAAATGTCCACGGCGTCGATGCCGAGGCGCGATTCCAGCTCGTAGCGCATTTCCTCGGTCCACGGTTCCGCGCCGAAAATGCCGACTTTGAGCGGCAGCTTGCGCAAATCGACGTTCATGTCGGCCGCCGCTTCGGCGAGGTTGAGGGCGTAGGAGGGGGTGCAAGACAAACCGGTCGGCTCGAAATCCTGAATCAGCATGATCTGGCGCTGGGTTTGACCGCCGGAAACCGGGGTGACCATGACGCCCAATTCCTCCGCGCCGTAGTGAAAGCCCAAACCGCCGGTGAACAGTCCGTAGCCGTAGGCGTTGTGCAGGCGGTCGCCGGGCCGCAGGCCGGCGGCGGCCAAGCTGCGGGCCATGACCCGCGCCCAGGTGCGCACGTCGCGGCGGGTGTAGCCGACCACGGTGGGTTTGCCGGTGGTGCCGCTGGAGGCGTGGATGCGCACCACCTGATCGGTCGGCACGGCGAACATGCCGAACGGATAGTTTTCGCGCAGGTTTTCCTTCTTGGTGAACGGCAGCAGGCGCACGTCGGCGACGGATTGGATGTGGCTTGGCCTGACGCCAAGCTCGTCCATGGCGTCCCGGTAATATTTGACGGTCTGGTAGCAGCGCTCGACGGTGGCGCGCAGCCGGCGCACTTGAAGCTGTTGCAGTTCTTCGCGGGGCAAGGTTTCTTGTTCGGTGTCGAGAATCATGGCTCGCTCTCAGCGCAATGGAAAAAGTGGTCAGGGGCCGGCAACAGCGGCGGGCAGCGTTTCAGTCAGCAGGTCATAGCCGAGATCGCGCAAGCGCCGGTTCAGGGCGCGCGGGTCGGCGGCGCGGTAGCGCACCACGGCGATGCGCAGGCCGGTCTGGTCGGGATGTACCGGCGAGACCACGGTGGCGATATAGCCGCCCGCATCGTTGATCGCGGTCAAAAATCGCCCCAGTTGGCCGATAGCGTCGGGTAAATGCACCGCGATGCGCGCGGTGTCTTCCATCAGGGAGCCGGTGATGTCGAGAAAGAAATCCAGCAAATCCTCGTGGGTGAGAATGCCCACCAGCTTGCCGCCGGGGTCGACCACCGGCAGGCAACCGATTTTTTTCTCGCGCAGCAGGCGCGCGGCTTCTTCGACCAACGTGTCGGGCGCGCAGGTGATGACGTGGGCGCGCATGACTTTGGCGGCGGTGAGCTTGCCCAACAGGTAGTTGGCTTCACCGACCGATAAGGTCGTCACCGGAGACGGCGCGACCCGTTCGAGGTCGTGAGAGGTGACCAGACCGACCAGATGGCCGTCGCGCACCACCGGCAAATGGCGGATGTGGCGATCGCGCATCAGCGCCGCCAGTTGGGTGACGCGAGCGTCTTCGGCGACTTGCAGCACGTCGCGGCTCATGATCCGATCCACGTACATGGGTGATCTCCGTTTCAATAACCCAGATAGGCCCGGCGCACGTCATCGTCGGCCAGCAGCTCCGCCGCCGGAGCGGTTTTGGCGATGCGGCCGGTTTCCAGAATATAACCGCGCCCGGCAATGGCCAGGGCGGCGCGGGCATTCTGCTCGACCAGCAAGATGGTGACGCCGCGCTGGTTCAGTTCGACGATCACGCGAAAAATCTCCTCGACCAACAAGGGCGCCAGGCCCATCGAGGGCTCGTCTAGCAACAGCAGGCGCGGGCGGCCCAGCAGGGCGCGGCCGATGGCCAGCATCTGTTGTTGGCCGCCGGACAGAGTGCCGGCCAGTTGCCGGCGGCGCTCGGCGAGAATCGGGAACAGAGTATAGACGCGCTCTCGCTCTTCCCGAAGCCAGCCCCGATCACGATGCTGGCGATAACCGCCCAGCCGCAGATTGTCTTCGACGCTGAGCGGCGCGAAGACCTGACGGCCTTCGAGAACCTGACAAATTCCCGCAGCGACAATGCGATGCGGCAGCCAGCGGGTTATATCCCGGCCATCGAAGCGAATTTGACCGGCATGGGCGGGATGCAAGCCGGACAGGGTGTGGAGCAGGGTGGTCTTACCCGCGCCGTTGCCGCCAACGATAGCGACCAGTTCGCCCGCGCCGACCCGCAAATCGATCTGATGGATGGCCCGCACCGGACCGTAATGCCCGCTCAGCCCCATCACGTCCAGCAAGCTGTGGCCGGTCGCGGCGGCTGATGGACAGCCGCCCGCGCGATCAGACGGCATAGCTCACCGCCCCGCCCAGGTAGGCCGCGACGACGCGCGGATCGGCCTGGATGTCCGCCGGGGTTCCCTCGGCCAGCACGCTGCCGTAGTCCAGCACCAGCAGCCGGTCGGATACGCCCATCACCAGCGGCATGTGATGTTCGACCAGGAGCACGGTAACGCCGCTGGCGCGGATGCGGGCGATCAGCTCGCGCAAGGCCAGGGTTTCGGTGTCGTTGAGGCCGGCGGCCGGCTCGTCGAGCAGCAGCAGGCGGGGTTTGGCGGCGAGCGCGCGGGCGATTTCGACCCGCTTCATCAGGCCGTAGGGCAGCGCGCCGGCCGGTTGCGCGGCGCGGTCAGCCAGTTCGCACAGCTCCAGCGCCTCCATGGACCAGGCCCGCAAGTGCCGCTCCTGGCGCCGAACGCCCGGCAGCCGCAGCGCGGCGGCCAGCAGGCTGGCGCGAGCGCGCAGGTGGCAACCGACCATGACGTTTTCGACCACGCTCATGTTGAAAAACAATTGCAGGTTCTGGAAGGTGCGACCGATGCCGCACGCGGCGATCCGATGCGGCGGCAACCCCAGCAATTCGCGGTCGGCGAAACGGATCGAGCCGGCGGAAGGCCGGTAAAAGCCGCACAGCGCGTTGAACAAGGTGGTCTTGCCCGCGCCGTTGGGGCCGATCACGGCGTAGATCAGCCCTTCCGCGACCCGGAAACTGACGCCGGCCAAGGCCATGACACCGCCGAAGCTCTGCTCTAAACCGGTTACAGCGAGCAAGGCCAGGGGCGGGGCCGGCGGCGGAAGGGCGGTCATGGCGGACGGTCAGGCGGCCACCGAGGGTCGGGAACGGACCAGGGCGGACCCCAGGCGGCGCGCCGCTTGGGTCAGGCCCACAAACAAACCTTGCGGCAAAAAGATCATCACCGCCATCAACAGCGCGCCGTGAATCAGCATTTCGTAGTCTTCGAACACGACCAAAGCTTGCTGAAGCAGGGTGAGGGCGATCGCGCCGCAGGCGGCGCCGAAAGTCGAGGCCAGACCGCCGAGCACCACCATGGTGACCAGTTCCACCGAGACGGTCAGATCGAACGAATCGGGGCTGACAAAGGCTTGCTGGTGGGCGAACAGGCTGCCGGCAAAAGCGGCAAACAGGGCGGAGACGACGAAGGCCTGGGTTTTGGCGCGGGCGGTATCGACCCCCATCATCTGGGCGGCGAACTCGGAGCCGTGCACCGCCCGCAAGGCGCGGCCGACCGGGGAATCGACCAGATTGAGCGACAACCAAACCGCCAGCAGCGCTGCGGCCATGATGACGCCATACCACTGGAGGTCGCCAGACACTTCCCAACCGAACAGATCGAGCGGTGGAACGCCCGCCAAACCGTCCGGGCCGCCGGTCCAGCCAGTGGCCTGGACCATGATGACATGGACGATCACGCCGAAACCGAGCGTCGCCATCGCCAGATAGTGGCCGCGCAGCCGCAGGATCGGCCGGGCGAACGCCCAGGCCAGCAGGCCGGCCGCGATCAAACCGGCGGCGAGCGCCAGCAGCGACGGCCAGCCGAAACGGGTGGTGAGAATGGCGGACGCATAGGCGCCCAAGCCAAAGAACGCGGCGTGGCCGAGAGAAATCTGGCCGGCGTAACCCATGAGCAAATTGAGGCCGACCGCCAGGATGACGTTTAGGCCGGCGGATGCGCCGACCACGACGACGAAGTAGTTATCGGGGAACAGCGCCGGGAGCAATGCCACGGTCGCCGCGAACGCATAGAAACCGGCCAGCCGCATCGCTCACACCCGTTCCGCGACTTTGTGGCCGAACAGGCCGGTCGGCTCGAAAAACAGCACCATCAGCACGAACAGGAAGGCGATGGCGTCCTTGTAGCCGGACGACACCAAGCCGGCCCCCAGCGCTTCCAGCACGCCCAGCAGCAGGCCGCCGGCGACCGCGCCCATCGGATTGCCGATACCGCCGACGATGGCGGCGGAAAAACCCTTGAGGCCGAGCATGACCCCGGCTTCGTAGGAGCTGAAGGTGATGGGAGCGATCAGGATACCGGCCACCGCCCCCAGCCCGGCGGACAGGCCGTAGGCCAGGCGCAGCATCACTTTAACGTTGATGCCGACCGCTTGCGCGGCGGTGCGGTTAAAGGAGCAGGCCAGCAGCGCTTTGCCCAACAGCGTTCGATCGAAGAAGGCGCGAACCAGGGCCACCAGCACTCCCGTGGCCGCCAGCACCCACAAGCTTTGCGGCAACACCGTGGCGCCGCCGAGACGGATGGGCGCATCCCCGCTGAAAGGCGGCAAGGTATGAAAATCCTTGCCCCACAGCAGCAGCGCGATGCCGCGAAGGAAGATCGCCGCGCCGATGGTAATGATAATGGTGGCCACTACCGACGCGCCCGCCGCCGGCTCGATGGCGAAGCGCTCCAGCAGCAGGCCGACGCCAACGGCGAGCAAGGTCGCGACGACAGCGGCCAGCGGTAGCGGCAGGCCGGCGCTCAGCAGGGCAATGGCGGCCATCGCGCCCAACATCACGAATTCGCCTTGGGCGAAGTTCACGACATCCGAGGCGTTGTAGATCAGGGCGAAACCCAGGCCCACCAGAGCATATAGCGAGCCGACGGTGATGCCGGTCACCAGAAATTGAAACACTTGCTCGAACATGATCGGCGCTTATTCGACGATTTTCCACGCGCCCTTGCGGATTTCCACCAGTTTGAAAGCGTCCAGATTCAAGCCCATGTGATCTTGCGGGGTCATGTTGAACACGCCGGCGGTGCCGATGAAGCCCTTGGTGCTTTCGATCTCGTCGCGCAACTTAGCCTTGTCGGCGGCTCCCGCCCGCTTGATGGCTTCTACCGCGATCAGCAAGCCGTCGTAGGCGTGACCGCCAAAGGTAGAAACGGGGCCGTGCTTGGCTTCATATTGGTTTTTATAAGCCAGCAAGATCGGTTTTTGCGGATCGGCGTCGGGGAGCTGTTCGGCGACCACCAGCGCCGCCGCCGGCAGCCGCACGCCTTCCGCCGCATCGCCCGCCAAGTCGATGAAAGTCTTGGAGGCGACGCCGTGGGATTGATAAAGGGGCAGCGCGATGCCGAGCTGTTTGATGTTTTTGGTGACGATAGCCGGGGCTTGACCGAGGCCAAAGTTGATGATGGCCTGCGCGCCCGATGACCGAATCTTGGTCAATTGGGTGGTCATATCGGTGTCTTTGTTGCCGTAGAACTCATCGGCGACCAAAGTCATGCCATAGTCGGGGGCGAGCTTGAGGATTTGGGCGCGACCGGATTTGTCGAAGCCGCCGTCGCCGGTGATCAACGCGATTTCGCTCAGGCCGCGCTTGCGCAAATCTTCGAAGATTTTGGCGGCGGCCATGCGGTCGCTGTGGGGCGTCTTGAACACCCATTTCTTGACCGGTTCGACGATTTCGACCGCGCCGGCCAAGGAAATGAAGGGGATGCCTTCCTTTTCGACGTCGGGGATGACCGCCATGGTGTCGCCGGTGGTGGTGCCGCCGATCAGCAAGTCGACTTTGTCATTCTTGATCAACCGCTTGACGAAGTTGACCGCATCCTTGGCGTTGCCGCCAGTGTCGTAGTGGATCAGTTCAATTTTGCTGCCTTTGATGCCGCCTTGCGCGTTAAGGTCATCGACATACATTTGCAAGGTTTTGAGTTCGGGGTCACCGAGGAATGACGCTGGACCGGTCACGGTCAGGAAAGAGCCGATTTTGATGGGATCGGCCGCTTGGGCGAGGCCGCTGCCCGTTAACGACAGCAGAACGGCCGCCAGTGCATTGCTCCAACGTTTCATGATGTTCCTCCCCTCGATAGTTGTTATTCGTTGGCTGATTTTGCTTTTGGGGCCTTCAAGCCGTCAGTTGGCGAGAAACCGCCTTAACGTGCCCCGCCTCTCGCCCGGCGTCAAAGGCTTGGGCGTTGACCTCCGCCAGTTTGGGTTTGTAAGCGCGAAAACCTTCGACGATATTGGCTTTGAGAACCTCGGCCGGAAAGGGCAGATGATCGCTGATCGCGCCGAGCATGATGGTATTGACGAGCTTGGTATTGCCCAATTCCTCGGCTATCGCGCCAGCGTCGAACGCGTGAACCTCGATGCCGGTGGCGGCCAGCTCGCCGATGGGGTCGGCGGGATAGGCGTAAAGGCCGGCCGAGACCACCGGCGGGGCGATGCGCAGGGTGTTGACCATGGCCACGCCGGTCGGGCGCAGGTGCGGCAGCCAGCGCAGGGCTTCGGCGGCCTCGAAACCGATCAGCAAGTCGGCTTCGCCGGCATCGATCTGCGGCGAGTAGACCTTGGGGCCGAAGCGGACGTGGGAGGACACCACGCCACCGCGCTGGGCCATGCCGGCCACTTCGGTCTTTTTCACGTCATAACCCTGGCTGATGGCGGTGCGGGCCAGCATTTCGGCGGCGGTCATCACGCCCTGGCCGCCGATGCCGACCACGAGAATGTTGGTGATGCCGTCACGCATGGGCGTGAATCCGAATGACGCGGTTTTGCGGTTCCGGCTGGACGATGGCATCTGGCGCGCAGGTTTCGACGCACATGTGGCAGCCGGTGCAGGTGTTGGGGTCGATCTGGGCGAACACCAATTCCTTGGTCTTGCCGCTCTTGGCGGTGACGGTTTCGCGGCGGGCGACGGAGATCGCCGGGCACCCCAAGTCGATGCAGTTGCCGCAGCCGGTGCATTGGTCGTCCAGCACCGTGTACGCCCGTAGCCGCTCGAAGCGGTCGGTGAGCGAGCAGGGGCGGTTGGTGATGATGACGGAAGGTTCCTCCATCTTGGTTTCTTCGCGCACCAGCTTGACCATGGTCGGCAATTCGTAGGGATCGACCATGCGGATGCGCTCGGGGCGCACGCCCAGCGCTTCGGCCAGCTTGGCGAAATCGACGCGCGGGGCGGGCAGGCCGTGCAAGTCCTGGCCGGTGCCGGGGTTTTCCTGGCCGCCCGTCATGCCGACCGAGCGGTTGTCGAGCAGCAGCACGGTCACGTTGCCCCGGTTGTAGATCATGTTGAGCAGGCCCTGCATCCCCATGTGCAGGAAGGTGGAATCGCCGATGACCGCGACGATGCTTTTCTTCTCGTCGGAGTCGCCGCGCCCTTTGTCCATGCCGTGGGCCATGCTGAGCGACGCGCCCATGCTGATGCAGGTGTCCAGCGCGTTCCAGGGATGGCCGGCGCCGAGGGTGTAGCAGCCGATGTCGCCGATGATGTTGAGGTTTCGGATGTGGGAGAGGGCGAAGTAAGGGCCAAGGTGCGGGCAAGACGCGCACATGGTCGGCGGGCGCGGGAACAGGTCGGCCCGCGAGCGGGAGGCGGCTTCATGCGCTTCGCCGAGCAGGGCCTTGATGGCCGGGCGCAACACGCTAGGCGCCAGCTCGCCAAAGCGCGGCAAGATAGTTTTGCCGTGAACCTCCAGCCCGGCAGCGCGGATTTCGGTTTCCAGCAGCGGTTCGGTCTCCTCGACCACGACCAGCGTATCGACTTGCGAGGCAAAGGCGCGAATTTTGTCGAGGGGAGCGGGGTGGCTGAAACCGAGCTTGAGCACCGGCGCGTCAGGGAAGGTTTCGCGGACGTGCATGAAGGTGGGGCCGGAGGTAATGAAACCGATGCGGCGGTCGCCGCCGGCTGACACGACGTTCAGGTCACTGGCTTCGCTCGCGTCTCGCAGCGCGCGATCGCGCTCGTGCATGATCGGCAGGCGCGGTTTGGCGTTGGCCGGCGTCATCACCCAGCGCTGGGGGTTTTTCTGAAAGCCGGGCGTCGGGCGTTCGAGGCGCTCGCTTTCGAGCACCACCATGGCTTTGACGTGACAAACGCGGGTGGTCATGCGGACGATGACCGGCGTTTCGTGCGCTTCGGAGAGATCGAAGGCGCGCTTGACCAGATCGTAGGCTTCCTGGGAATCCGCCGGCTCCAGAATCGGCATGTGGCCGAAGCGGCCCCAGTAGCGGGAATCTTGCTCATTTTGCGAAGAGGACAGCCCCACGTCGTCGGCGACCACGATGACCAGGCCGCCGACCACCCCGGCCAGCGATTGGGTCATGAAGGCGTCGGAGGCGACGTTCATGCCCACGTGTTTCATCGCCGCCAGGGCGCGCGAACCCGCCAGGGACGCGCCGATGGCGACTTCCACCGCCACTTTTTCGTTGACCGACCATTCGGAGTAGATATTGGGATAAAGGGCGATGTTTTCGAGAATTTCGGTCGCGGGGGTGCCGGGGTAGGCGGCGGCGACCCGGACGCCGGCTTCCCAGGCGGCGCGGGCGACGGCTTCGTTGCCGGATAAAAGATGGCGGCTTTCGGCCTTGGCGTGAACCACGGCATTCATGGTGGGTGTTGACCTCGCTGGCTTGGTTCGATGGCGGACTGGCGCCCACTGCAACCGGGCGCTGGCCGCTAACGGAAACCTTCAGGTTTCCTCAAGACAATTAATGAAATAAATGGTAGCAGCTATCCCCACGGCCCGACAGGCTTTGCGCGTCAAGCGTTTGGCTTGCGCGCCGCGCGCGCGCGGCGCGCGCCAGGAATTTGGGGGGAATCGGGTGCTCCGTCGGCCGGTTGTTTCCGTTGCGGGCGTTCCTGCTCGGCCCGCATCGCCTTCAATTCGCCCCGTAGCGCTTCCGCTTCTCGCACCGTTTCCAGGTAGTTCGACCGCGTGCCCTCAAGGCTTAGGCGGGTTTTTTCCAATTCGGCCTTCACCGCGTTTCGCTGTTCTTCGGCGGCCAGCCATCCAGATTTTAATTGATTATTTTCAATTAGTTGGGTTTGGTGCTGTTGATGCCAGTCGGTTTCGCGGCGCTGCCAATCCTGGCGCTCGCCGGCGAAGCGCTCGCGCTCGGCAAGCTGTTCGGCGCGCAGTTGGTCCAGCATGTCAGCCAGCCGGGTTTCGCTGGCGGCCATGCGCTGTTTTTCGGCTTCAAAAAGCTGCCGGGCATCGCTCAGTTGTTTTTCCGCATCGGCGCGGGTTTGCTGGAGAGCCGTTTCTATCTGGTTGACGCGGGCGATGGTCTCGGCGCGAATGTGGGCCAACGCGTCCGTGGCCGCTTGAGAGCGCTGTTCGGCGGTTTGGATAGCGGTTTCGGCGTTGGCTCGGCGCTCTTGTTCTACCAGCAAGCGGTCGGCGAAGTCGCGGGCAGCGGCTTGCGCGGTTTCAAGCTGGCGGCGCAGGTGCTCGCGTTCGGTTTGGAGCTGACACCGCTCGGCGACGGCCGCATCCCGCGCTTGTTCGGCGGTATCGACGGATTGCGCGGCCAGCCGCCGCTGTTCGTCGAAAACCGTTTCGGCGTGTTGTACGGCGATTTTCCAAAAGGCGTCCAGCGCCAGCGCAACCGCTTCGGGAACGCTGGGCGGCAAGACGATTTTGGGCGTTTCGGCGAGCTGTTGCTGCCAGTTTTTCAAGTGCTCGCTGATGGTGGTGTTGCTGCCGGTGCCAAGCGCTTCGCGCACGCGCTGGATGGTGGGGTTAAGGCCGCGCCCCAGCAGGGATTCGGCGGCGTCACGAACATTTTCAAAAGTAATTCCGGTCCGAGCCATGATTTTGAGGGTATCCGTGATTATTGAGAACCAGCTTAATCTTACAATAATAAATCATTACATAATACGTATTTATAATGGTTTATTGAGTCTAAAATTCAAGATTATTACCATAATCAGGAATTATCATAAAGGATGAAAACCGGGGTTATTTGAGCTTGATTGTCATCCAAATCCGGCTTTTGTTAATCTAAGTACCCGACGGGCTCACGCCCTGAAACTTGTTTGAGGACAGCCCATGACCACTCTCACCTTCGACACGCTCGCCTACGTCAAGACGCTGCGGGACGCGGGCGTCGAGGAAAAACAGGCCGAGGCTCAGGCGACCGCCCTGGCGAACGTTTTGAAAGTGGGCGCCGGGGATTTGGCGACCAAGGAGGACGTGACTCGGCTGGAAAGCAAAATCGAGTCGCGTTTGAGCGTTCTCGAAGAACGCGGCGAAGGCCGTTTTCGCCTGCTGCAATGGATGCTGGGCTTCAATCTCGCGATCAGTGTTGCCCTGTTGTGGATTTTGATTCGGACCGCCGCGCATTGAGCCCGGCGCAATCCGGTTTCTCGAAAACCCCTCAACATCATTACATTAAAATTCCCGCTCTCAATGCTCCGCTTTGGCCGATCTCCCCACTTGCTCGATCTTGGTGAAAAAGAGCACAGTGGAACGGTTGCCAGCGCCGGATAGCGCTAGACGGTAGCGCCGGCGCTAAAAGCACCGGGCCAGAGATGTGGCCGCCTTTAACGACCTAGCAACCACCGCTCTGAGCGTCGCAGCCGCCGAGACGCCATCCCCGCATTCTGGATAGACTCGCTACGCCTCCGCCGATGTCCCAGGGGTCTCCAGATAGCAGAAAACGCTCTGCTTCAGCGTGTTGGCGTTCAGGCGCAGCATCGCCCGCGTATGATCGTTCGGCAAATCGATCACCCGCACGCAGTCGGCCCATTGCGCCGCGTTCGGCCACAGTTCCGCCAGGCGGTTGGGCTGCCCATCAAAAAAAGCCTCGTTCAATCGGTTGTCCTGCCGCTGCGGGAACACCGCCAGATACAGGATGTCGGTTTCGACCAGATCGCTGAAAAAATGGGTGCCCAGCGACACGTCCGGCACCAAACCGTCGTGCATGGTCACCAGCTCGCACAGCACCGCCGCGTTGTTGATTTCCGCGAAGCGCACCGGTACACCCAGCTCCGGCGATGCGGTGCCCCAGCGGCCCGGGCCGATCAACAGCAGCGACTTGGCCGCTTCTGGCCCGCGCAGCCGGGTGATTTGCCCGATCAATCGAGCGATGGTATGCCGGTCGCTCAACGGCAATCGACCATAAGCTGCCGGGACCACGTAGACCATGCGGTCGATGGTGCCGATCCGGCTGTGACCGATCACCGCGCCGTGCGCCTCCAGCACCAGCCGCTCCGGCTCGATGCGCTCCGGCGGATTGGCGATGGTGCCCGCCTCCTTCACCTGAAACGGCCGGCATTGCACCAAATCGATCTTGTAACGCGCGTCGTCGATGAAATTGGCCGTGAACTCGACATCTACCGGATAATCGTAGGCCCGCTGCAAAGCGCTCAACATCTCGCGCATATCATCCACGAAAGTCGTGCTCCTAAGCAGGTGCTCGAAGGTCAGCACCCACGGAAACGCGTCGGTCATGCCGCGCTCGCGCGCGCGCTGTTCCAGCTCATCGTCCACCGTCGCCACCCGCTTTAGCGGCAAATCCGGGCTTTGTTTCGCCACGTCGCTAAACTGGCGGGTGGAGAGCTGGTTGGCTTCCAAATCGAGCACATCGATCCGCTTCTGCGCGTACTGGCGCACGCTGTCGAAGTTGCTCTCCGGCCGCCGCTCTGGATCGCTCAGCGACACCACGCGCGTGTAATCGTCGTCCGACCGGTCCACCGCCCGCGTTCCCAAGCCCATCACCAGCCGCACCATGCCCGCCGCCGGATCGATCTGCTCGCTCCAGACATACGGGTTGAACGACAAGCCCACGCCCGCCATATGCGGGTAGAACAAAGCGCCGTGCTGCGCGCCCGATACCCGTTGCACCAGCAGCCCCATCTGCTCGTCGCGATCCAGAATCCCCCGCCGCACCCGATACATCAGCGCCCGCTCGCTCATCGTGCTGGCATAAATGGTGCGCACCGCCGACAGCAGATCGTCCAGGCGTTTCTCGCGCGGCCCCTGATTGACGCAAAACACGCTGTCGTACTTGCCGGCGAAGGCGTTGCCGAAATTGTCTTCCAGCAGGCTGCTGGAGCGGACGATGATCGGCGACTGGCCGAAATAATCCAGCATGTCGGAAAACTGCTGCATCACGTAATCCGGGAAATCGCCGCGCAGGATGCGCCGCCGCGCCGTCTCCGCCCCGTCCAGGAAGGTCGCCGGATTCTTCTGTTTGTCGCGCACCCACCAGCAGCCGTTGCGGACCAGGTAGGTGTAAAACACATCCGAGCCGACGAAGAACGAATCGTGTATCTCCAGCAACTCCCGCCAGCGCGGCGCGGTCCGGTTCAGGATCGCTCGCGCCAACAGCACGCCCACCGCCTTGCCGCCGATCAGGCCGGTGCCGATCATCCGCTCCTTGATCGCCAAAATGTCCCCGAGGCTCAGGTAGCGCTCCCCCAGCTCTATCACCCGCTCGTCCCGCGACACCGTCATTCGCAGCGTCCGCTGCAACAGATCGCGGCTCAGATCCTTCACCGGCATCTTCTCGCGCTCGGCCGCGAGCACTTCCTCGACCTCCAAAAACGTGCGATTCCAGATATCGAGCCGGGGATCGTTGGCCTTCAAGCCCGACCAGGGGAATCGGGTCAGGATGTCGGAAATCGTGATGCTGTCCGTGACCGGTTTGAACTCCTCGCCGCGCCACACGTGCAGCAGGTGCATGGTCGGCGAATAGCGCTGCTGCACCTTGAGCGGCCGGACATACAGCTCGCCTTGATGCCGGTAAATGTCGCTGAACAGCTGGGTGGTGTCGAGGATCGGCGCGGTGGCGTGAAAGGAATGGTGGCCGCGCATCAGCGCGAAATAAGCGATGGTTTCCAGATCGTACAGATAGGGGCAGGTCAGCATGAAAAAATTGCCCAGCATCTGGTCGCTGTACCAGTCGGCCACCAGATCGGACAAACAATCGAAGACGTAATACGCGCCCCGGCCGGATTGTTCGATCGTCTTGTGGATGGCGCTCAGGAACGGCTCGAAGCCATCGCCGGGGTCCAGCGTCTGAATATCCACGCCCGGACCTTCCGCCACCAGCGCCGGATGGCGGGCGAAATGGAAATACACCAGCTTGCGGCCCCGCTCGCGGGCGTACTGGCAAAACGGCTCGACCAGCGGCCGATAATCGTCGATGCTGCCCACCTGCCAGACGATGTTATCGCCCGCCATGATCCCCCGAAACACCCGATCCAGCCCCGCCAAACCGGTGCTGACCTGCGCGTCAATCGCCGCCATCGCATTCTCCCAATCACGCCAG
Organism: Candidatus Competibacteraceae bacterium; assembly: GCA_016790045.1. Lineage (GTDB taxonomy): Bacteria > Pseudomonadota > Gammaproteobacteria > Competibacterales > Competibacteraceae > Competibacter_A. The sequence continues at coordinate 44,502 of JAEUPW010000112.1, forward strand.
TAATCAGGGCAGTGGCCAGTGATCGCTGCCCTGTTGTTTTTATCCGGTGTCAATCGCCCCCGCAGGAGCCGCATTCACGCGGGCGCAATGATAACCCATACGCTGGAGGGGCATCGCCCCCGCGCGTTCCTGTCCGTGATCTGGCCGATGGCCTGCGCCGCTCAGCTTGATTTCATGGCATGAATCCATTTTAATCATAGCGTGAATAACATTAGAAAACGCTGGTTGGCCGAACGCTTGCGAGCCGCGTTGCGGGCCTTGCCGGTTGTGGTGCTGACCGGCGCGCGGCAAACCGGCAAAACCACTCTGGCCCGTTCCCTGCCCGATCCCCGCAGCTATCTGAGCCTGGATGATCTGGGCATTTTGGGCCAGGCGCAGGCCGACCCCGATTCTTTGCTGCTGGAGCGCCCGCTCACCGTGGACGAGGTGCAGCGGGCGCCGGAATGGCTGCTCGCGCTGAAACGCCGGGTCGACCTTCAGCGCCAGTCCGGCGATTTTCTGCTGACCGGTTCGGCCAACCTGCTCCTGATGCACCAGGTGGCGGAAACGCTGGCGGGACGCGCCGTTTATCTGGAGCTGCCGCCGTTTTGTCCGGCGGAATGGCTGGAGCGCAGCGAGGGCTTGGACCCGCTGGATCGGCTCTTCGAGCCGGATTTCAAACTGACGGATTGGCCCGAAGCGGCCGGCGATTGGCCGGGCTGGCTGCTGCGTGGCGGTTTTGCCCCGGCCGTGGACGCCGCTTCGGACGAGAGCCGCAACTTCTGGTTTGCCGGCTACGTGCAAACCTATCTGGAACGCGATTTGCGCCAGCTCAGCGCCGTGTCCAGCCTGCCGGATTTTCAGCGGCTCATGGCGCTGGCCGCCAACCGCGTCGGCCGCTTGCTCAATCAATCCGAGCTGGCGCGCGACGCCGCGTTGCCGCAACCGACGGTGCATCGCCATCTGAACTTGCT
>JAEUPW010000113.1 GCA_016790045.1 Candidatus Competibacteraceae bacterium
GCCGCTGGACGCCGCCCCGCAGGACAAATACGGCGATCTGGTGCGCATGGGCCACGCCATCGTCACCGACACACCCAAGAATGCCGGACGCTACACCGGCCCCGGCAACCGCCTTTCCTGCACCAACTGCCATCTGGACGCCGGCCGCAAGGCGAACGCCGCGCCGTTTTGGGCCGCGTTCGTGGCGTTTCCGGCCTGGCGGATGAAAACCGACCGGGTCGATACCTTCGACGAGCGGGTCCAGCAGTGCTTCCGCTATTCGTTGAACGGTATCCCGCCGGCGTTCGGCTCGATCGAACTGATCGCCATCGCCTCTTACGCGCGCTTTCTCGCGCAAGGTCTGCCGGTCGATTCGGAAACGCCGGGGCGCGGCTTTCCGCTGCTCGGCAAGGTCGGGATGGACCCGAACCGGGATCGCGGCCGCGTCATCTATCGCCAGCATTGCCTGAGCTGTCACGGCGAAGACGGCACCGGTCAAGCCGGCCTGCCGCCGCTGTGGGGCTTGGGCAGCTACAACAAGGGGGCCGGCATGGCCAACATCGCCACGGCCGCCGCCTTCATCAAGGCCAACATGCCGCTCGCCGCGCCGGTGCTGACCGATCAGGAGGCGCTCGATGTGGCGGCTTACATGAATTCCCAACTGCGCCCGCCCGATCCCCGTCAGGGGCTGCTCAGCATTTTCCGATGAGCGCGGAACTCCTCCGCGCTTCCCCTCTTTTGGCGGGCGTGGCCGCCAACCGCGCCGACGTGCTGCCCGGCCTGCTGGCCGCCCTGCTGACCTTGCCGCAAGCCATCGCCCTGGCGACGCTGGCGGGGATGCCGGTGGAATACGGGCTTTATCTGTCGCTGCTGCCCGCCCTGGCGGCGACGCTGATCGGCAATTCCCGCGTCGCCCTGTCCGGGCCGAACACGGCGGCCAGCATCCTGCTGTATTCGTCGGCGACGCTGTTCGCCACGCCCTACAGCCCGGTTTACGTCAATCAAGTCCTGCTGACCACCTTTTTCGCCGCCGCCTTTCAGTTTGCGTTTTTCTTCATGCGCGCCGGCAATTTGTTTCTCGATCTGCCGATCTCGGTCGCTCAAGGCATCATCGCCGGCACCGGCGTTTTGATCCTGTCGCAGCAGGTGGGGCCGCTGTTGGGCGTCATCATCAACGGCCAGGGGGTGATCGAATCGCTCGGGCAGGCGCTGTGCTTCGACGCCAAGAACTACTGGCCGCTGCTGGTGGGCGCGGTGGCCATCCTGGCCGGATTGACCGCCAAAGCCCTCCGGTTCGGCCGCTATCACCTGCTGATCGCGCTCGCCGCCGGCTGGCTGGCGGCCGATCTCTGCGACTGGCTGATCGGCAGCGCGAACACCGCGTTCGAGCGCTTGGGCCATTTGAACCTTTCGATCCGTCTGTTGAGCGTGCCGACGGTCAACTGGACGGAGCTGGTGGCGCTGTTCGCCGCCGTCAGCGACGGCCTGGCGGTGGCGGCGGTGGGCTCTTTGCAGGCGGCGATCATGGCGCGGACCTCCTCGACGCTGATCGGCGAACCGATGGCCGTCAACCGCGACATTCTCGGTCAGGCGGCGATGAATCTGCTGGCGACCTTCACTTCCGGCTTCGCCGGCGCGACCAGTTTCAACCGCACCCTGGCCAACATCGAATCCGGCGCGCGCGGGCGGGCCGCGGGCGTGATCGGCATCGTGGCGCTGGGGATCGGTCTGGCGATCAGCGAACCCTGGCTGGCCCGCATCCCGCTGCCGGCCGTGGCGGGCGTTCTGGTGCTGGTGGCGATCGCGCTGATGGGCAGCTTCAAGGGGCTGGACCGGAAGAAGCCGCGCCAGACGGTCGAACTGCTGGCCACCGTCATGGTCGCGGTTTTCTTCGGCCTTTTTTACGCGGTGCTGACCGGCGCGGGTCTGGCGTTCTATCACCGCGCCCTGGACCACCCGCAAAACGACACCCCGCCGATTATGGAAGATTCTTAATTCGCGCCCCGCCGGGCGATGCCTTTCGGCTTGCGCTTTTTCAGGCGCAGCGCCTCTTTCTGCCGGCGTTCCGCCAAGTCGATCAGGACCTGTTGCGAGCCGCGCGCATCGTCGTTTTCTCCGGGCTGACGCTGGATATAACTGCCGTCCGGCTGCATGTCCCAGGCCGTGCGCCGGTCCTTGAGCTGCACGTCCAGAATTTGCCGCAATTCCAACTGCAATTCCGGGGTATCGACCGGCGCGACCACCTCGACCCGGCTTTCCAGATTGCGCTTCATGCAATCGGCCGAGCCGATGAAATACTCTTCGTGGCCGCTGTTGTAGAAATAAAAAATCCGGGTGTGCTCCAAAAACCGGCCGACGATGCCCATGACCCGAATGTGGTCCGACACGCCGGGAACGCCGGGCCGCAGCCGGCAGGTGTCGCGCACGATCAGATCGACCTGAACGCCCGCCTGGGAGGCGCGGTACAGGGCGGCGGTGATGTCTTTGTCTTCCAGCGCGTTCATCTTGAACTGAATCCGTCCCGGCTTGCCGGCCTTGGCGTGCTGGATCTCGCGCTCGATCTTGGCCAGCAGCGCCGGCTTGAGCACCTTGGGCGCCGGCAGCAGTTTGCGGTAATGGCGCTTGGGCACGTAGCCGGTGGTCAGGTAGTTGAACAGCTCGGTCAAATCCTCGCCGATGGCCGGATCGCAGGTCAGCACGCCCAAATCGCTGTACAGGCGGGCGGTGCCGGAATGGTAGTTGCCGGTGCCGATGTGGGCGTAGCGGCGCAGGCCGTTGAAATCGCGCCGCACCACCAGAATGACCTTGCTGTGGGTTTTCAAGCCCACCACGCCGTAGGTCACGTGGATGCCCGCTTCCTCCAGCCGGTTGGCCCAGCGGATGTTGGCCGCCTCGTCGAAGCGCGCCTTCAATTCCACCACCACGGTCACCTGCTTGCCGTCTTGGGCGGCGTCGATCAGGTATTGGATGATCTTGGAATCCGCCGAGGTCCGATAGAGCGTCATCTTGATCGCCAGCACCTTGGGGTCGTCGCTGGCTTCCAGCACGAAACGCTCGACCGAGGTCACGAACGACTCGTAAGGATGCTGCAACAGGATCGGGCCGGTTTCGCGGATGATGTGAAAAATGTTGCGCTTGTCGTTCAGCTTGGGATGATCGAGCGGATGGTGCGAGGGGTCGCGAAGATCGGGCCGGTTGATGGCGACGATCTGGAACAGATCGCGCAGCGCCATCATGCCGTTGACCTCGAACACTTCGTTGGTTTCGTCCAGACCGAGTTCGGCGGCCAGCATCCCCCGGTGGATCGGGTCCATGTTTTTCTCGACTTCCAGCCGGACGATGGGGGCGAAGCGGCGCTCGCGCAGCTCCGATTCGATCATCACCAGCAAATCGTCGGCCGAATCCTCGGCCCGCTCGGTCATGGCGTTGCGGGTGACCCGGAACAGCTCGCACGCCTCGATCACCATGCCGGGGAACAGCAGGTCGAGATTGTTGGCGACCACGTCCTCCAGCGGCACGTACAGGTCCTCCTCGCCGACTTTGAGAAAGCGCGCGATCCCCGAGCCGACCGGCACCTTGATCCGCGCCAGACCGGTGGACTCGTCGTCCGCGTAGCGCACCGTGACCAGCAAATTGAGCGACAGGTTGGACACGAACGGAAAGGGATGGGCCGGGTCCATGGTCTGCGGGGTGACCAGCGGGAAGATGTTGAGGAGATAATAATCCCGCATTTGCTGGCGCTGGCCGTCGGTGAGGCGCGCGTAGCTGCGCAGTTGGATGCCCTGTTCCTTGAGCGAACCGTGCAGCTCGGAAGCCAGTTGCCGCTGCCGGTCCACGATTTCGCGCACCACCGCCAGACACTCGTGAAACTGCTGCTCCGGGCTGCGGCCGTCCACCGTCAGCTCGCGCACCCGCGCGCCGATCTGCTGCTTGAGGCCGCCGATGCGCTTCATGAAAAACTCGTCGAGATTGGCGCTGACGATGGCCAGAAATTTGACCCGCTCCAACAGCGGGACGCGCTCGTCTTGAGCTTCGTGGAGCACCCGCCGGTTGAACGCCAGCCAGGTCAGCTCACGGTTCAGATACCATTCCGGGGATTCGAGATCGATTTCCGGCTCCGGCGGGGCGGGCGCTTCGACGGGTGGCGCCTCGCTTGCCTTGTTTCGGCTGGCGCGGGGTTTCGGTTCATCGGCGAGCGCAACGCTCTCGCCTTCGGGCAACGTTTCGGCTGGCTCGCTCATCATGACTCCTTAGTTGGAGTTGGTTTCGCCACGGACTGTTTGGTGGCTTTTTTGGCCGTTTTGCCGGCGGAGAGCGCCCGTTTGGCGCCGGCGCCGAGCGCCGTTTCCAGCCGCTCGCACAAGGTCTTCAACACTTCGACGCGCGCGTAGCGCTTATCGTTCGCCTCGATCAGCGTCCACGGCGCCTGCCGGGTGCTGGTGCGCTCCACCATGTCGTTGACCGCCAGCTCGTAATCGGCCCAGCGCTCGCGGTTGCGCCAATCCTCGTCGGTCAACTTCCACGCTTTGTAAGCGATCTGCTCGCGCTCCTTGAACCGGCGCAGTTGCTCCTCCGGGGTGATGTGCAACCAGAATTTCAACAGCACGATGCCGCGTTCCGCCAACTGGGCCTCGAAGTCGTTGATCTCGCCGTAAGCCCGCTGCCATTCGCGGGTGCGGGCGAAGCCCTCGACCCGCTCCACCAGCACCCGGCCGTACCAGCTCCGGTCGTAAATGGTGACCCGGCCGGCGCGCGGGATGTGCCGCCAAAACCGCCACAGGTAGTTGTGCGCCACTTCCTCGTCGGTGGGCGCGGCGATCTGGATCACCCGGTAATCGCGGGCGTCCAAGGCGGCGGTGATGCGGCGGATGCCGCCGCCCTTGCCGGCCGCGTCCCAGCCCTCGAACACCAGCAGGGTCGACACCTTGCGCTCGCGCGCGATGCGTTGCAGTTGGTTCAACCGGGCTTGATAGCGCTTGATGTCCGCGCTGTAGGCGTCCTTGGCCAGGGTCTTGTCCATGTCCAGGCTCGACAGCACCGTGACCGGAGGCAAGGCGTGCCCCGGCGTCGCCGGTTTCGGCTGAACGCCGCCCTCGCCGCCGGAATTTTGCTCGGCCTCGGCCAGCCGGAACCGCACCGCGTCGCGAATGGCCGTCGCCACCGCCACGCTGCGGTAGCGCTCGTCGTAGCCTTCGACGATCTTCCACGGGGCCAGTCCGGTGCTGGTCTTCATGATGGTGCGTTCGGCGGCGGCGACGAACTGGTCGTACATTTCCCAGTTCTGCCAGTCGCGCCTGGAAATCCGCCAATGCTGGAGCGGGTTCTTTTCCAGCTTGCGAAACCGGTTCTTTTGCGCGTCCTTGGACAGGTGCATCCAGAACTTCAGAATCAGCGCGCCGCCATCGGCCAGGGTCTTCTCGAAAGTCTTGATCCGCTCGATCCGCTCGTCGAACTCCGCCAGCCCGATCCGCCCGTACACATGATCGAGGATCGGGGTCGAATACCACGAACTCAGGAACAGGCCCATCCGGCCTTTGGGCGGCAAAGCCCGCCAGAACCGCCAGTACTCCGGCCGGTCGCGCTCCTCGTCGGACGGCTCGCCGAACGCCTGCGTGATCAGCCAGCGCGAGTCCAGCCATTCGTGCAACTGGTTGACTGTCTCGCCCTTGCCGGCCCCATCGACGCCAGCGAACACCACGATGACCGGAAAATCCGCTTTTCGCAGCTCCATCTGCGTGAGCAACAAGTCTTCCCGCAGCGGGGGGACCAATTGCAGGTAATCCTCTTTCGGTAGCTTGCGTTGCAGTTCGGCGGTTCTGAACATAAGATTTTTCTCGCGCGGCAGCGGGTTCAGCGGAAAGATTGTCGGGCGGTTTAAAATAATTTTAGTCGAAGATTCAAACTGATCATCGAATTTTGCGCCGCAAATAGTTCCTTGTTAGTCTGCATGGGAGCTTGCAAAATCGAGTATTGTGTTAAGCTAATTCTATTAACCGACAGATGCTCAGTCTCCCGCTGCGGTCGAGAGGGTCGCACCTCATCGGCCCGCCCAGCTTTCATTTAGGACAAGAAATAGGAGAAACCCATGAAGTGGCGGCTTGTGGCCGGTTTGGTACCGATGGCGCTCATGACGTTTTGCGGCTCCGTCCAGGCGGATATTTATGCCTTCGTGGATAAAAACGGCATACGCAACCTCAGCAATGTCCCCAACGATCCCCGCTACAAGCTGGTCATGCGCACGCCGGCCTACCGCCGCGAATCCGCGCAGACCGCTTCCAGCTTCGCGCCCGGCGCCATTTACGGATCGGCCTTCCGCGGCGCTCAGAGCGCTTATTCGCGCCCCGGCGCCTGGGCCAGAGCCCCGGGGATCAAGGAAGAGCGCCGCCAGCGTTTCGCCGCCGACGTCCATCGCATCGCGGCTCAGAACCGGCTCGATCCGGCGCTGATGCACGCCGTGATCAGCGCCGAATCGTCTTACAATCCCTGGGCGGTATCGCCCAAGGGCGCGATGGGGTTGATGCAGTTGATGCCCGGCACCGCCGCGCGTTTCGGCGTCGCCAACGCTTACGACCCGGTCGCCAACATGGAAGGGGGCGCGCGCTATCTGCGCTGGCTGCTCGATAATTTCAACGACACCCGGCTGGCGGTGGCGGCTTACAACGCCGGCGAGGGCGCGGTTCAACGCTACGGCAACCAAATTCCGCCGTATCGGGAAACCCAAAATTACGTGGTGAAGGTGCTGAACTATTACCAGCAATACAAGGGCAACGGCTTCTACAACACCGCTTCCTACAGCGGGCCTTCGACCCGCAGCCCGCTGGCCTACAGCGCCTACAACAACGGCTACACCTATTACAGCAGCAGCTATCCCGGCAGCGGAGCGGGCTATCTGAACCGCGCGGGCGGCGTCACCGTGATCACCCCGCGCGCCGGCAAAACCCGCGGCAGCACCGGATCGGCCACCATTCCCCGGACCTACATGACGCCCACCGGCACCCGGATCATCGCCGGGGCCAGCGGCGGAGCGAGCGACGGCCGAACCCGGCCCCCGGTGGTTTACTCCACCGCGCCCGGCGGCGGCGTCTCGATCTCGACGATTCGGGCCAACCTGTTCGCCGGCAACGACAAGTAACGGGGCCGCGTGGAATCGCCGTCGCCGAACGGCGCTCGCGCCGCGGACCTCGGCGCCGTCCGCTCCGGCCGCGACGACCGGTATCCCTTCTGGCGATGGGGGCTCTTCCCCATCGCCTTCCTCGTTTCAAGCCTCGCCGGCGACGTCGGCGCGACCGAATCCGCGCCGTTTTGGCGCGAACGCTTCCAAATCCTGGAGCGTTCGCTGGAAGCGCGCGAGCCGGTCGATTACTCGGAACTCGGCGCGTATCCGCTGTATCCCTATCTGCGCTCTCGCGATCTGGCCAACCGGCTGGCGGAATTTCCCGCCGCCGAAGTGCGCGATTTTCTGAAGGCTCAGGCCGGTTCGCCGCCCGCCGAAAAGTTGCGAGCCGCTTGGCTGCGACAGCTCGCCGCCGCCCGCCGCTGGCGCGACTACGGGCTCGACGCCGCGCCGGCGCGCGAACCCGATCCCGCCCTGGAATGCTGGCGGCGACAGGCGCTGCTCGAAACCGGTCAAGGGGAACAGGCGTTGCGGGATTTCGAATCGCTGTGGCTGCGCGGCGCTGCCCTGCCCGCCGCCTGCGACCCGCTCATCGCCCGCTGGCAACAGCAGGGCGAGCCGTCCGCCGCCTTGCTTTGGCGGCGCTTCGGCTTGGCGATGGCGAACCGCGAACTCCGGTTGGCGCGCTTTCTGCGCGCGGCCATGCCGGCCGCCGATCAGCGCTTGGCCGACCTGTGGCTGACGGTCGCCGCCGCCCCGCAACAGGTTTCGGACATCGCGCGCTTTCCGGAAAACGAGCCGCGCATCGCCCCGATCATCGCCGAGGGCTTAAACCGCTGGGGCCAACGCGACCCGCTGGCGGCGGCGGCGGCGCTCGACGGCTTGAAACTGCGTTACCCGGCGCTCGCGCCCCAGTGGATCGAGGTCGAGCGCCGGCTGGCGCTGCGGCTCGCCAGCGACTACCATCCGGCCGCGCTGGCGCGGCTGAGCGGGTTGCCCGAAATCGCCGCCGATCCGGCGGTGCGGGAATGGCGGGTGCGGGTCTGTTTGCAGGCGAACGATTGGGCGGCGGCGTTGCGCTGGCTGGAACAATTGCCCGCTCCGGAACGCGACAGCCCTCGCTGGCGCTACTGGCGCGGCCGGGCGCTGGAACGGCTGGGCCGGGGCGACGAGGCCCGGCAAGCTTACGAGCCGGCGGCCAGCCAGCGGGATTATTACGGTTTTCTGGCCGCCGACCGGCTCGGCAAACCTTACGCGATCACCCACGCGCCGTCGCCGGTCAAGGCGACCGAGCTGGAGGCGCTGCTGGGCCAGTCGCCCGCCTTGCAGCGCGCCCAAGAATGGTATCTATTGGGCCGCGAACCGGAAGCGGACGCCGAATGGCGCCAGGCCCTTCAAAGCTTCGACCGCCCGGCGCTCCAACGGGCGGCGGTGCTGGCCTCCCGTTGGGGTTGGCACGCGCAGGCGATCAGCACGCTCGCCCGCGCCGAGGCGTGGGACGATCTGGAGATCCGCTTTCCGCTGGCCTATCGCGACAGCGTGGTGGCCAGCGCCCGCGCCAGCGGCCTGGAGGCGGCCTGGGTCTACGCCGTCATCCGCCAGGAGAGCGCCTTTCGACCGGCGGCCCGCTCCCCGGCCGGCGCGCTGGGCTTGATGCAGATGATGCCCGCCACCGGCCGGGACATCGCCCGCCAGTCGGCGGACGCCAGCGACGGCGGCCCCGAAGAGCTGTTGCAGCCCGAGATCAACATTCGCCTGGGCGCTCGCTACCTGCGCCATGTGGCCGCGCGCCTGCAAGACCATCCCCTGCTCGCCACCGCCGCCTACAACGCCGGCCCGAACAAAGTCGCGCGATGGCTGCCGGCCCGCGAACCTGTGGCCGCCGATCTCTGGGCGGAAACCATCCCCTATCAGGAAACCCGGAGCTACGTGCAGCGCGTGTTGGAATACGCGGTCATTTACAGTTGGCGCTTGGGCGAATCGCGGCCGGGGCCGCCGCTGAGCGCTCGCCTGAAGCCGGTGTTGCCCGCGCCGCCCGCAACCGGCGCTTCGCCTCCCGACGCCGGCTAAACCGTCGCGTGCAACCCGCGAGGATTCACGTCAGCTCGCGCTCCAAAACCGCGCGCGCGGACGAAAATTCCTGTTCGACGCGCGCGATTCGCTCCGGGGCGTCCTCGATTTGCTGATCGCGCGCCCGGCTTTCCAGGTCCTTGCACAAGTCGTGGAGCTTCATCGCGCCGACGTTGGCGCTGCTGGATTTCAGGGTATGGGCCGCCATCCGCAACGCCGCGGCGTCGCCGCCGGCGCTCGCCTTGCGCATCTGCTCGATCAGCGGCGGCGTCCCCTGGAGATAAAGCCCCACCAACCGGGCAACCAAATTGGCCGCGCCGTTGCGTTCGAGCGTCCGGATTCGGTCCAACACCTCTTGGTCGATACTGGAATTCACGGGTCCTCCGGTTTCAGAGGCTAAGGGGGTGATCGCGGGTTGTCCGGGCGCGCTCGGGGGAGCCGGCGCCGGCAACCAGCGCTTTAAAATCGCGCCCAAGTCGTCGCGACCGAACGGCTTGCTCAGATAATCGTCCATGCCGACCGCCAGACAGTGATCGCGATCGCCGCTGATGGCGTGGGCGGTCAACGCCACAATCGCTTGGCGTTTGACGCTCTCGCCGGCCAGAGAAGCTTGGCGCTCGCGCTCGCGGATCCGTTCCGTGGCCTTGAAGCCGTCCATCACCGGCATCTGGCAGTCCATCAGCACCAGATCGTAAGCCTTCCGCTCGAGCGCTTCGAGCGATTCCTGGCCGTTGTTGACCACCGTCACCTCGCAGGCGAACTGCGCCAGCGTGGCCTTGGCCACCTCCTGATTGACCGGATTGTCTTCGACCACCAGCACGCGGGCGTCCGGATACTGGGGCACCGCTTGCTGGAACCGATCATCTTCGGCCGCTCCGGCAAACCCTCTCGCGTGCTGTTCGTCCAGCAAACGATGCAGGCAGGCGCGCAACGGTTTTTTGAGCACCGGCTTGTTGAGATGCGCCTCAAACTTCGCCCGCAGCGATTTTTCGTGCAAGGCGTCCTGAAACACCATGACGGTGAGCAGCACCAGCAGCGTATCGCGAATTTCGGCATCGGCGCGGATGGCCAGGGCCAGATCCGGCCCGCTGATGTCCGGCATTTGCTCGTCCAACAGCGCGACGCGGTAAGGGTCGCCCGCCATGCGGGCGGCGCGCAGTTGCCGCAGCGCCTCGCCGCCGTCGGCGGCGGTGTCCGCGCGCAACCCGGCAGCCCGCAATTGCTCCCGGATCAATTCGCCGCTGGTCGGATGATCGTCCACCACCAGCACCCGCATCGCGGGCAGTTGCGCGCTGTTTTGCTCGGTTTCGGCGGGCGCGGTTTCCGGCCGCTCCAGGCGCAGCATGAAACCGAAGGCCGAACCTCGCCCCTCGACGCTGTTGACCGAAATCATCCCGCCCATCAATTCCACCAGTTGCTTGGAGATGGTCAGGCCCAGACCGGTCCCGCCGTACTTGCGCGTCATCGATCCGTCCGCTTGGTTAAACGCGCTGAAAATGCGTTCCTGTTCGGTCAGTGGAACGCCGATGCCGGTATCGCTCACCTCGAATTGCAAGCAATAGTTGTCCGGCCGCACCTCCAGCACGATCAACCGCAACACCACCTCGCCCCGTTCGGTGAATTTGATGGCGTTGCCCAGCAAATTGCTCAAAATCTGGCGCAAGCGTCCCGGATCGCCCCGCACCCACAGCGCCGGGGATGGCGTGGCACAAACGAGCTCCAAGCCCTTGCGCTGGGCGCTTTCGGCAAACAGGATCACCACTTCCTCGACCAGCGCGCGCAGCGAAAACTCGACTTTCTCCAGCTCCAGCTTGCCCGCTTCGATTTTGGAAAAATCCAGCACGTCGTTGATGATGCGCAGCAAGCTGGTCCCGGATTGCTTGATGATCCTGGCGAACCATTGCTGCTTGGGGCCCAGCTCGGTGCCCAACAGCAAATCGGCCATGCCCAGCACGCCGTTCATGGGCGTGCGAATCTCGTGGCTCATGTTGGCCAGGAACTGCGATTTGGCTTGGCTGACCGCCTCGGCGCGCTCTTTGGCGTCGCTGATCTCCTGAACCAGGGTCTGCAATTCCGCGTTGGCGAGCGACAGATCGCGGGTGCGCGCGGCCACTTCTTGTTCCAGGCGGGCGTTATAGGTGGCCAATTCGGCGTCGCGCTGCTGGATTTGCGCCAGCATCTCGTTGAAGCCATCCACCAAAGCCCCCATTTCGTCGGCGGTGGCGCGAGTGACCCGAACCGAGTAGTCCTGGGTTTCGGCGATGCCGCTCATGGCGGTGCGCAGCCCCAGGATCGGTTGGGAAATCACCCGCTGGAAGCGCGCGGACAGCAACGCCGCCAAGGCCAGCGAGCCGACCAACAGCCCGCCGAGAATCCAGTAATAGCGCTGCAAGCTGTCGCTCAAGCCGCGCAAATCCGAATAGATCTCGATGTAGCCGAGCGGTTGGCCCTCGTGGGCGATCGGGACTTTAACGGCCAGTATTCGCGCGCGCGCCCCGAACAGCTCCCCATCGCCGAGCACGGTTTGCTCGATGATCGCGCCCTGCTGTTCGTGGCGGTTTTCCAGCTCCGTGTCCCATCGCTGGATGCGGGCGCGCTGGGCGTCGGTCAATCCGGGCGCGCGGTATTCCGCCTGAAGCTTTTCCTGGAGGTCGTCGATCACGGCATACGGCACATCCGGCTTGGCTTTGAGCACCGCCAGATTCTGCTGCATGGCCTGGAGATCGTTGAACAGCAATGCCGAGGCGGTATTGGCGCCGATGACCGTGGCCAGCGTCAGCAGTTGGGCCTGGGCGACTTTGCGCTGGGAGTAGGTTTCGTTGGCGATCAGCGCCACGCCGACGGCCAACAGCACCACGGCGTTGGTCAACAGCATGACCGCCATCAACTTGTTTTTTACCGACAGCTTGTCGAATGCGACCATCGAGGTCCTCTGCCACCCTACTCCACAGCGGTGGCCAGCTTGAGCAGTTGGGAACTCAATTTGAGGTTGGCCTGGCGGGCGGCGGTCAGGCTGATGTTGAAACGGATGCGCTGCTCGGCCTCGATCAGGCCGATCATCCCGCCCGCCCGGATAAAATCGCTCGCGTCGCTGACCGTCAGCGCCGGCTGTTGCGCGAGTTTGGCCAGCAGCGCCTTGATTCGCCCCTGCTCGGCGCGACCGATAAACACGATGTGACAGGGTTCGAGACCGGTCGCTGCGGGGAGGTGGCGCACCGTCACCGGATGGCTTTCGACCAGCTTGCCGGCGAGCGTATCCAGCGCGCCGCCGAACGGGTTGGAGCCGGCGATGCAAATCAGCAAAGGCGCGTCAGCTTGGTCGAAGGCTTCCGAGGGCCATTCCACAAATTTGGCGAAGTTATAAAGATAGGCGGCCTTGACGGCGTACTCGTCAAATTCGCCGGCCCAACTGGGGCTGCTGGCCAATAAAGCCCCCAGCAACAGCTTGATGCCGACCCCGGCCAGCCGACGCCCGCGCGCCAGCGCCGGCCCGCGACAGCTTTCGATCCGCGCGCGGGCGGACCGGTTGTAGCGCCCGAGCCAGCGCCCCGGCGAGCCTGGCGTCGTCAGAACATCCATTTCACTTGGCCGTAGAAGCTACGCTCCACTTCGACCGGGAAGGCGAACGCTTCCTGGACGAATTCCAGGTGGCGATCGTCGAGCAAATTGGCGCCCACCAAGGAGAGTTCCAGCTCCTTTCGAGGCCGCCAGGCCAGACGCAAATCCACGCTGGAGTAAGGGTCGATCTTGCTGGCGCCGGTAAAGGAAACCCAGTTGGTTTCGTTGCCTTCGACGTAACGCCACCAGAGATCCACATCCACATCGTCGCGCGGGTTCCAGGATGAAAACAAGGAGAATTGCTGATGGTTGCCGTCGGTGTAGATGTGTTCGTCCGTCTGCTTTTTGTTCAGGTCCGAATCGAGATAAGAATAGGCCAGACGCAAACGCCACTGTTCGGTCGGCCGCCAATCCATCGCCAGCTCGACGCCGCTCTTGGTGCCGGAGCCCGTGTTCGACAGGCTGACCGGCAGCAGCAGATACGGCGGCAAAAACCCGGTTTGCAGCGAAGGCGCCGAGATATCCCCGACCAGCAGGCGATCGTAATCATGCTGGAACAGGGTGGCGTCCACCGACAGCCGCTCCGTCACCCGGAAGCGATAACCGATCTCGTAGGCGGTCAATTCCTCCGAATCGAGTTGCTGGTCCGGGCTCACCAGCGCGACCACCAGCGGCAAGTTGCCGCTCGCGGGCGAAGGCGGCGAGGTAAACATATTGATCCGCGACGCATCTTGCTCGCCGCGCGAAAGCGTGCGCACCGCGCGAGAGGCCGCGACCCAGACCCGGTGATCGGGATGCGGGGCCCACAGCGCGCGCAGGCTGGGCTGCCATTCCCAGCCGCTAAAATCGTTGTGCTCGACCTTGACGCCGGCGATCAGGCGCAGGTGTTGCGGGATCAGCTCGATCTGGTCCTGCGCGAACGCGCTGAACAGTTCGGTGGTCAAGCCCCGAGGCTCGATGCGGCTGACGGCGGTGTCGGTGAATTGGTCGCGGTTGCGCCGATAGCCGAACCCCCACACGATTTCCTGGCGGTCGCCCGGCGCGAAACTGTGCTGAAAGTCGAGATCGAAGGTTTCGAGGTCCGCCACGTACAGCGGGTCCTGGCGATCTTCGTACTGATAATAAACCTGCACGCCCATTTTGGAAGTCGCCGAATAGCGCCGCTCCCAGCGCGCTTGCAAGCTGCCGCCGTCGGCGTCGGCCGACGACAAAAAATCATCGCCATAAGGCGGCGCGAGGCTGAACGTGCTGAAGTTCTGTTTGAACTTCGCCCGGTACAGCTCGCCCTGCGCGATGACGGTATCCGTATCCGAGGCCGCCCAATCCAGCCGAAACCCTCCCTTGCCGATCCGCCACTGGTCCCCGGCATCCCGGCCGTCGGGCGCGACTTGCCCATCGCGGTCCGCGAATTGTCCGTACACGCGATACTGCGCTCGCTCGCCCAAGCTTCCGCCGTAACGGAGCCCGGCGCTGGCGCGCTCCTCGTCGCCGGCGGTCAAACTCACCAGGCCGCCCCCGGTCTCTTTGGGATGCTTGGTGATGACGTTGATGACGCCGTTGACGGCGTTAGCGCCCCACAGCGTGCCGCCTGGCCCTCGAATCACTTCGATGCGCTCGATCTCGTCCAAAGGCGGGCCCTGCACTTCCCAATGCACCCCGGAAAAGAGCGGCGTGTAAATCGAGCGGCCATCCACCAACACCAGCAATTTATTGGCGAAGCGCCCGTTGAAGCCGCGAATGGTGACCGACCAGCGGCTGGCGTCGATGCGCGCCGCTTCCACGCCGGGCGCGAGCCTGAGCGCTTCCGGCAGGCTGGTCGCTCCCGACCGGCGAATATCCTCGGCGGTGATGACGAACACCGCCGCCGCGGTGTCTTGCAAGGATTGCTCGATCTTCGCGGCCGATACGACCTTGACCTGCATCAAATCTTCTATGCTGAATTGCGTGAGATCCGGGGCCGCCGCGACCGCGACGGCGGTCGCGCCCAGATAAACGGATGCCGCTCGCGCCGGCATCCCTTTCAAGCACCCTCGCCACAAGGGTTTTTCCATTATAGTTTCCCGCTTGCCACGGCAAAGCACCCCATCTTCTTTATGTTAAAAAGCGGCCCCCGAGCACGCCTTTTCGCTTCAGCTTTTCACTGTCGCCCGCATCGTCGCCCGATCGAACAGGATCGAGCGCCCAGAGCGCGCAACCACTAAAGTCGATCCGCCGCGTCACCGTTATTCGCCGCAGTTTCGGGAAACCAGTCGCGCTTGAGCGGCGAATATTGGATCAAGAATAAAAAGTTTCCCGCCAAAAGATTAAACATTTCCCTATTATTTTATCCGAATAGTATCTCGAAATACTAACAACTATTCAATGCCGAGCGGGTTTGTCGTAAAACTTTCCGCCGCATTAGCGGACTTCCTGGGCGAGCTTGAGCATTTGTCCGCTCAGCGATAAGCCCGAGGCGCGGGCTTGGGTGAGGTTGATTCTAAAAGTGACGCGATTGGGCTCCACCGCGAACACGATCATGGCTTTTTCCCGGAAGGCGTCCGGCAAATCGCTGACCACCAGCACCGGCTGTAAAGCCAGCGCCGCCACCCATGCGGCCAACTCGCCGCGCCGATCGACATGCAAGAACAGCACATGGCAGATCTTGGCCGCTTGCGGCGAGTCGACTCGCGAGACGCTGATCGGGACGTTTTGCACCGTCCTCCCTTGCAGCTTTCTCAGCCCTTCGTCGATGGCGGGCTGGCCGTAACTACAAAATTTGACCTCTCCGGACGGCGGGTCGGGCCACGTCGTATACTGGGCGAACCGGTAGATATAAGCCGCTTTCAGCTCGCTTTCCTCGGCCGTCTCGGCCCAGCTCGCCGCCGCGCCCAGACCGAGCGCCAGCAGCATCAGCCGGGCGGGCGCTATCCATCGGCGCGCCATGCTCAAAACCCGAGGTTCAGTTTAAACTGAACATTGAACCCATCCCGATCGATCGCATCCACCCTGAAAATGGGGTTGACGGGATCGGCGTACCGGGTATCGCCAATGTTGTAAAGGCCGACTGAAACGTTCGCGTTTTTGGCCAAATCTCCGCCGATCGCCACATTGCCGACGAGATGGGCGTCGACGCCGTCGCCCGCCAGCGTGCCGCGCTCGCTCAGATACAGCGCTTCCGCGCCCAAACGCCAACGCGGGTTCCACAAAGGCGCGGAGAGATGGAGCTTCAGCATGGATCGGGGGGAATTGGGCAAGCGCTGTCCCGGCTTGAGTTCGCTGTCTTGCAGCGAATAGCTGAGCGTGCCGCGCAAGCCGCTGTCGAACCGCTGCTCCAGCGCGACTTCGAGGCCTCGACCCTCGATCTTGCCGAGATTGACGAAATAGGTATCGCCGCTGGTTTCGTCGAACCCTTGGCTGAGCAGATCGTCCATCCGATACCGATAGACCGAGGCGGCAAGGCGGCTGGAGGGCGTCAGGAAGTGTTCCAGGCCGAATTGCAGGGTTTCGATCGTTTTGGGCCGCAGCCCGGTTCTCGCCAGATCGATGGCGTCGTTGGTCTCGCCCAATACGATGGCCGTGGTCGCCTGCTCGAAAAAGCTGGGCGCGCGAAACGCGGTCCCGTACAGCGCTTTGATGGTCGTGGCCTCGGAGGGCCGCCACACCAGCCCCAACCGCGGATGGGTGTTTTCGCCGAACGGGCTGACGTCGTGTCGCGCCCCGGCCAACACGGTCAGAGCGTCGTTCAGCCGGATCTCGTCCTGAAGATACAAGCCGTAGCGGTGGAAGCGGTAGCCGAAATCGAAATAGGGCGTGTCGGGCGGTTGGTAGAAGGTGACGCCCAAGCGATGGTTGTTGTGCCACTCCGCGCCCACCATCCAGCGGTGGCGGTCGAAGCCGGAATGGGTCAGCCGAATTTCGCCATCCCACCAGCGCGCGGGCGTCAGGTCCTTGCCCGCGCCGGCGGTCAGCCCTCCGGAAACGGCGGGATCGTCCGGGATGAGGTAGATGACGGCCGAGTCGTAGCGGTGGTACCCGAGCCGCAGATACAAATCCCAATCCGGCGCGATGCGGTCTTCGTAGCGCGCGATCAGATACGCGCGACGGTCTTCGAATCTGGCGTCGCGCTCGTCGTAAATGATGCCGTTATAAACCAGGGCGAGGCCGTCGGCGCGCTTGAAGCGGCCGCCTTCCAAGGTCAGCGGACCGTAGGCGATCTTGCCGAACAGGCTCGTGCTCCGATCGTAGTCCAACCCTTCGCCGCCGCCTTCGCGCTCCGGCGCGCCCCAATCCCAGTAATACGGATGGCGCGGGCCGTCTCGGTCGTAACGGGTGCCGGACAGCAGCAGTTCGAGCCCGCTGTCGAAACGCTTGCCGTAACTGGCCCGCGCCTTGCGGGTGTTGAAACTGCCGAGTTGGAGCGCCAGCTCGCCGCCGTCGAAGGCGTGTCCGCCCTTGGTGAACACGTTGACCACGCCGAAAAACGCGTTGTTGCCGTAAATCGCCGAGCCGGGTCCGGGCACGTATTCGACCCGCTCGATCAGGTCGACATCGAGCGGAAATTCGCTGCCGACCAGGGCGCTGTCGTAATTGCTTTCGTTGACGCGCTCGCCGTCGATCAGGATCAGGACGCGGGTGTTGTAATCGCCCGGCAAGCCGAAACCCCGAGCGCCGAGATAGCGGTATTGATGGTCGTCGGTGACGAACAGACCCGGCAAGCCGTGCAGGATATCGCCCAGCGTCCGGTAGCCGAAGGCGCGAATGTCCTCGGCGGTCACCACATAAACCGGCGTCGGCGCGCTGGCCGCGCTCTGGCGAAATTTGGCGGCGGTGGAGACTTCGACGTCGCGGGGCGGGCGCGTCAGGCCCATCCGTGTCAGCTCTTCCAGCGAACGCTCCAGCACGGCCGCCGTTTCGGCGAGCGCGAGGGCTGGCGACCCCGACAGCGCGGCCAACGCCGCCGCGCAGGCCAAGCTGGCACAAACTCGACCGGACCTCCTCTCGCGCATCGAACTCTCCGCTCGGCCAAAAGAGCCGACACCTTACAAACAAACGCCCTCCCGCTCAACTTCTCGGGCGATCGCGGCGCCTGGGGCAGCGGGATCAGGGATTCAGCGAAGGTCGGCCGGCGCTTCAGTCGGCATCCGCGAGCGCCGGCGGATCGAGGCGGGCTTGCGCGGCGGCGACCATCGAACGGTCGTACACGCGATAGGCATTTTTTCCCGCCTGTTTGGCGGCATACATGGCGATATCCGCCTGACGCAGCAGCAGCGCGGGCTCCACGCTTTGAATCGCGCACTGGGCGATGCCGATGCTGGCCCCGACGCGCATCTCCATCCCGCAGATCAGCATCGGGCTGGCGAGGGTCGCGATAATCCGTTCGGCCAGCGCTTCCGCCTGCGCGATCGAGCCGAGCTGGGGCAGGATGGCGGCGAACTCATCCCCGCCCAGACGGTACAGCCGATCCGAATCGCGCAACACCGCCGACAGGCGTTTGGCGACGACTTTGAGCAACAGATCCCCCGCGTCGTGGCCGGCGGTATCGTTGACCAGTTTAAAGTTGTCCAAATCGATGAACAGCAGCGCGGTCAGGTGGCCATCCGCCACCGCGCCCCCGATGACGCGCTGGATCTCCTTCTGAAACAGATAGCGGTTCGGCAATTGCGTCAAACTGTCGTAGTGAGCGAGCCGGTCCAGTTTCCGCTCGGCCGCCCGCCGCTCGCCGATTTCGGCCGTCAGCGCGCTTTCCCGCGCTTCGATGCGCTCCAGCATCTCGTTGAAACACCGCGCCAGACGGCCGAGTTCGTCGTCGGCTTGGACGCGGGCGCGCAAGCGGTAATCGTATTGGGTGGCGACCCGCTCGGCCAGGTTCGACAATTCGAACACGGGCGCCAGCGCGCGCAGCTGGAGCCGGTGCAGCAAAATCGCCGCCAGCGCGCTGGCGATCAAGGTCAGCGCCAGCCCGATCAGCACGAACTGCCGAATTTCCTGGCTGATCGATTGCAAGCTTTCCCGCAGTTGAAAAGCGCCGACCCGCTCGCCTTCCTGCAACATCGGCACCACGATTTCCAACTGGCCGGATTCCAGCATCGCCCCAAAGGTGGTGAGGGGAGCGGCGGAAACCGCGACCGTTCCGGCGGGTTGGCGCGGGTGCGCCCAGGTCGCGAAAACGTGGCCTTCCGCGCCATAGACGGTCGCCGACAGGATATCGGTCTGCTGGTCGAGCGTGGCCAGCAAAGCCCGCGCGGCTTCGCGATCCCCAAACACCAGCATCGGCGTGATGTTCTGAGCCAACAGCCGGGCGGTCGCCATGGCGTTGGCCGTCACCCGTTGCTGGGCCGAATAAAAATAAACGAACGAAAACAGCGCGAAAGTGACCAGCAAAGTGATGGCGCCACCGAACAGATTGAGCGCCATCATTTTTTGGCGCAGGGGAAGCGTGCGTGGCCGTTTGAGGATCATGGCGGATCGAAGGGTTTAACTCGCTCGTTTTAAGCATTTTTTATTCCACCTCCAGCGCTCGAAGCTGCGGTTTAAAACCCGCCGGACCGCCACCCTCTAGCGCGGCCCCGCACACCGCCCGCAGCTTCCGTCCCACCTCGGGAATTCCACCCTGACCCGAAATGTCATTCCCGGACCAGCACCGCGATGGATTCGACGTGCGCGGTGTGCGGAAACAGGTCCAGTACGCCCGCGCTGTCCAGGCGATAACCGAACCGCCGCGCCAGTTCGCCCGCGTCTCGCGCCAGCGTCGCTGGATGGCACGAGACGTACACCACCCGCCGCGCGCCCAGCGCCGCCAGTTGCGGCAACAACGCCAATGCGCCGGAGCGCGGCGGATCGAGCAACACTTTATCGTAACCGCCTTGCAGCCACGGCTGTTGCGCCAGATCGCCCGCCAGGTCGGCGGCGAAAAACGCCGCGTTGTCGATCCCGTTGCGCGCCGCGTTGCGCTTGGCCCATTCGACCAAGGCGGCGTCGCCTTCCACGCCGACCACCTCCCGCGCCCGCCGCGCCAGCGCCAAGCTGAAATTGCCCAAGCCGCAAAACAGGTCCAGCACCCGATCGTTCGGCCCGACCTCCAGCAGCTCGCAGGCGCGGGCGATCAAACGCCGGTTGACGGCGGCGTTGATCTGAATGAAATGCGACGGCAGAAACGCCAGCTCCAGATCGAACTCCGGCAACCGATAGCTCAGCGGCGGCGGCTCCGCCGCCAGGGGCCGCACGCTGTCCGGGCCGGCGGATTGCAGATAAACCGCCACGCCGCAGCGCTCGCCAAAGGCCCGCAACCGCTCCAAATCGCTTTCGTCCGGCGGCGCCAACACCCGAAAGCTCAAGGCCATGACCGCGTCGCCGCCGGCGATTTCGATCTGCGGCAACCGCTCGCGGACCGACAGGCTCTCGACCAGCCGCGCCAGCTCGTCCAGCAAGCCACCGACGCGCTCATCCAGCACCTCGCAGCGGCGCAGATCGGCGAGATAAGGGCTGTGCCGCTCCCGGAAGCCCACCAGCACCCGGCCTTTTTTCTCGACCCATTTGACGCCCAGGCGCGCCCGTCGCCGGTAGCCCCAAACCGGTCCAGCCATCGGCTCCAGCAGCGCCTTCGGTTCAATCCTGCCGAGGTGGGTCAGGCTGTCGAGCAGCCAGCGTTGCTTGATGCTGCGCTGGCTGTCCGGATCGAGATGCTGCAAGGCGCAGCCGCCGCACAGGCCGAAATGGGCGCAGCGCGGTTCGACCCGCTCCGGCGCGGGATCGAGAACCCGGATCGCCCGCGCCTCATCGCGCCGGCCGCGCCGGGCGGTGTAGACGCATTCCACCTCCTCGCCCGGCAGCCCGCCTTCGACGAACACGGTTTTGCCGTCCCGCCGCGCCACGCCCGCGCCTTCGTGGGTCAGATCCTCGATCCGCGCGACAAACGGGGGAAGTTCCGCCAGCGCTCGCCGCTTTTTCGCCGCCGATTTGCCCATGCGCTCAACCCGCAAACAGTCCGGTGGACAAATAGCGGTCGCCCCGGTCGCAGATAATGGTGACGATCACCGCGTTTTCCAGCTCGGCCGACAGCCGCAGCGCCGCCGCCGCAGCGCCGCCCGACGAAACGCCGCAACAAATCCCCTCCTCGCGCGCCAGCCGGCGGGTCGTGGCCTCGGCGTCGTCCTGACCGATGTCGATGATCCGGTCCACCCGCGCCGGATCGTAAATTTTGGGCAGGTAAGCCGGCGGCCAGCGACGGATGCCGGCGATGCTGGAACCTTCGGTCGGTTGCACGCCCACGATTTGCACGGCGGGATTTTGTTCCTTCAGGTAGCGCGAGACGCCCATGATGGTGCCGGTGGTGCCCATGGCGCTGACGAAATGGGTGATCGAGCCTCGGGTGTCGCGCCAGATTTCGGGTCCGGTGGTCCGGTAGTGCGCCAGCGGGTTGTCCGGGTTGCCGAACTGGTCCAACACCCGTCCCTTGCCCTCCCGCTCCAAGCGCGCGGCCAGATCGCGCGCGCCCTCCATCCCGTTCTCTTGGCTGACCAGGATCAGTTCGGCCCCGTAAGCCTGCATAGCGGCGCGGCGCTCCGCGCTTTGGTTCTCCGGCATCACCAGCAGCATCCGGTAGCCTTTCATGGCCGCGATCATCGCCAGGGCGATGCCGGTGTTGCCGCTGGTCGCCTCGATCAGCGCGTCGCCGGGCCGGATCGCGCCGCGCGCTTCCGCCTGCCGGATCATGCTCAGCGCCGGACGGTCCTTGACCGAACCCGCCGGATTATGGCCTTCGAGCTTGCCCAGAATCAGGTTGCGTGTAGAACCCGGCAGGCGCTGAAATCGGATCAACGGTGTATTGCCGACGAAAAAATCGAGGGTGGGGCATTGCAATTGGGCCATATCGAATTCCAGGCTGTTGGCAAAAATCGCGGCGTCAACCGTTTTCCGACTCCGCGAAATATGTTAAACCGCTCGTTAGCGTCGCTCGCGCACAGACCGCATTGGCGCCCATCACGGCCCTCAGTTGTTTCGCCGCCGCAAATTTCCATTCGCCGCCAGGCTACGCCAGCCTCTGATTTTGTCATGATTCGAGCCGTTTCAAGCCCGCGCTTCAACCGATTTTTAGCGCTGCTCTGCTGCCTTATCGCGCCGGTCGCGCCGCTATACGCGCAGGCGCAACCCGAACCGCCCAAACCGGCCGAGCACGCCGCGCCGGCCGGCGTTTTGACCGTCGCGGTCGAGGGCGTGGAGGGTCCGCTGCGGGACAACGTGCTCGGCCATCTGGACATCAACCGCTTCCACGGCAAGGCCGCGCCCGACGACACCCAATTGCAATGGCTGCACGACAACGCCGAGCGCCACATTCAGGAAGCGCTGCAACCGTTCGGCTATTACGAACCCAAGATCGACAGCAGCCTAAACCGGACCGCCGGCGGCTGGGAAGCCCGCTACCGCATCCAGCTCGGCCGCACCCTGCCCATCGCCCTGGCGGATGTGCGGGTGCTGGGCGATGCCGCGCAGGATCCGGTCTTTCAAAAGCTGCTGGACAAGAAACCGCTGGTCAAAGGCCAGACTCTCGAACACGTCAAATACGAACAGCTCAAGCAGAATCTGGAAGCCCTGGCCACCGAGCGGGGCTATTTCGACGCCCAATTCGTCGAACATACTATCCAGATCGACTTGCAGGCTTATGAAGCCGTTATCAAGTTGCACTACGACACCGGCAAGCGCTACCGCTTCGGCGACATCTCTTTCAAGCAAAACATCTTGTCGCCGAAACTGCTGAGCCGCTACCCGCGTTTCAAACCCAGCGATCCCTACGACGCCAACGAGTTGCTGAAATTGCAAGGCGATCTCGGCGGCAGCACCTATTTCAGCCAAGTGCGGATCAACGCCTCGCCCGACGCCAAGACGGTCAGCGTGCCGGTCGACGTCGAGCTGGAGCCGAACAAGCGGCACAAATACAGCGTCGGCCTGGGTTACGGCACCGACACCGGCCCCAGGGGCAGGGCGAAAGTCGAAAACCGCTGGGTCAACCGCCGGGGACACTTTTACGAAGCGGAATTGCAGTTGTCCCCGATCAAATCGTACCTCGGCGCCAAATACAGTATCCCCGGCCACGATCCGGTCACCGAGCAATACGCGCTGACCGCCAACTACACCCTGCAAAACTACGAGGATCAGGACTACGAGCGCATCGCCCTGGGCGGGCTTTACCAGCAGGAAATCGGGAACTGGTTAAGGATTTATAGCCTGAACATGCAATACGAAGACTACCAGATCGGCGACGAACCCCGCTCGACTTCGTTTCTCGTCATTCCCGGTTTGAACTGGACCTGGGTCAACGCCGACGATCGCCTGTTCACGACGCGCGGCCTGCTGTTCGGGTTCGAGGTGAAAGGCGCCTCGACGGCGCTGTTGTCGGACATCAACTTCCTGCAAGGCCTGATCCGCCTGAAAGGGATTTACGCGTTCAACGACGACCATCGGATCATCGCGCGCGGCGAAGTCGGCGCGACCGCCATTTTGGAAGACTTCGAAGAGCTTCCGGCCTCGCTGCGCTTCTTCACCGGCGGCGACACCACCGTGCGCGGCTACGCTTTCAACAAAATCGGACCCACCAACGACAAGGGTCAAGTCATCGGCGGCAAGAATCTGCTGGTCGCCAGCCTCGAATACGAGCGCCGGGTGTGGGACAACTGGGGGGTGGCGGTGTTCGTGGACGCCGGCGACGCCTTCAACGGCGGGCAACCGGAACTGAAAACCGGGGCCGGGGTGGGGGTGCGCTGGCGCTCGCCCGTGGGGCCGGTGCGGATCGATTTCGCCACCGGATTGGACCGCCCGCCGGGCGACGCCTTCCGGTTTTCCTTCAGCATCGGACCCGATCTGTGAGCGGCCGGCCATGCTAAAGCGCCCGCTATTCTGGTTGATCGGCGTCCCGCTGGCGCTGTTGGCGCTGATCGCGCTGGTGGCCAGCATCGCCATCACCACCGAAACCGGCCTCAGCACCTTGCTGGGGTTGGCCAACCGCTTCGTGCCGGGCCAGTTGAGCTACGACAAACTGAATGGCAGCCTATGGGGGCCGTTGCGGGTCGAGGGCTTGCGCTACGAAGACGGGCCGCTCAAGCTCAAGCTCGACAGCGCCGATCTGGACTGGAGCCCCGGCGATTTGCTCGACCGGCGACTGACCGTGAACCGTTTGCACTTCACGGGTTTGGAGCTGCATCTGCCGCCCAAACAGGAGCCCCCCGCCCCGTCCGAACCGTTTGTCCTGCCGGACGTCCAACTGCCGGTCGGCGTCACCATCGACGATCTGCAAGGCCGCGATATCCGCATCGTCTCGCCCGGCGCGGCGCCGATCCAAATCGACGCCGTCAACCTCAAGGCCCGCTCGGACGCCGAGGGTTTGAATATCGAATCCCTGGAGGTTAAATCGCCGTTGGGCGAGGCGCGGGTGAGCGGGCGGGTCAACCCCACCGGAAACTATCCGCTCGATCTGCAACTCGACTGGCAAGCGCCGATCCAGCCCTACGGCGTCTTCAAAGGCCAAGGCGCGGTCAAGGGCGAACTGCGCGAGCGGGTGACCTTCGAGCAGCGCGTGACCGGCCCGGCCGAAACCCGACTCAGCCTCGATGGCGAGGTGCGCCAGCCCTTGGGGGAGGCCGCCTGGTCGGTCAAGGCCGATTTCAACGCGC